>JBKGXY010000031.1:0-19276 GCA_046546415.1 Ectothiorhodospira sp.
CTGGGGCATGAGGGCCCCCGCCTCCCGGATGGGCACCAGCAGTCCCGCCAGGGCCGCCGGGGCCCCCAGGGCCGCCATGAGCCAGGCCAGCACCAGTTTGGCGCTGGCCAGCTCGTCGCCGATCTTGGTGGCGGTGTTGGAGATCAGGTGGATGAAGAAGCTGGCCGGCTGCACACGGCAGGCGGATTCGGGGATGTCCTTGCAGACACGGGCGTCCTCGTCGCCGGTGATGGCCGCGTAGAGCTCCACCACCGGGCGTGGGGGGTGGGAAGTGGCATGGGTGGTGGTATCTGCCATGGGGTTCGCTGCGGGTTCCTTGTGGGCTGGGAGAGGGGGTTCAGTCACCTTGCCGCCGTCCCAGGGGATCCTGGGGATCCACCTCGTCGCGGAAGGGTCTCTTGCGGTCGATGTGGGTGGACTGGTAGACGTTGCCGATCCAGTTGTTGATCACCGCCTCGGCGGTGTCGTGCCAGGTGTTGTCCAGCTGCTGGGTGATCAGCCGTTCGGGGAACTCCGGCGGGGTCTCCCCCCGGGCCAGGGCGCAGTTCAGGTGCTCCCGGTATTCCTCCAGGATGGCCTCGCCCTGGAGGGTGAAATAGTTCTGGGCGATGGGGGGGTAGTCCGGGCGGCCGCCCTGGGCGTAGCGGCGCACCTCCCGCTTGTACTCCTTGAGCAGGCTGATGATGTCGTACTCCGGGTGCCCCTGGAAGAAGACGATGCGGAACTGGTCCTCGCTCACCGCCAGGTGGACCCCGGCCTCCCCGCTCTCCGCCAGCACCTTCAGGCCGGCGGCCTCGAACTGCTCCCGGGAGATCTCGTTGAAGCGGGAATGGGGGACGTCGAAACGGGTGTTCACCCCGGCCACCAGGGGATGATTCCGGTCCACCACCCGGTGGGGATAGACCCCCCAGCGCTTGAAGCCCAGGGGTCGGCGGGTCTGGCCGTAACGGAACTGCATCACCGCGTGGGTGGCCAGGCAGGAACAGAGGGTGGAGGTGACGTTCTCGTAGGCCCAGTCGATCACCTGGATCAGGGGTTCCCAGAAGGGCTCCAGGGAGAGATCCGTCTGGGTGACGTTGGCCCCGGTGATGATCAGCGCGTCCAGCCCCTCCTCCTGGATCTTCTCCCAGGGCTCGTAGTAGCGGCGCACGTGTTCGCGCCCCTTGGGGCCCCGCTCCAGGGCATCCAGGGTGAAGGGGTGCAGGTAGAACTGGGCGATCTGGTTGCTCTCCCCCACCAGCCGGAAGAACTGGCGCTCGGTGGCCGCCAGGGCGGCGTCCGGCATCATGTTCAGCAGGCCGATGTGCATGGCGCGGATGTCCTGGCGCAGGGCGTAGGCACCCGCCAGCACGGTCTGGCCCTCCTGCTTCAGGCGCTGGAAGGTGGGCAGTTCGGTATGGGCGACAAGGGGCATGGCTCGAGGTCCGGTCCGATCAGGGGTCTTGGGTCGGTGGGGCGCGCGGTCCCGTTCACTCCTGGCGGCGCGCCAGGGCCTGCTCGATCAACTGGTTGAACTGGGCCTCGTTGTGCACCTGGGCCAGTTGGTCGGTGGTGATGGTGTAGCCGTATTGCTCGGCCAGGCGCTCGTAGCGGGGCAGGCGGTCGCGGAACAGGCGCGGGAACATCCAGCGTACGAAGGCGTCCGGATCGATCTGGGCCACGAAGTCCAGCTGGTTCTCCTCCAGGTAGACCGCCAGCTCCTGGTCCAGGAAGTCCTCCCGGTAGAACAGGGGCTTGGGGCTCTCCTCGGCCCGCTGCATCAATTGCTGCTCGTCCCGGTCCGTGGCCTTGATGTAGATGATCAGGGAGTGTTCTGCCAACAGCTCCATGACCCCGGGGTCTTCCAGCTCGCAGACACTGCCCCCGGCATCGTTGACCACGTGGTCGTAGCCATAGATCTCGTGGGCCTTGCGGATGAACTCGGGGACATCGCGCATGGCGGCCACCTCGGCGTCGTGATGCAGGCGCTGGCGGCGCTTGAACTCCTTGAGGGAAAGCCCGCCCCGCTCCGGATTGCCCAGCTTGCCCAGGAAGCTGGATACCGGCTGCAGGTTGTCCACCGAAAGGTTGTTCACGATGCTGATGGAGTCCGACCGCAGCAGTTCGCGCAGAAACTCGATGTGCATCACCTGGCGCTTGATGTTGTCCAGGATGGGTTCATCCAGGTAACGGCTGCCGATGCGGTAGTCGCCGGAGAAATGAAACCAATGGGCGCGCCGTAGCAGGTGGGCGAGACGGGTCTTGCCCACACCGGACATCCCCAGCAGGGTGATGCACTTGTTTCTCCAGAGCCGGTATTCGGAGGGCGTGAGTTTCACGGGGCGGTATCCGTCGAAATGGGAGATCCGGGCATTTTAACAGGTTGTCCGGACCCGGCCGCGAGGCCCGGGCCGCCCTCGGGTTACAATGGGGGCCGACTTCATCAATCCCGGATCCCGAAATGCCTTCTCTGGTCCTTCGCAATGTGCAGCTGAGCCATGGCCACCATCCCCTGCTGGACGGGGTGGATCTGAGCATCGGGCCGGGGGAACGCCTCTGCCTGGTGGGCCGCAACGGGGCCGGCAAGTCCACCCTCATGCGCGTGATCACCGGCGAGGTGGTGCCCGACGATGGACAGATCGAGCGTGGCGACGGCCTGCGGGTGGCCCGGCTGGAGCAGGCCGTGCCCGAGGGGCTGGCGGGCAGCGTCTTCGATGTGGTGGCCGAGGGCCTGGGTGGGCTGGGCGAGGTGGTGCGGCGCTACCACCAGCTGATCCGGGCCATGGAGCAGGGGGCCGATGAATCGCAGCTCGCCGCCCTGGAACGCTGCCAGCATGAACTGGAGGCCGCCGACGGCTGGAATCGGGAGCAGCGGGTGGAGACGGTGCTCTCGCGCCTGGGACTGGACCCGGACGCGGCCTTCGATGCCCTCTCCGGGGGGCTCAAGCGCCGCGTCCTGCTGGCCCGGGCCCTGGTGACGGACCCGGACCTGCTGCTGCTGGACGAGCCCACCAACCACCTGGACGTGGAGGCCATCGAGTGGCTGGAATCCTTCCTGCTGGGGTTCGAGGGCAGCCTGCTGTTCATCACCCACGACCGGGCCTTCCTGCGCCGCCTGGCCACCCGCATCGTGGAGCTGGACCGGGGCCGGCTCACCAGCTGGCCCGGGGACTACGACACCTACCTGCGTCGCAAGGCCGAGGCCCTGGAGGCGGAGGAGCGCCAGAACGAGCGCTTCGACAAGAAGCTGGCCCAGGAGGAGGCCTGGATCCGCCAGGGCATCAAGGCCCGCCGCACCCGCAACGAGGGCCGGGTGCGGGCCCTGAAGGCCCTGCGGGCCGAACGCTCCGAACGGCGTGAACGCCAGGGCAGCGCCCGGCTCACCCTGCAGTCCGCCGGGGACACCGGGCGGATGGTGGTGGAGGCGGAAGGGGTCTCCTTCGGCTTCGGCGGCGAACCGGTGATCCGCGACTTCTCCACCCTCATCCTGCGGGGGGACAAGGTGGGCATCCTCGGCCCCAACGGCGCGGGCAAGACCACCCTGCTGCGCCTGCTGCTGGGGGAGCTGGAGCCCGATGCCGGTCATATCCGACGGGGGACCCGCCTGGAGGTGGCCTACTTCGACCAGCACCGCGCCGCCCTGGACGAGGAGGCCAGCGTCGTGGACAACGTGGGGGAGGGCCGCGACCGGATCGATGTCGGTGGGGAGAGCCGCCACGTGCTGTCCTACCTGCAGGACTTCCTCTTCGAACCCGCCCGGGCCCGCCAGCCGGTGAAGGCCCTCTCCGGCGGTGAGCGCAACCGCCTGCTCCTGGCCAAACTCTTCATCCGTCCCGCCAACGTCCTGGTGCTGGACGAACCCACCAACGACCTGGACGCCGAGACCCTGGAGATGCTGGAGGCCCGGGTGGTGGAATTCCCCGGCACGGTGCTGGTGGTGAGCCACGACCGGGCCTTTCTCGACAACGTGGCCACCAGCGTCATCGCCTGGACCGGGGAGGGGCGCTTCGAGGAATCCGTGGGGGGCTATACCGACTGGGTGCGCCAGCGCGCCCGCCGGGCCGGCGAGACCGCGCCGGCCCCCAGGGGATCCGCCGCGCAGGACGGCCCCGTGAAGGAGGGGAAGGGGGGCACGTCGGGCTCCTCCGGCGGACAGGCCCCGCGCCGCGCGGCCAGCAAGCTCAGTTATAAGGATCAGCGGGAGCTGGAGACCCTGCCGGGGCGTATCGAGGCCCTGGAATCGGAACTGGCCGCCCTGCAGCAGACCCTGGCAGACCCCGGCTTCTATCAGCGCCCCAAGGAGGAAATCGCCGCCACCCAGGGGGCCATGGAGGAGAAGGAGCGCGCCCTGGCCCAGGCCTATGCCCGCTGGGAGGCCCTGGAGGGCGGCGAATGAGCCTGTGCCTCCCTGTGGCCCCGGGCCCGTCTCAGGCGGCGTCCCCGGGCAGGGTGGCCTCCGGGGCGTGGACCAGGGTCTGGCCGCAGCGCCGGCAGTAGTAGATCCGCTCCCCCGACTGGGCGGAGCGGTGCCGGCGTGCCCCCAGGGCATAGAGCTGGCAGGCGCAGCGATAGGGATAGCGCCGGGTGCGTCGCACCGGCACCCCCGTCAGATCGGAATCGTGGGTCACCCGGGGTTCGAACCCCAGGGAGGCCATCACCTCACGCCACTCCGGGCCGTGGGGACGGCGCCGATCCCGTCCCAGCCCGAATCGACGGTAGACGATGCTGTGGGCCACCTCGTGGGCCACCGTGTCGGGGTATTGCCGCTCCCAGTCCATGGCGAAGAGATGGGGGTTGAAGCGCAGGGCCTCCGTCCCCTTCATCACCCGCCATTGCCCGGCGGCCCGTCCCCGCAGATCGAAATGGACCGATGGCGGGGTCGGATCCACCCCGTATCGGGGGGCCGCATGCTGAAAGAATCTCCGCACGGCGTGACGGATCGTTCGCTGGTGTTCGGCGTCGAGGGGCATCGCTGCGGGACTCGGGAGGTCGGTACGATGAAAACGGGACCGGAGATTCTGAACGCCCGGACCGGGGCGTGCAACGCTTGCTCCGGGGCAAGTGCCGGCCTGCCCGTCCCCGGCGCCTTCCCCCGAGTGTGAATGCCCTCGCGTGAATCCCCGGAGGTGATTTTTCGTTCCGGTCCGCGGCCATTGTTTTCGCGGTCCTGATCTTTACCACTCAGCCCCTTCAGCAAACCGGCTCCACGGCCTTGTTTCGTGTGGCTTCTTTGACATTGCATGAGTTCTCGCCAAAAATAAACATACCGACGTGATTCAATGTCATATCATCCATGATATGCGTGTGATGCGGTTCCAAGCCCTGCGCAATTTCATGACGAATCGATGGGGAGTACTGACAGACCATGAATCAGGCACTGGAGAATCTTTCGGCCCAGGAACTCTACGAACTGGCCCGCCGTCGCGAGGAGGAGGAGCGCGAGCGGGCGGAGCAGGAACGGCGTGAGCAACTGGAGCAACTCATGGCCCGGCGGCGCGAGATGGTGGCCCGCCAGAAGGCCGAGCTGGCGGCCCTGGACAAGGAGATCAAGAACCTGGGTGGTCGTACCCGGTCCGCTTCCCGCCGCGCCAACGGAAGTCATGCCAGCCTCAGCCGTAAGGTGGTGGAGCTGCTTCAGGAGAAGGGGGAGATGAACACCCGGCGGATCAAGGCGGAACTGGAGTCCCGGGGGCTCGAGACCCGCAACATCAGCCAGACCCTTTCCTATCTCAAGCGTCAGGGTCGCCTGCAGAACAAGGGTCGTGGGGTCTATGGGCCCCTCTGATCGGCGCGGAGGGGCCGATGCTGCACTGCAGGAAGGGGGCGCTGTGCGCCACGGCGCTCGGGGCGTGTATCCCGGGGAAAAAGGTATTTAAAGCTAATATCATGAAAATAAAAGAAAAATCACCCAAAGCCAGGGCGATTTCGGAAGGTGAGTCCGCCTCGAAGGGGTTTCTGCTATGGCGTGACGGACCTGAAGTCGCTAGACTGCATCGCATGTAGCGGAATGAGTTGTGCGTTCTGCGTCGGCACAGGCACGCTGCATGGAGCTGTATTCATCTGAAAGAGAAGATTGAGGTTAGGATTCATGTCTACCGGTACTGTAAAGTGGTTCAATGAAACGAAGGGCTTCGGGTTTATCGCCCCCGCGGATGGCGGTGCCGACGTGTTCGTGCATTACTCGGCGATCCAGGCCGATGGTTTCAAGACCCTGGCCGAAGGCCAGAAGGTCAACTATGAGGTTCAGCAGGGTCCCAAGGGCCTGCAGGCGGTCAACGTCACGCTCGACGGCTGATTGATCCCGGCTCCCGCCGGAATCTGAAGTCGTAATGAAAAAAGGGCCCCGCCATCGGTGGGGCCCTTTTTTCATTTCCTTTCCTTCCTGTTGGATGGGCCCGTCCATTGGGCCACCGGCTGCGGGTTGGCCGTCAGCCTTCGTCCGTATGCACGTGACCGTGCGCCACTTCTTCCTCTGTAGCCTCGCGGATGTCCCGGACCTTCACGTCGAAGTTCAGCGAGGTGCCCGCCAGAGGGTGGTTGGCGTCGATCACCACGTCGTCCCCGTCGATGGAGGTGATGGTCACCACCTGGGCGCCACCGTTCTCGGTGCCGGCCTGGAACTGCATGCCCACCGCCAGCTCGTCCACGCCCTGGAACTGGCTGCGGTTGAGGGTGTGGATCATCTCCTCGTCCCGTTCACCATAGGCATCGGCCGGTTCCACGCGCACCTGGACCTGTTCGCCTTCCTCTTTGCCCTCCAGGGCCTGTTCCAGGCCCGGAATGATGTTGCCCGCCCCGTGGAGATAGTCCAACGGCCCCCGTTCGGAGGAATCATCGATTACCCGGCCTTCATCGTCGGTGAGCTTGTAATCGATGCTCACCACCTTGTTGCTGCCGATTTGCATGCGGCCGTGCCTCCAACTGCTTCTCTGAATGAGTGCCCAGTCTAACGCGCATGGGCACTGGAGTTCATCATTCGCGGACCGGGGCCGACGGTGGTTCAGGCCGGGGGATGATGCGGAGGGCCCCCGAGGCCACCTTCAGCTGGGTCTCCCCGTGGAGCCAGGCCCGGAGGGCGTGGCCGGCCAGTCGCGCCCGCCAGCCCTGGAGCAGGGGGGAGCGTTCATCCCCCGCCACCAGGGCTTCCAGGTCCTTGCGGGTGGCGATGGCCGCCGGGCTGATGTCGTTGATCAGGGCCTGGTGGCGCAACAGGCCCATGGCCACGTCCACCAGGGCCTCCCGGGCCGGGTCCAGGCGCCCCCCCCGGGGCGGCGGTGCAGGGCAGGCCTCCGGCGGCCGTGCGGCCGCCTCGCGGATCAGCCCCAGCAGGGCCTCGCCGTGACGTTGCACCGTGGCCTCCGCCAGTCCCCGTACCCTGGCCAGTGCCTCGGGAGTCCGGGGCTGGTGGCGGGCCAGATCCAGGATCACCTCGTCCTGCAACACCCAGCGCCGCGGACGGTCGCAGCGCATGGACTCCTGCTCTCGCCAGCGGGCCAGTTCCTGCACCACCGCCAGCTGGCGGGGCTGGCGCAGGGTGTTGAGGCCCTTGACCTTCTGCCAGACCCCCTCCGGGTCCGGCTGGTGGGTCCCGGGGTCCTCCAGGCGGCGGAAGTCATCCTCCAGCCAGGCCAGGCGACCCTTGGCCTCCAGGTCCTCCCGCATCCGGGGATAGACCCGGGCCAGGTAGAGGACGTCGTCCGCTGCGTAGCGCAGTTGCTCCGAATCCAGGGGGCGTCGGCTCCAGTCGGTGCGGGAGTGGCCCTTTTCCAGTTCCACCCCGAGTACCGCCTGGATGAGCCGGCCATAACCGATCTGGTCCCCATGCCCCAGAAGGGCCGCCGCCACCTGGGTGTCGAAGATCGGGGCGGGGACCCGTCCATCCCGATGGTAGAAGATCTCCAGGTCCTGGCCAGCGGCGTGCAGCACCTTGAGGATCCGTGGATCGTGGAGCAGGGCCGTCAGGGGGGAGAGATCCTCCAGGGCCAGGGGATCGATGCAGGCCACCCGCTCCGGTGTGGCCACCTGCACCAGGCAGAGCCGGGGGTAATAGGTCTTCTCCCGGATGAATTCCGTGTCCAGGGCGATCCAGGGGGCCTTTTGCAGGTGGGCGCAGAGGTCCCGGAGGGCGTCTCCTTGGTCGATGAACAGGGGGGATTCCATGTTCATCGACCCCCGGCGGGGCATCCGGTGCCAGAGGGGGCAGGGGCGGCGGGTTGTGTCATGGGGGCTCCGGCGGGTCTGGGTGGGTGTGGCCGGGCCGCTTGACCGTCCCGGCGGGCGGGCGACAGTATACCGTCCACCGCCCCCCGTACCAGCCCCGGAGGCCCCATGTCCCGCGGACCCTTTGCCCTGATCGCGGCCGCCGCACTGGCGGTGCTCGTGGCGCTGCAGCCTGCCCCCGCCGGGGAATGGGAGGCCCCGCATCTGCAGGATCATCCCCTGGCGGGCCGGATCTGGTCCGTGGAACGCGCCCGGTTCCTGTCCCGGGAGGACCTGCGGCAGCGCCTGCAGGGTACCGCTTACGTGCTTCTGGGGGAGGTGCACGACAACCCGGACCATCACCGCCTCCACGGTAAGGTCCTCGAATGGCTTGCCCGGGGGGAGGGGGAAGGGCCCGGGGTGGCCTTCGAGATCTTCGACCGGGGGCAGCAGCCCCTCATTGATCGTCTGCGCGCCGAAGGGGTCCGGGACGCGGACCATCTGGCCCGGGAGACGGAGGTGGCGGCGCGCCACTGGCCCTGGCCCCTGTACCGGCCCCTGGTGCAGTGGGTCCTGGATCGCGACCTCCCCCTGGCCGCGGCCAATCTCTCCGCGCAGCGGGCATCGCGTATTGCCCGGGAGGGTCAGGAGGCGGTGCTGGGGGGTGAGCAGGTGCGCGCCCTGGGGCTGGACCGGCCGCTCCCGGCGGCGGCCGGCCGCCGGCTGGTGGAGGACATCCTGGAGGCCCATTGCGGCTACCTGCCGGCGGATCGGGTGGAGGGCATGGTGCAGGCCCAGCGGGCCCGGGACGCCCTCATGGCCCGGGCGTTGCAGGCCCTGTCCGTGCGCCCCGCCGTGCTCGTCGCCGGCAATGGCCATGTCCGCCGGGACTACGGGGTGCCGGTCCACCTGTCGCGGGCGGACGAGGACGAGGGGCTGAGTGTGGGATTCCTGGAGGTCACGCAGGATCGCCGGCGCATGGCCGATTACGGGGACGGACTGCAGGGCCGTTACGATATCGTCTGGTTCACGCCGCGGGCGCGTGGCAATGACCCCTGCGAGGACTTCCGCCAGCAACTGGAGGGCATGGCCCGTGAGAACGAGGGGGACTGATCCCCCGGTCTCAGGCCAGGTGGGGGCACCAGCGCCGGCGCACACCCCGGAGCAGGACGAAGACCAGCGGCCAGCAGAGAGCGCTGGTGACCAGCGGTGCCCAGTGCAGCCCTGTGCCGGGGGCTTGGCCGGTGATGCCGTCCACCCAAAGGATCAGCAGCAGGTACAGGCTCAGCAGGCCGCCGACGCTGATGGCCTGTTGCCAGACCGGGAAGACACGTATCCGCTGATGCAGGCGGATGGCGATCCAGGCGATGAGGGCCAGCGCCAGGGCGTGCTGCCCCAGCAGGGCCCCCCGCGCCACGTCCAGCAGCAGCCCCGCCAGCCAGGCCGTGCCCACGCCCACCCGGCGGGGGAGGGCCATGTTCCAGTAGAGCACGGTCATGGCCAGCCATTCCGGGCGCCAGGGGGCCAGCGTCTCCGGCAGGGGCATCACCATCACCCCCAGGCCGAAGGCGAAGGTGGCCGGGATGACGAACAGGATCGCGAAGGGGTTATTCCTCAAGGGGCAGCTCCTGCGGGGCGGTCTCGCCAGCGGGATTCACCGTCTCCGGTGCCATGCCTTCCCCGTCGGTGGCGGGCTGCTCCTCCCGGTGGCTCCAGAGCAGCAAGACCTCCCGGGAGCGGTCCAGGCGGGCCAGGGGGCGGGCCTGGACGACGGCGAAGTCCTCCCCCTTGGGGCGCTCCACGTGCACGATCTCGGCCACGGGGTAGTCCGCCGGGAAGCGCCCCCCCAGGCCGGAGGTGCTGACGATATCCCCCACCCGCACATCCTCGCTGGGGGGGATGTAGCGCAGTTCCAGGCGCTTGGGATTGCCGGTCCCCATGGCCAGGGTGCGCAGCCCGGTGCGGTTGATCTGTACCGGCAGGGCATGGCTCGGGTCGGAGATGAGCAGGGCGACGCTGTGCGCGGGGTGCACCCTGAGCACCTGGCCCACCACCCCGGCGGCGTTGATCAGTGGCTGACCCGGGTGGACGCCGTGGAGCCGGCCCTTGTCCAGCACCACCTGCTGGCGGAAGGGGTCCAGGTCCACGGACAGGAGCTCGGCGATCACCACCTCCTCGCGCACCCGGGACGAGGTGTCCAGGAGGGTCCGCAGGCGGGCGTTCTCCGCCTCCAGGGCCTCGAAGCGCAGCATGCGTCCCCGCAGGCGCAGGTGTTCCTCCCGCAGGCGGGCGTTCTGGGCGAGGAGGCTCTGGCGGGTGGCGAACTGCTCCGCCGCCCAGCCCCCCAGGCGCACGGGCAGGTCGGCGGCGTACTGGATGGGGTAGACCAGGGTCGCCAACGCGGTGCGCACCTCCTGGAGGTGGTGGTGGCGGTGGTCCAGGGTCATCAGGACCAGGGAGAGGACGGTGCAGAGGGCCAGCCGTAACGCCGGGGAGGGCCCCAGGTTAAAGAGCGGCTGTTTGATGGCGGATCCTCCCTCCCGGCGTGCGCGTCATTCAAGCGACAGGAAGTCGGTCCCGTGTTCGTCGATCATCTCCAGCACCTTGCCCCCGCCCCGGGCGACGCAGGTGAGGGGGTCGTCGGCCACCACCACGGGGATGCCCGTCTCCTCCATGAGCAGGCGGTCCAGGTCCCGCAGCAGGGCGCCGCCGCCGGTGAGGACGATGCCCCGCTCGGCCACGTCCGAACCCAGTTCCGGGGGGGTCTGCTCCAGAGCGGTGCGCACGGCGCTGACGATGCCGTGCAGCGGCTCCTGCAGGGCCTCCAGGATCTCGTTGCTGTTGAGGGTGAAGGCCCGGGGGACCCCTTCGGCCAGGTTGCGTCCCTTGACCTCGATCTCCTCCAGCTCCCGACCCGGGTAGGCGGAACCGATCTCGTGCTTGATGCGCTCGGCGGTGGCCTCGCCGATGAGGATGCCGTAGTTGCGGCGCACGTAGGCGGTGATGGCGTCGTCGAAGGTGTCACCGCCGATGCGTACCGAGGCGGAGTAGACGATGCCGTTGAGGGACATCACCGCCACCTCGGAGGTGCCGCCGCCGATGTCCAGGACCATGGAACCCCGGGCCTCGTCCACCGGGATGCCGGACCCGATGGCGGCGGCCATGGGCTCCTCCATCAGGTACACCCGGCGTGCCCCGGCCCCGGCGGCCGATTCGCGGATGGCGCGGCGTTCCACCTGGGTGGCCCCGCAGGGCACGCACACCAGGACCCGCGGGCTGGGCCGGAACATGCGGTGGTGGTGCACCTTGCGGATGAAGTGCTGCAGCATCTTCTCCGTGGTGGTGAAATCGGCGATGACGCCGTCCTTCATGGGGCGGATGGCCTGGATGTTCTCCGGGGTGCGTCCGATCATCTTCTTGGCGGCGATCCCCACGGCCTCCACCGAGCGAGGGCCGCCCGGTCCCCGGTCCTGCCGGATGGCCACCACCGAGGGCTCGTTGAGCACGATCCCCTTGCCCCGCATGTAGATCAGGGTGTTGGCGGTGCCAAGATCGATGGAGATATCGTTGGAGAGAAGACCGAGGATACGGCTGAGCATAGGATGGGGTCTGGCGTAGCCTGCGAAAGCGGGTACTCTAGCAACGCCCAAGTGCTTTGGGCAAGGCGGGACTTATGCTACGTTATCGCGCCTGTCCAGCTTTTCAGCACGTTCGGAGCCTCCCATGTCCCTGTCCCGCGAAGAAGTGGAGAAGATCGCCCACCTGGCCCGCCTGGCGGTGCGTCCCGAGGACCTGGATGCCTATGCCCGTGAACTCTCCGGGATCCTGGCCTTCGTGGAGCAGATGGAGTCGGTGGACACCGAGGGGGTGACCCCCATGGCCCATCCGGTGGAGGCCTCCCAGCGGCTGCGTCCGGACCAGCCCTCCGAGCCCGACCGGCGCGACCGGTTCCAGGCCATCGCCCCGGCCGTGGAGGGGGGGCTCTACCTGGTGCCCAGGGTGATCGAATGAAGGCCCCGCGCGGGGCATGACCCCGACGACCCCAGTCCCGACTACGGAACGACCCATGCACGAGAAGACCATCGCCGAGCTTGCCGCCGCCCTTGAGGCCAGGGAGGTCTCCAGCGTCGAGCTCACCGAACACTACCTGCGGCGCATCGAGACCCTGGACGATGCCCTCAACGGGTATCTCACCGTCACCGCGGAGCAGGCCCTGGAGGCCGCACGGGCGGCGGACGAGGCCCGGGCGCAGGGTCGGGCGGGGCCGCTCACCGGCGTGCCCATCGCCCAGAAGGACATCTTCTGCACCGAGGGGGTGCGCACCAGTTGCGGCTCACGCATGCTGGACAACTTCATCGCCCCCTATGACGCCGGGGTGGTGGAGCGCTTCAAGGCCGCCGGCTGCCCCCTGCTGGGCAAGACCAACATGGACGAGTTCGCCATGGGCTCGTCCAACGAGACCAGCTACTACGGCCCGGTGAGGAACCCCTGGGACACGGAACGGGTGCCGGGCGGCTCCTCCGGCGGTTCCGCCGCCGTGGTGGCGGCCCGCCTGGCCCCCGGGGCCACCGGGACCGACACCGGCGGCTCCATCCGTCAGCCGGCGGCCCTCACCGGCATCACCGGCCTCAAGCCCACCTACGGACGCGTCTCCCGCTGGGGCATGGTGGCCTTCGCCTCCAGCCTGGACCAGGGCGGACCCATGGCCCGCACCGCCGAGGACTGCGCCCTGCTGCTCAATGTCATGGCGGGTTTCGACCGGCGCGACTCCACCAGCCTGGAACGTCCCGACGAGGACTTCACGGCGGCCCTGGACCGGCCCGTTCAGGGCCTGCGCGTCGGCCTGCCGAAACAGTTCTTCGCGGAGGGCATGGAACCGGGCGTGGCCCGGGTGCTGGAGGAGGCCATCACCCATTACGAGGGCCTGGGGGTGGAGTTTCGCGAGGTGGACCTGCCCCATTCGGGGCTGGCCGTGCCCGCCTACTACGTGGTGGCCCCGGCGGAGTGCTCCTCCAACCTGGCCCGCTTCGACGGCGTGCGCTACGGCTACCGCTGCGAGGACCCGAAGGACCTGCTGGATCTCTACACCCGCAGCCGCGGCGAAGGCTTCGGGGCCGAGGTGAAACGGCGCGTCATGGTGGGGACCTACGCCCTCTCCGCCGGCTACTTCGACGCCTACTACCTCAAGGCGCAGAAGATCCGCCGGCTCATCGCCGATGATTTCGCCCGCGCCTTCCAGGAGGTGGACGTCCTGTTGGGGCCCACCACCCCCGGCACCGCCTTCCGCCTCGGCGAGAAGACGGACGACCCGGTGAGCATGTACCTCTCGGATATCTACACCATCGCCGTGAACCTGGCGGGGCTGCCGGGCCTGTCCCTGCCCGCCGGCCTGGCCGGCGGGCTGCCCGTGGGGCTGCAGCTCATCGGCAACTACTTCGACGAGGCGCGCCTGCTGGGCCTGGCCCACCAGTACCAGCTGGGCACCGAATGGCACCACCTGGCGCCGAATGGATTCCGGTGAGACCCCCCGGGCGCGCGAGAACCCCTTTACCCTTATACCGGGCTTGAATATGCAATGGGAAACGGTCATCGGGCTTGAGATCCACGCCCAGCTTGCCACCACATCGAAGATCTTCTCCGGCGCCTCCACCGCCTACGGCGCCGAACCCAACCGTCAGGCCTGCGCCGTGGACCTGGGGCTGCCCGGGGTCCTGCCGGTGCTCAACGAGGGGGCGGTGAAGATGGCGGTGAAGCTGGGGCTGGCCATCGGGGCTGGGATCGCGCCCCGGTCCGTCTTCGCGCGCAAGAACTACTTCTACCCCGACCTGCCCAAGGGCTACCAGATCTCCCAGTACGAGCTCCCGGTGGTCTCCCACGGGCGTCTGGAGATCGAGCTGGAGGACGGCCGGACCAAGACCGTCGGCATCACCCGGGCCCACCTGGAGGAGGACGCGGGCAAGAGCCTGCACGAGGACTTCCACGGCATGACGGGCATCGACCTCAACCGGGCCGGCACCCCGCTTCTGGAGATCGTCTCCGAACCGGACCTGCGTTCGGCCCGGGAGGCGGTGGCCTACATGAAGAAGCTCCACGCCCTGGTGCGCTACCTGGGGATCTGCGACGGCAACATGCAGGAAGGTTCCTTCCGCTGCGACGCCAACGTCTCCGTGCGCCCCCGGGGCAGCGACACCTTTGGCACCCGGGCGGAGATCAAGAACCTCAACTCCTTCCGTTTCGTCGAGCGGGCCATCGACCACGAGGTGGAGCGCCAGATCGACCTCCTGGAAGGGGGGGGCACGGTGGTCCAGGAGACCCGCCTCTTCGATCCCGATCAGGGGGAGACCCGGGCCATGCGCTCCAAGGAGGAGGCCAACGACTACCGTTACTTCCCGGACCCAGACCTGCTCCCCCTGGATATCGATTCCGACTTCATCGAGGCGGTGCGCGCCACGCTGCCGGAGCTGCCGGACGAGAAGAAGCGGCGTTTCATGACGCAGTACGGGCTCTCCGCCTACGACGCCGGTGTACTCACCGCCACCCGCGAGATGGCGGATTACTTCGAGGCCGTGGTGGTGGCGGGCGAGGGTCCGGCCAAGGTGGCCGCCAACTGGGTCATGGGGGAACTCTCCGGCGCCCTGAACAAGGATGGCCTGGAGATCACCGACAGCCCCGTGAGCGCCGAGGCCCTGGGCGGGCTCCTGCGCCGCATCCACGACAACACCATCTCCGGCAAGATCGCCAAGGACGTCTTCGAGGCCATGTGGGCCGGCGAGGGGGACGCGGATGCCGTCATCGAGGCCAAGGGCCTCAAGCAGATCACCGACACCGGGGCCATCGAACAGGTGATCGACCAGGTGATCGCCGATAACCCCCAGCAGCTGGAGCAGTACCGTGCCGGCAAGGACAAGCTCTTCGGGTTCTTCGTCGGACAGGTGATGAAGCGCACCGGCGGCAAGGCCAACCCGGCCCAGGTGAACGAACTGCTGAAGGGGAAACTCTAAGGCCCGCAGGATGCAGCCCGGTCCCAGGGGCTCGGGTCATCCGCCCCGGCTTGGCCCGGCGGAGCGGTTCTAGCCCGCCGGGCGCGCCCCGCACACCGGGCAGGCGGGATCCCGGCGGATGCGGATGGTGCGCCACTCCATGGCCAGGGCATCCAGCAGCAGCAGCCGTCCCCGCAGGGTGGGCAGCCCCAAAAGGGCCTTCAGGGCCTCGGTGGCCTGCAGGCTGCCCAGGACCCCGGGCAGGCTGGCCAGCACCCCGGAGTCGGTGCAGGTCTGTTCCGTCTCCCCCGCCCCCTCCGCCTCGCCGTAGAGGCAGTGATAGCAGGGGCTGTCCGTCCCCCCCGGCTCGAACACCGTGAGTTGCCCCTCCATGCGGATCACCGCCGCCGACACCAGCGGCGTGCCCGTGGCCACACTGGCCCGGTTGATGGCAAAGCGGGTGTCGAAGTTGTCGCTGCAATCCAGCACCAGGTCCGCTCCCCTCATGGCCGCTTCCAGTGCCGCACCCTCCAGGGTGCCCTCCCGGGTCTCCACGGCCACGTGGGGGTTCACCGCCTCGATGGCCCGCCGGGCCGAGGCCACCTTGGGCTGGCCGATGCGGTCGGTGGTGTGCAGGATCTGGCGCTGCAGGTTGGACAGGTCCACCCGGTCGAAGTCCACCAGGGTGAGGTGGCCCACGCCCGCGGCGGCCAGGTACAGGGCCGCCGGGCTGCCCAGGCCGCCCAGGCCGATGATCAGGACCCGGGACGCCTCCAGGCGGCGTTGCCCCTCGACCCCCACCTGGGGCAGCAGGATCTGTCGGCTGTAGCGCAGGAGCTGCTGATCGTCCATGACGCCCTTCAGGACTCTGCCTTGCGCGCGGCGGCGTAGGCGGCGGCCTGCTGGTCCGCGTGGTAGGAGGAACGCACCATGGGGCCGCTGGCCACCTGGGAGAAGCCCAGGTCATAGGCCACCCGGGCCAGGCGGTCGAACTCCTCTGGAGTGACGTAGCGGTCCACGGGCAGGTGGTGCCGGCTGGGCTGCAGGTACTGTCCCAGGGTGAGCATCCCGCAGTCGTGGTCCCGCAGGTCCCGCAGCACCGCCTCCACCTCTTCGGAGGTCTCCCCCAGGCCCAGCATGAGTCCGGACTTGGTGGGGATATGGGGATGACGGGCCTTGAAATCCCTGAGCAGTTTCAGTGACCAGGCGTAGTCGGCCCCCGGCCGGGCCTGGCGGTAGAGGCGGGGCACCGTCTCCAGGTTGTGGTTGAAGACATCCGGCAGGCCTTCCTCCAGCACCTCCAGGGCCAGTTCCATGCGTCCGCGAAAGTCGGGCACCAGGATCTCCACACGGGTCTGCGGACTCAGCTCCCGGGTGCGGCGGATGCATTCCACGAAATGGCCCGCGCCGCCGTCCCGCAGGTCGTCCCGGTCCACGGAGGTGATGACCACGTAGCGCAGGCCCATGGCCTGGACCGTGCGCGCCAGGTTCATGGGCTCCTCCGGGTCCAGGGGCTCGGGGCGGCCGTGGGCCACGTCGCAGAAGGGGCAGCGGCGGGTGCAGATGTCCCCCATGACGATGAAGCTGGCCGTGCCGTGGCTGAAGCATTCCCCCAGGTTGGGGCAGGAGGCCTCCTCGCAGACGGTGTGCAGGTGGCTGTCCCGCAGGACCCGCTTGAGATGCTGCACCTGGGGATTGCCCTGGGCCCGGGCCCGGATCCAGGGGGGCTTGCGCTGCGGGCGCCGGGTGGGGTCGATCTTCACCGGGATGCGGGACACCTTCTCGGCGGCGCGTTGCTTCTCGCCCCGTGCGGGGCGGTGGGAGGTGGTGTCGTTCATGGCGGGTTCCGTGATCTGGCCGCCCGGGGGCGGGTGTGGATGGGGCCGAGGGTGTCGCCTGGCGCGGGGCCGGCGGCGGTCCGGATTCAGGCCGGGGTGGCCCCGAGGAATTGCATCACCTCGCGGATCTCCTCCCGGGCCTCCTCGAACAGGTCCAGTTTCCGGTCCGCATTGGGCTCGGGCAGGCCCAGTTTGGTATAGGCCGGCACCTGATCGTAACGCGGCAGGCGGTTGCCATCGCCCCCCTCGACATGGGCCATGTAATAGAGCTGGGCCACCAGCACCACATCGCAGTAGTCCGGGGGGCGTGTCCCGTTGCGGTCCCAGCGGTCGCTCTCGCAGGCCACCTGCACCATGTCCGGCTCCAGCCCCCAGTCGTTGATCACCAGTTCCCCCACGATGGGATGCAGCCGTTTCAGGATGTCCTCCAGTTCGCCCTCCGGGAGGTCGGGGTGGTTGCGGGCCAGGTCGTCCAGCAGCGGCACCATGCCCACCTGATGGATCAGACCCGCCAGCATGGCGTGCTCCGGCTCGAAGCCGCGGCCGTGACGGGCCAGGATGTGGCTCAGGGCAGAGACGTGGACGCTGCGTTCCCAGAGGGCCTGCATGCGCTGCCTGTAGGCGGGGATCTCCGTGCGGAAGACCTGTTTCAGCGCGATGCCGATGACCAGCTGGCGGGTGGTGTCGAAGCCCAGGCGCACGATGGCGTCGCGTACGTTGTGGACGGGGGTATTGCCCCCGTAGCGGGCGCTCTTGGCGGCCTTGAGCAGGCCCCCGGTCACGGCCAGGTCGGTCTGGATGATGCGCGCCAGACGGCCGGCGTCGATCTCGGGGTCGTTCATGGCCGCCTGCATGCGCAGGGCCACCTCAGGGAGGGCCGGCAGGGTCAGCTGGCCCGTGATGATGCGCTGGTAGATGCCCCCGAACAGGCTGCTCTCCAGTTCGCTGAGGGGGGTCTCCCGGAGTTCGTAACCCGATTCCGTCTGTTGCCGGTCCAGGGTCTCATAGAGGTTGCGGTCGATGCGCAGCAGGCGGCTGTGTGTGAGGGCGGTGGCATATTCCCGCAGGCGTCCGGTGCCGAAGATGGGATGCTGCGCCCGGGGGCCGTGGGCCTCGATGATGAGCGGGCGCCCCTCGGAGAACAGGCTCAGCTTGCCCTCCAGCAGGTAGAGCATCCAGCGGGTGGCGTCCGCTGCCTGCAGCTTGTCCCCGGGGGCCAGTTCCAGGAGCACGGCCTTGCGGGCCATGTGGTCCAGGTCGGCGGGGCCCAGCCCGCCCACGGGGGTCAGCCCTTGCAGGGCCTCGGGTTCGACGATGGGTTCAGCCATGGAGCACCTGTCGGATGATGGCCATCTCTTCCTCGGCCGCCTTGAGTACGGCCAGGTTCATGTCCTCGTCCAGGGGGCCAAGGCCCAGCTTGCCGAAGGCGGGGACCTGGTCCGCCCTGGGCAGGTCGCGCCTCTCGTCCGATTCCCCGCGCTTGAGCAGCTGCGAGACGATGATCAGATCGCAGTAGTCCGGCTCCGGGCCGGCGTCCCGCATCCACCGGTCCGCGTATTCCGCCACGGTGACCATCTCCGGGTCCATGCCCCAGTAGTTCATCACCATCAGCCCCGTGAGGGTGTGCAGCTTGTCGATGGCGGCCTCCAGGGCGGCGGGCTGGACCTCCTGTCCCTCACGGGCCAGGTGGTTGAGGATGGGGATGGTGCCGATGCGGTGCATCAGGCCCGCCAGTTGGGCCCGCTCCGGCTCGAAGCCCCGTACGTGGCGGGCCAGGACGTGGGCGATGGCCGAGACCTCCACGCTGTGGTGCCAGAGCTGGATCATGCGCTGGTGCACGGCGGGGGCCCCGCTGGAGAAGGTCTGTTTCATGGACAGGTTGAAGGCCAGCCGTTCGGTGGTGCGAAAACCCAGGCGCACCACGGCGTCGCGGATGTTGGTGATGCGCTTGGTGGAACGGTAGACGGGGCTGTTGGTGGCGTGGATCAGGGCCCCGGCCACGGAGGGGTCGGTCTGGATCACCTGGATGAGTTCGTCGATGCCGGCATCCGGGTCCCGGGTGAGGCGCTGGATGCTCATGGCCACCTCGGGCATGGTGGGCAGTTCCAGCCGGTTGCGGGTGGTGGCCTCGTAGAGCTTCTGCAGGATCGCGGCCTCCTCCGCTGTGGTCTCGGTGTCCTCCACCTCGAAGCCTCGGGTGCGCTCGGCGTTGAGCAGCCGGGCGAAGGCCTCCTTGGGGATGCGCAGCAGGACGGCGTCGGTCTCGACCACGGCGAACTC
>JBKGXY010000032.1:0-18572 GCA_046546415.1 Ectothiorhodospira sp.
CCATGCCGGCGGCCTCGAGGGCCGCGTGGTTCCAGCGATTCATCACGTCGCAGAAGATGTCCGCCGTCTTCTCGGCATCGTAGGTGGCCGAGTGGGCCTCTTCGTTGTCCCAGGAAAGGCCCGCCTCCCGGGCGGCCCGGGCCAGGACGGTCTGGCCGTAGGCCATGGCCGAGAGGGTCACCGTGTCCAGGTTGCTGAAGGGGTGGAAGGGGTTGCGCTTGAGCTGGGCCCGCTCGGCGGTGGCGTTGACGAAGGCCAGGTCGAAACCGGCGTTGTGCCCCACCAGGATGGCCCGGGTGCACTGGTTGCGCTTCACCTCCTGGCGCACCTCCCGGAAGACCCCCTGCAGGGCCTCCTGTTCCGGCACGGCGATGCGCAGGGGATGCCAGGGGTTGATGCCCGTCACCTCCAGGGATTTGGGGTCCATGTGGGCCCCTTCGAAGGGCTGCACATGGAAGGACAGGGTGCGGTCGCGGTGCAGGTCGCCCTGGGCGTCCATGCGCAGCAGGACCGCCGCGATCTGCAGCAGGGCGTCGGTCCTGGGGTTGAAACCTCCGGTCTCCACGTCCACCACCACGGGCAGGAAGCCACGGAACCGGTTGCCCATGGGGCGGAAATCGGGTTCTTCAGTCATGGGCGTAGGGTACCAGTTCCGGGCCTGGGATGGGGCTTTAGTCCACCAGGCGCCAGGCCAGGTCGGTCCCCGCCCGCAGCGGGACCACCGTGTCCTCCCCGAAGGGCAGGTCCTCGGGCACCGTCCAGGGTTCGCGGCGCAGGGTGATGAAGTCCTCGTTGGGCGCCAGGCCGTGGAAGCGGGGGCCGTTCTCGCTGGCGAAGGCCTCCAGCCGGTCCAGGGCGCCGGCCTGCTCGAAGGCCTCGGCATAGAGCTCGATGGCCGCCGGGGCGCTGTAGATCCCGGCGCATCCACAGGCGCTTTCCTTGGCGCCGCGGGGGTGGGGCGCGCTGTCCGTGCCCAGGAAAAAGCGGGGATGGCCTTCCGCCAGGGCCTCCAGGATGGCCGCGCGGTGCTCCTCCCGCTTGAGGACGGGCAGACAGAAATGATGGGGTCTGATCCCGCCCTGGAAGAGGGCGTTACGGTTCATGAGGATATGCTGGGGGGTGACCGTGGCGGCAAGCGTCTCCGGGCCCCGGCGCACGAACTCCACCGCCTGGGACGTGGTCACGTGCTCCAGCACCACCTTGAGGGCAGGGAAGCGTTCCACCAGAGGGGTGAGGATCTGCTCGATGAACCGGGCCTCGCGGTCGAAGAGATCCACCTCCGGACCGGTCACCTCCCCGTGCACCATCAATGGCACACCCAGATCCTGCATGGCCTGGAGGGTCGGGTCCAGGCGGCGGATATCGGTGACCCCGGCCTCGGAATGGGTGGTGGCCCCGGCGGGATAGAGCTTGGCGCCGAGCATGAAACCGCTTTCGGCCACCTCCCGGATGTCATCCGGTGAGGTGTGATCCGTGAGGTAGATTGTCATCAATGGATCGAAATGCACCCCTTTCGGGACGGCCGCCAGGATGCGTGCCCGATAGGCGGCGGCCTGTTCGATGTCCACCACCGGCGGCCTGAGATTGGGCATGATCACCGCGCGCGCGAAACGCCGCGCGGAATGCGGCACTGCACACATCAATCCCTCGCCGTCGCGCACGTGGAGATGCCAGTCATCCGGACGCCGGATGTGCAATTCCTGAATTGTTGTCATCGCATGAAATTCCCGTGAAAACAGGGGGCTGGCGTGTTGCAGTGAAGCATGGAATGGCCGTCTCCACTTCCTTGACCTGCCCGCGCAAAAGTCTGAATATACCGCCGCGCCGCCCTGCGGCCCGACACCGAAATAACAATAGGCATCATAGCAGCCACACTCCCCTTCCCGTGATCAACCGCTTCCCCCGGTGGACGAACGCGGGTGCCTGACGGGGAGGTTTGACGGATGGAGAGGACAACATGAACGCGCAGTCATTGCCCCAGGACCTGGACGCGCAGGAAACGCAGGAATGGCTGGATGCCCTCGAGGCGGTGATCCAGGTGGATGGTCCCGAACGGGCCCATTACCTGCTGGAGCGGCTGGTGGATCAGGCCCGCCGTTCCGGTGCCTTTCTGCCGTATTCCCCACACACGGCCTATGTGAACACCATCCCGCCCCACCTGGAGCCGGAGTATCCGGGCAATTCGGAGCTGGAACACCGCATCCGCGCCTATATCCGCTGGAACGCCCTGATGATGGTGGTCAAGGCCAACCGCATCAGCACCGAACTGGGGGGGCACATCGCCAGCTTTGCCTCCGCCGCCACCCTCTATGACGTGGGCTTCAATCACTTCTGGCGGGCACCGACCCACGAACATGGTGGCGATCTGATCTTCATCCAGGGTCATTCGGCCCCCGGGATCTATGCCCGTTCCTTCCTGGAGGGGCGTTTCAGCGAGGAGCAGCTGGACCACTTCCGCCAGGAGGTGGAGGGCAGGGGGCTGTCGTCCTATCCCCATCCCTGGCTCATGCCGGACTACTGGCAGTTCCCCACCGTGAGCATGGGGCTCGGGCCCATGCAGGCCATCATGCAGGCCCGCTTCATGAAGTACATGAACGACCGGGAGCTGGCCTCCAGCCGCGACCGCAAGGTGTGGTGCTTCCTCGGGGATGGCGAGACGGACGAGCCGGAGTCCATGGGGGCCATCGGCCTGGCGGCCCAGGAGGATCTGGACAACCTCATCTTCGTGGTCAACTGCAATCTGCAGCGCCTGGATGGTCCCGTGCGCGGCAACGGCAAGATCGTCCAGGAACTGGAGGCCACCTTCCGGGGCGCCGGCTGGAACGTCATCAAGGTCCTCTGGGGCAGCTACTGGGATCCGCTGTTTGCCAAGGATCCCAAGGGCCTGCTCACGCAGCGCATGATGGAGGCCGTGGACGGGGACTATCAGAACTACAAGTCCAAGGACGGGGCCTATGTGCGGGAGCATTTCTTCGGCAAGTACCCCGAGCTCAAGGCCATGGTGGCCAACATGTCCGACGCGGATATCTGGCGCCTCAACCGGGGCGGCCATGACCCTTACAAGGTCTATGCCGCCTACCAGGCCGCGGTGAACCACACCGGCCAGCCCACGGTGATCCTGGCCCAGACGGTGAAGGGCTACGGCATGGGATCCGCCGGCGAGGGGCAGATGCGCGCCCACCAGCAGAAGAAGATGGGGACGGAGGAGATCAAGGCCTTCCGCGACCGCTTCCACGTGCCCGTCTCCGACGAGGACGTGGAGCAGCTGCACTACATCCGCCCGGCGGAGGACGCACCCGAGATCCGTTACATGCATGAGCGCCGCAAGGCCCTGGGCGGCTACCTGCCGGTGCGCAAGTCCTCGGTGGCCCCCCTGGAGATCCCGGAGCTGTCCCTGTTCTCCGCCTCCCTGGAGGACTCCGGCGAGCGGGAGTTGTCCACCACCATGGCCATGGTGCGCATGCTCACCCAGCTGGCCCGGGACAAGAAGATCGGCCGCCATGTGGTGCCCATCGTCCCCGATGAGGCGCGCACCTTCGGCATGGAGGGGCTGTTCCGGCAGTTGGGCATCTACTCCTCCGTGGGGCAGCTCTACACCCCCCAGGACAAGGAACAGGTGATGTTCTACAAGGAGGACAAGAAGGGCCAGATCCTGGAGGAAGGCATCAACGAGGCCGGGGCCACGGCCTCCTGGATGGCCGCCGCCACCGCCTACAGCGTCCACGGCGTGAGCATGGTGCCCTTCTATATCTTCTACTCCATGTTCGGCTTCCAGCGGGTGGGGGACCTGCTCTGGGCCGCCGGCGACATGCAGGCCCGGGGCTTTCTCATCGGCGGCACCGCCGGGCGCACCACCCTGGCGGGCGAGGGGCTGCAGCACCAGGACGGCCACAGCCCCATGATGGCGGCCAATGTCCCCAACTGCATCAGCTATGACCCGGCCTTCGCGTACGAGCTGGCGGTGATCGTCCATGACGGCCTGCGGCGCATGTATGTCGATCAGGAGAACGTCTTCTACTACATCACGGTGATGAACCAGAACGACCGTCAGCCGGCCCTGCCGGAGGGGGCGGAGGAGGGGATCCGCCGCGGCCTCTATCGTCTGAGCGTCGCCGAGGGGGAAGGCCCCCGGGTGCAGCTCATGGGCTCGGGCAGCATCCTGCGGGAGGTGATGGCCGCCGCCGATCTGTTGCGGGAGGACTTCGGCGTGCAGGCCGACCTGTGGAGTGCCACCAGCTTCAACGAACTGGCCCGGGACGGCCGCGAGGTCGAGCGCTGGAATATGCTCCATCCGGAGGAACCGCCGCGCCAGTCCTGGGTGAGCCGTTGCCTGGCGGAGGCCTCCGGCCCCGTGGTGGCGGCCACCGACTATGTCAAGGGCTACCCCGATCAGATCCGTGCCTGGGTGCCCGGCCGTTACACCGTGCTGGGGACCGATGGCTTCGGCCGGAGCGATCTACGCGCGCGGCTGCGCCGTCACTTCGAGATGGACCGGTACTACGTGACCGTCGCCGCCCTCAAGGCCCTGGCCGACGAGGGGGCATTGCCCGCCTCCAGGGTGACCGAGGCGATTGGCCAGTACGGGATCGATCCCGACAAGGCCAATCCCCTGCGCGCCTGATGCGCGGGCGTGCGGGCGATCCCTGGTGATGACTCTCGAATCTCGGACAGGAGTGGCGTGATGGGCAGCGTGATGGAAGTGAAGGTCCCGGACATCGGGGACTTCAAGGACGTGGAGATCATCGAGGTGCTGGTGGGTGAGGGCGATTCCGTCCAGCCCGAGGACCCGTTGATCACCCTGGAATCGGACAAGGCCTCCATCGATATCCCGGCCCCCCGGGCCGGCCGGGTGGTGGGCCTGAAGGTGAAGCCGGGGGACCGGGTCTCGGAGGGGTCCCCCGTCCTGGATCTGGAGGCCGGGGACGAGGCCGGGGAGGGCGCCGGGACGGGAGAGCCGACCCCTGCCGCGCCTTCCCCGGCGGCCTCTCCTGCCGCCGGGGAAGACAGCGGGGAGGCGGCCCCCGGCGGGGATGCCCCGGAGGGGAAGGCGGAGGCACCCCCCGCGACGGCCTCTGGGAAACCGGAACCAGCGGCTCCGGCCCCGCGGCCCTCGCCCACGGCGGGGATGGTGGACGAGGAGGGCTTTCGCAAGGCCCACGCCTCGCCTTCGGTACGCCGGTTCGCCCGCGAGCTGGGGGTGGATCTGGGGCAGGTGCAGGGCAGTGGCCGCAAGGGGCGCATCCTCAAGGAGGACGTGCAGGCCTTCGTCAAACGCTCCCTGGCCCGGGGAGGGAGTGACGCCGGGCTCGGCGTGGCCCCGGCGCCGGAGGTGGACTTCAGCCGCTTCGGCCCCGTGGAGACCCGGCCGCTCACGAAGATCAACCGCCTCACCGGACAGAACCTGCACCGCAACTGGGTGACCGTGCCCCATGTGACCCAGTTCGACGAGGCGGATATCACCGAACTGGACAGCTTCCGGCGTTCCCTGGCAAAGGAGTATCAGGAGCAGGGGGTCAAGATCACCTTCCTGGCCTTCCTCATGAAGGCGGTGGTCTCGGCCCTGAAGGCCCATCCCCGGGTGAACGCCTCCCTGGACGCTGCCGGGGAGAACCTGATCCTGAAGCAGTATTATCACCTGGGCATCGCCGTGGACACCCCGGACGGGCTGGTGGTCCCGGTGATCCGGGACGTGGACCGCAAGAGCCTGGTGGAGCTGGCCCGGGAGACCGCCGAGGTCTCCCAGCGGGCCCGGGACCGGCGCCTGAAGAGGGCGGACATGGAGGGGGGCTGCTTCACCATCACCAGCCTGGGGGGCATCGGCGGCACCCAGTTCACCCCCATCGTCAACGCCCCCGAGGTGGCCATCCTGGGGGTCTCCCGGGCCCGCATGCAGCCGGTGTGGGATGCGCAGGCGGAGACCTTCGTGCCGCGTCTGATGCTGCCCCTGGCCCTGTCCTATGACCACCGGGTCATCGACGGGGCCCTGGGGGCACGGTTCACCGGCCAGCTGAGCGGTCTGTTGTCCGACATGCGGCGCATGCTGCTGTAGACTCCCCCGCGCGGCGGATGCCCATCGTCCCGATCCAACCAGAGGAAAGCGATCCATGCCCAAGCTGCATACCATCCCGGTCCCCGACATCGGCGATTTCAAGGACGTGGAGGTCATCGAGGTCCTGGTCCAGCCCGGGGACACGGTGCGGCCGGAGGATCCCCTCATCAGCCTGGAGTCGGACAAGGCCTCCATGGAGATCCCCGCCCCCCGGGGCGGTACGGTGAAGGCCCTGCACCTGAAGGTGGGGGACAAGGTCTCCCAGGGCAGTCCCATCCTGGACCTGGAGGCGCAGGAGGAGGGCGGCACGGCGGGCCATGAAGAGGCGCCCGAAGCGGAGGCCCCGGCCGCTGCCGAGGCGCAGAGTGCAGGGGAGGACGCCGGGACGCAGGATGCCGGGACGCGTCCCGCACCGGCCGCCCCCCCGGCGGGCGAGGCGGATCTGCGCTGCCAGGTGCTGGTGCTGGGCTCCGGCCCCGGCGGCTATACCGCCGCCTTCCGCGCCGCCGACCTGGGGCTGGATGTGATCCTGGTGGAGCGCTATCCGGTGATCGGCGGCGTCTGCCTCAACGTGGGCTGCATCCCCTCCAAGGCCCTGCTGCATGCCGCCCAGGTGATCGACGAGGCCCAGTCCTTCGAGCGGCACGGCATCCAGTTCGGTGAGCCCCGCATCGATCTGGACAAGCTCAACGGCTACAAGGACGGGGTGGTGCACAAGCTCACCTCGGGCCTGAAGCACCTGGCCAAGCAGCGCAAGGTGCGGGTGGTGCAGGGTGTGGGGGCCTTCACCTCGCCCAATACCCTGCGGGTGCAGGGTGAGGATGGCGAACAGACCATCGGTTTCGAGCAGGCGGTCCTCGCCGTGGGCTCGCGCGCCACGCGCCTGCCCGGCTTCCCCTGGGACGACGAGCGGGTGATGGACTCCACCGGGGCCCTGGCCCTGCAGGACATCCCCGGGCGGCTGCTGGTGGTGGGGGGCGGCATCATCGGCCTGGAGATGGCCTGTGTCTACGACGCCCTGGGTTCGAAGGTGACCGTATGCGAGCTCTCCGACGAGCTCATGCCCGGTGCGGACCGGGATCTGATCAAGCCCCTGGAGAAGCGCATCCGCGGGCGGTACGAGGCCGTGTACACCGGTACCCGGGTCACCGGGGCCGAGGCCACGGAGGCCGGGATCCGTGTGCACTTCGAGGGGGGCAAGGCCCCGGCGGAGGACACCTTCGACCGGGTGCTGGTGTCCGTGGGGCGTCTGCCCAACGGCGGCCAGATCCAGGCGGAGGCCGCCGGTGTGGCGGTGGATGAACACGGTTTCATCCACACCGACCGGCAGATGCGCACCAATGTCCCCCATATCTTCGCCGTCGGCGATGTGGTGGGCGGGCCCATGCTGGCCCACAAGGCCACCCACGAGGCCAAGGTGGCCGCCGAGGTGGCGGCGGGGCACAAGTCCCATTTCGATGCCCGGGCGATCCCCAGTGTGGCCTACACCCACCCGGAGGTGGCCTGGATGGGGCTCACCGAGACCCGGGCGAAGAAGGAGGGGATTACCTACACCAAGGCCGTCTTCCCCTGGGCGGCCAGCGGACGCGCCCTGAGCCTGGGGGGGGAGAGCGGCCTCACCAAGCTGCTGCTGGATGAGCAGCAGCGGGTCATCGGGGCCGGCATCACCGGACCCAACGCCGGGGAGCTGCTGGGCGAGGCCCTACTGGCCCTGGAGATGGGGGCGGACGTGGAGGACCTGGGCCTGACGGTCCATCCCCATCCCACCCTGTCGGAGACCCTCTGCTTCGCCGCCGAGGTGGCCCATGGCTCGGTCACCGACATCCTCCCGCCGCGGGGGAAATAGGCGGGACGGGCCGCCGGGCTCAATGATCCGGCCCGGCGGCCGATAGACCAGGGCATGAAACGCTTCCTTCTCATCGGCCTGCTCCTGGGCCCGGCCTTCCTTCCGGCCGGTGCGGTGGACTATGCATCGGATCCGTCCGAGAGCACCTGGACCTTCGAACAAGGGGAAAACGGCTGCGTCCTGAGTCAATCCATCCCCCGCTATGGCGAGGTGCGCTTCACCGTGGAGACGGATCGGGATCTGCAACTGGAGGTCCGGCCCGTGCGGCCCCTCGCCGGGCCCGGTCAGGGGCGGCTTTCGGTCCATCCCCCCGCCTGGCGGCATGATCTCTCGCGGCGGGATCTGGGGGTGGTGCCGTTGCTGGCGGGGGAGGTGCTGACGGTCCTGGGGCGCGAGCAGGCCCTGGAGGTCTACTACGCCCTGGAAACCGGTCATGAGGTGCGGCTGGTGCATCCCGCTTCCGGGAAGGACAGCGAGCCGGTTCAGGTCACTCTTTCCCCCTCGCGTTTCCGCCAGGTCCTGCCGGACTTCCGTCCCTGTCTGCAGCGCCCGGCCCGCCTGGATTTCCCCGTCATTCATCACGGGCGGGTGATGTTCGATTTCGACGAGGCCGGACTCCGGGACACGGCCCGGCCCACGCTGGAAGAGGTGCGGAAACGGCTGCAGGACAATCCCGGAACCCGACTGGTGCTGGGGGGGCATGCCGACGAGAAGGGGCCGGAGGACTACAACCAGACCCTTTCCCTGGAGCGGGCGGAGTCCGTGCGGGACTGGATGGAACGCCGCGGCATCTCGCCCGGGCGACTGGAGGTGAGGGCCTTTGGTGAGTCGTGGCCCCTGGATACGGACTCCGATGAGGAGGCCCGGGCCCGCAACCGTCGGGTGGATCTGTGGTGGACCCTGCCCTGAGGGGCCGAAACAGGCCGAACAGGATCAGAACAGGCGCAGCCCCGCGAACAGCAGGCCCGTACAGGTGACGATGAAGCCCACCAGCCAGAGGAACTGGCGGTCATGGCGGCGCAGCATCTCGTCGAAGCGCTGGTCCACCCGTTCAAATCGTTTGTCCACCTGTTCGAAATGCCGCTCCACCTGCTCGAAGCGCCGCTCCACCTGCTCGAACCGCCTCTCCATCTGTTCGAAGTGCTGTTCCACCTGGTCGAAGCGCCTCTCCATCTGTTCGAAGCGCTGATCCACTTGCTCAAAGCGCTTCTCCATCTGCTGGAACCCCTGGTACATCAGCTCCCGCTGGTGCTTGAGTTCCTCCTCCACCCGCACCATGCGTTCGCGCAGCTCCAACTCGTAGACCGCCGGGGGCTTGCCCAGGCTCTGCTCGGCCAGCCACTCCCCCAGATGGGACTTGATGAATTCGATGTCTTCCTGGGCCAGGGCCATGGGTCCACTCTCACGGCAGGTGATCCAATCGCATTCTAGCGGGCCCAGGGGCCGGGCCCAAGCAGGATCTGCCCATGATACGACGGCTAGGGCGCGGTCTTGTTCCGGAAAAGCGCCGGTTTTCGCTATACTGACCGGTCCGGATCATCCTTTATTGTTACCAGGGGTTGCCTTTACATGGCCAGTGATGTGAACAAGGTCGTGCTCGCCTATTCCGGCGGGCTGGATACGTCGGTCATCCTCAAGTGGCTGGAGGAGACCTATGGCTGCCAGGTGGTCACCTTCACCGCCGACATCGGCCAGGGGGAGGAGGTGGAACCGGCCCGGGCCAAGGCCCAGGCCCTGGGCGTGAAGGAGATCTACATCGAGGACCTGCGCGAGGAGTTCGTCCGGGACTTCGTCTTCCCCATGTTCCGCGCCAACACCGTCTACGAGGGGGAGTACCTGCTGGGCACCTCCATCGCCCGCCCCCTCATCGCCAAGCGTCTGGTGGAGATCGCCGCCGAGACGGGTGCCGACGCCGTCTCCCACGGGGCCACCGGCAAAGGCAACGACCAGGTGCGTTTCGAGCTGGGGGCCTATGCCCTCAAGCCGGGCATCCGCGTGATCGCCCCCTGGCGCGAATGGGACCTGAACTCCCGGGAAAAACTCCTGGCCTATGCCGAGAAGCACGGTATCCCCGTGGAGATGAAGCGGGGCAGCCAGTCCCCGTATTCCATGGACGCCAACCTGCTGCACATCTCCTATGAGGGCAACCAGCTGGAGGACCCCTGGTTCGAGGCGGAGGAGGACATGTGGCGCTGGACCGTCTCCCCCGAGGCGGCCCCGGACGAGCCGGAGTATCTGGAGATCCGTTTCGAGCAGGGCGATCCCGTGGCCCTGAACGACGAACGCCTGAGCCCGGCCACCCTGCTGTCGCGCCTGAACCAGGTGGGCGGGGCCCACGGCATCGGCCGCCTGGACCTGGTGGAGAACCGCTACGTGGGCATGAAATCCCGCGGCTGCTACGAGACCCCGGGGGGCTCCATCCTGCTGCGCGCCCACCGCGCCATCGAGTCCATCACCCTGGACCGGGAGGCGGCCCATCTCAAGGACGAACTCATGCCCCGTTATGCCAGCCTCATCTACAACGGCTACTGGTGGAGCCCCGAGCGGCGCATGCTGCAGGCCCTGATCGACGCATCCCAGGTGCACGTCAACGGCGTGGTGCGCCTGAAGCTCTACAAGGGCAACGTCATCGTCGCCGGCCGGCAGTCGGATTCCGACACCCTGTTCGACGCCCATATCGCCACCTTCGAGGACGATGCCGGGGCCTACGACCAGAAGGACGCCGAGGGCTTCATCAAGCTCAATGCCCTTCGCCTGCGCATCGCCGCCCAGCGGGGCCGCTGACCCCTTCCGGGCGCGATGCCCAACATCGCGCCCGCACCCCGAAGAAGAGAGGAGGATGGCCATGTCTTCATCCCGGCCCCGACGGTCATGGAAACGGCTCACCGGTGTCCTGATGCTCCTGGGGCTGGCGGGCTGCGCCAGCGTGCCCGAGGCCTCCCGGGATCCGCGCGATCCCTGGGAGGGCTACAACCGGGCCGTGTTCCAGTTCAACGATACCGTGGACCGGGCCGTGCTCAAGCCCGTGGCCCAGGGCTACGAGCGCTACACCCCGGACCCGGTGCGCACCTCGGTGGGCAACTTCTTTTCCAACCTGGGGGATGTGGGCGTCCTGGCCAACGATACCCTGCAACTGAAGTTCCATGAATCGGCGGTGGACCTGACGCGGCTGATCATGAACACCAGCTTCGGGGTCTTCGGGCTCTTCGACGTGGCCAGCCCCATGGGGCTGGACAAGAACAACGAGGATTTCGGCCAGACCCTGGGGTCCTGGGGTGTGCCCTCCGGACCCTATCTGGTGGTGCCTTTCTGGGGGCCCAGTACCCTGCGAGATGCCCCGGCGGAGCTGGTGGACGGGCGCATCCATCCCCTCTACTCCTATCACGAACATCCCGATCAGGAGGCCTTGATCGCGCTGGGGCTGGTGGACATGCGCGCGGGCCTGCTCTCCGTGGAGCGCTCCCTGGAGGGGACCGCCACCGATCGGTACATGGCCCTGAGGAATGCCTACCTGGAACGGCGTGAATACCGCGTGCGGGATGGGGCCCCCTCGGAGTCGGATTACGATCTGCTGCGCGAGATGGAAGAGTGGGATGAGGAATAGCCCGCACCACGAGGCCCGGATGCGCGGAGACGGTCCGTGTACGCACTGATCCGCCCCTTCGTGCAACTGGCCCTGCTGCGCCAGGGACCGGAGGACCTGCCCGCCTCCGGGCTGCTCATGTGGCTGTGCGTGCTGGCCTACCTGCTCCTGGGGCTGGTGGTCACCGTGCCCTTCTTCCCCTTTCAGGTGGCAGTGCTGCAGACGGGCATGGAGCTGGGTCTGCTGGCCCTGTTCAGCGTCAGCCTCCTGAGCAGCCAGGGCCTGCGCCCGCGCTTTGTCCAGACCTTCACCGCCCTGCTGGGGGTGGGGGTGATCATGGGCGCACTCATGCTGCCCCTGGTGTACAGCCTGCGGGGCGCCGAGACCCCCCAGGAGATCCCGGCCCTGTCCACCATCGTCTACCTGGTCCTGCTGGGCTGGTTGCTCACCTCTTATGGCCATATCCTGCGCAGTGCCCTGAACCTGCGCAGCCTCTCCAGCGGCGTGGCCCTGGCGGTGTTCTATCTCATCCTCACCGCAGTGGCCGGAGAGGCCCTGTTCAACCTCCTGTCCCCATGAAGCACATCCATATCCTGGGGATCTGCGGCACCTTCATGGGCGGTGTGGCCCTGCTGGCCCGGGCCGCCGGCTACCGGGTCACGGGGTCCGACCGCCAGGTCTATCCCCCCATGAGCACCCTGCTGGAGGCCCAGGGGATCTCCATCTCCGGGGGGGATGATCCGACCCCATTGGACGCGGCCCCGGACGCCGTGGTCATCGGCAATGTCATGAGCCGCGGCCATCCAGTGGTGGAGCAGGTGCTGGATCGCGGGCTGGCCTATACCTCCGGGCCCCAGTGGCTGGCGGATCACGTGCTGCGGGACCGCTGGGTGCTGGCGGTGGCCGGGACCCATGGCAAGACCACCACGGCGAGCCTGCTGGCCTGGATCCTGGAGGATGCCGGGCTGGATCCGGGGTTCCTCATCGGCGGCGTGCCGGAGAACTTCGGGCTCTCCGCCCGTCTGGGGGGCGGCCCCTTCTTCGTGGTGGAGGCGGACGAGTACGACACCGCCTTCTTCGACAAGCGGTCCAAGTTCGTCCACTACCGCCCGCGCACCCTGGTGCTCAATAACCTGGAGTTCGATCACGCGGATATCTTCCCGGATCTGGAGGCCATCGAACGGCAGTTTCACCATCTGGTGCGTACCGTGCCCGGCAGCGGCCGCATCCTCTGCCGTGCCGGGATCCCCGCCCTGGAGCGGGTCCTGGACCGGGGCTGCTGGACGCCGGTGGAGCGTTTCGGCCTGGACGAGCCCGACGCCACCTGGCAGGCCGAGGCCCTGAGCGCCGATGCCAGCCGCTTTCGCCTGTGGGAGGCGGGCCGGGAGGTCGGGAGCGGTCACTGGGCGATGCCCGGGGCGCACAACCTGTCCAATGCCCTGGCGGCCCTGCTGGCGGCGCGGCATGCCGGGGTGCCCTTGAAGACGGGTCTCGATGCCCTGGGACGTTTCCGCGGGGTGAAGCGCCGGCTGCAGTTGCGCGGCGAGGTGGAAGGGGTGCGGGTCTATGACGACTTTGCCCATCATCCCACGGCCATCGCCGCCACCCTCGGGGCCCTGCGGGCCCGGGTGGGGGCGGCGCGCATCCTGGCGGTGGTGGAGCCCCGCTCCAACACCATGCGCATGGGGGTGCACCGGGAGACCCTGGCGGGCTCCCTGGAGGCCGCCGACGAGGTCTGGCTGCATGCCCCCGGGGATCTGGGTTGGGACATGGCCGGCGTGACCCGGACCCTGGGAGGGCGGGGCCATGCCTGTGGGAACGTGGAGGAAATGGTGACCGCCCTGGCCGCCCGGGTGCGCCCCGGGGATCATGTGCTGGTGATGAGCAACGGCGGTTTCGACGGCCTCCACGATCGCCTGTTGACCGCACTGGCGCAAGGAGGAGGGGGCGGAGCCGTTCAAACCAGGGGCGGCCTGGGTCATAATGCGTGACCTTGTCCGCCGGGAGTCCCAGATGATCTCAGACGAAGAATTCGCCGCCCACCAGGAAGGCTTCCAGGCCTTTGTATCCACGGTGCACCGTTTCGCGGCCCTGCTGTTCGCCGTCACCTTCGTCGGTTACGGCGCCGCGATATGGGCCTGGTTCCAGGGGGCCTCCTGGACGGCGCTGATCGTCGCGACCCTGTCCTATCTCTTCTTCCGCCAGTTCCGGCGCCTTTCGGTGAATCTGGCCCACCTGCGCTACGCCTCACGTCCCGAGCATCAGGCCATGCTGAACCTGGTGGACCGTGCCCTGGAGCAGGACAAGCCACACGTGGTGCTCAGCCAGCTGGAGTCCCGGGTACACGATGCCCGGCGGCGTTCAGCGCAGGGGGATGCGCCGGGGGAGTGAAACACCCCTGGCGGGTCATGGTCAGAGCCGGATGGGCTGTCCCAGCCTGCCGCTCAGGATGCGCCCCAGGGCGGTGAAGAGTTCCTCCCCGGAGCGCTCGTCCACCCATTGCGCCCTGTCGGCGTCGAGGTGGAAATGGGCCGGCCCCTCGGGGGAGGCGAGCCAGATCTGGCGCACTGGCTCCTGGCGGTTGAGGATGATCTTGCCGCCGTCGTCGAATTCCACGGTCAGTACGCCGTCCACGATATCCATGTCCAGGTCGGCCAGGGCCTCCACGGCCCCCATGCGTTCCATGAGGTCCTCCAGGGTCTGTTCCGCCTGCAGGGCGAAGGAGGGTTGGGTCATGGGCTGCGATCCTCAGGTGATGGTCCATCCCGACGGTACCACGTCCCCCCGGGCTTTAGAATCCGCCCGGACTCATTCCATCTCCGGGTCCACGTCGCCCCCTGGAACCCAGCCCAGCTCCCGCGCACGGGCGATGGCCGCGTCGTGGATGCGGGTGTGGCGTTCCCGCAGTTCCGGGGGCAGATTCGCCACCCGCAGGCCGTGGCGGTCCCAGGCGGCGGCCACCTGGTCGTGGAGTTGCTGCAGCTGCTGGCGGGTCCATCCCTCGCAGGTCTCGTCCTCCGGGAGGATGCCGAAGACCCAGGCGTCCTTGATGAGACCGCCGATGGGGGTCATGCCGCCAAAGCGGTCGTTGTGGATGCCCACATAGCCCTGCTGATCCCGCGCCGCCATGGTGCCGTCTCCTGAATCGGATCCTGAAAGGGGGTGCGGACATGCTACCTTTGCACCTGCAGGTGCGCCATCCCCGCCGCCGGCGGGAGTCCTCCCCCGCCCATCCTACTCCGCCATGGCCCGAGCATGACCGAACCACACGCCCCTCAAGATGCCCGTCCCCTGCGGTTCTATTACCGGGTGGCCCTCAAGGTCCTGTCCCTGGCGGGGGTGGCGGCCCTGGCCCTGGTGATGCTCAGCGGCCTGCTGGGGAGCTGGTTCGGCGCCGGCGAGGCCGAGCGAGCCCACGTCCAGACGGTGGACCTGGCGGATCTCTCCCCCGGTGGGATCCGCAAGCTGGCCTGGGACGGGCGGCCCGTGTGGATCCTGCGCCGTACCCCCGCCATGGAGGCGGCGGATGCCCGTGTCTCGGGCCGGCTCTATGACCCCGCGTCCCGTCTGAGCCGACAGCCTTCGGCCTACCGCAATGCCCACCGCGCCGCCTCGCCGGAGTGGTTCGTCTTCATCGCCCTGGGCACGGATCTCAACTGCCCCCTGGACTACGTGCCGCCCGGGTCCGGGGACGAAGGGAAAGGGGATGCCTGGGAGGGCGGCTTCGTGGACCGCTGCCGGGGGTCGCGCTATGACTTCGCCGGACGGGTGCTCCAGGATCAGCCGGCGCGCCGCAACCTGGAGGTGCCCCCCTACCGGCTCGTCTCCGACACCCGGCTGGTCCTGGGGGAACCCCCCAGGTAGACGTCGAAGCGGGTGCTGGCCCCGGGGACGGAGAAGTCGGGGGCCTGCTCCGCCAGGGGGCGGGCCCGGGCCGGGCGTTTCACCACCACCCGCTCTCCTGCCGCCGCCCGAGCGGCCTGGAGCAGGTCATCGGCGTCGGGGTCGTCCCCCACCAGGGCGCGAAAGACCCGCATCTCCTTCTTCACCAGGGCCTGCTTGTCCCGGTGGGGATACATGGGGTCCAGGCACACCACGTCGGCGGTGTGGGCCGCCAGCCCTGTCAGGGCATCCGCCCGCTCCAGGGTCATGCGGGCCGTCACCTGGGGCACCAGCGCCGCCGCCCGGCGCAGGCCGTCCTCCAGCAGGGCGGCGATCACCGGGTGGCGCTCCAGCAGGATCACCCGGCAGCCCAGGGCCGCCAGGATGAAGGCGTCCCGCCCCAGTCCCGCCGTGGCGTCCACGACGTGGGGGCGGTGTCCCCCCTTGAGCCCCGCGGCCCGGGCCAGGGGCTCCCTGCGTGGGCTGACCCGGGGGCCGCGGTAGCCCAGCCGGCCCCCGGTGAAGTCCACGTACACGGGGCCCGGTGCGCCGGGGCCCGCCTGGCGCAGTTCCAGTCGATCCCCGGTGCAGGCCAGGTACAGCCCTTCCGCTGGCGGGGTGGAGGCCATGGCCAGCCCCAGGGTGTCGGCCAGGCGCTGTGCCTCCTCCTCGCATGCCGGCGCCTCGCATATCAGGTGTTCCATGGCCGCCCTCAGTAGTGGGGCGGGGGCGGTTCAGGGCCCGGCTCCTGCCCCGAACCGAGGGCCATGACCTCCGCCAGGCGCTGGCGGAGGGTCTCCATCCGGGTGTGCAGGGCCTCCAGTTCCCGCTGCTGGCGGTTCACCGTGTCGTTCAGGGTCTGGAGGTGCTCCTCCTGGTGGGCCAGGCGGAATTCCAGTTCGCAGAGGCGTTCTTCAGGGGTCGGGGACATGGTCTTCAGGGGTTCACCTGGTTGCGGGGGCGGCCCTCCCGGAAGGCGCGGATGTTCTCCGCCAGCCCGGCCACCATGCGCTGGCGCGATTCCACCGCCGCCCAGGCCACGTGGGGGGTGACGATGAGGTTGGGGATATCCCCCGCCAGCAGGGGATGCCCCGCCGGCGGGGGCTCCGGTTCCAGCACGTCGATACCGGCACCGCCGATGACCCCCTGGCGCAGGGCGTCCGCCAGGGCGCTGGCCTCCACGATGCCGCCCCGGGCGGTGTTGATGAGCAGGGCGTCGGCCTTCATGGCCGCCAGCCGCCGGGCGTCCATGAGGCCACGGGTCTCGGGGGTGAGGGGGCAGTGGAGGCTCACCACGTCGCTGCTGGCCAGCAGGGTGTCCAGCGCCACCCGCTCCGGGTCCGGCGGTCCTCCGGCCAGGCTCCGGGCCACCGCCACCTCCATGCCGAAGGCCCGGGCGGCCCGGGCCGTGGCCCGGCCCAGCACGCCGTGGCCGATGATCCCCAGGCGCCGGCCAGCCAGTTCGCGAATGGGGTGATCCAGCAGGCAGAACTGGCGGCTGCGGGACCAGGCCCCGGCACGCACGTCGGCATCGTAGCGGGGCAGTTGCACCTTCAGGGCCAGGATCAGGGCGAAGACGTGCTGCACCACCGAGGCGGTGGCGTAGTCGCGCACGTTGCACACCGGGATGCCCAGGTGACGGGCCGCCTCCAGGTCCACGTTGTTGGTGCCCGTGGCGGCCACGCAGATCAGACGCAGGTCCGGGGCCGAGGCCAGGGTATCGGCATCCAGCACCACCTTGTTGGTCACCACCACCTGCGCCCCGGACAGGCGCCCGGCCACGTGCTCCGGCGGGGTGTGGGCGTGGAAGGTCCATTCCCCCAGGGCTTCGTGCAACGGCCCCAGGTCCAGGTCGCCGCGATCCAGGGTCTCCAGATCCAGGAAGACGCCGCGTTCAAGCTGCATGGAGGTCATGGGAAGGATGGCCGGAGGGGAGAGGGGGGCGCAAAGGGGCATGCCGGGCCCCGGTGGCGGGGCCCGGCGGATGCGCTGTGCTTCAGTTGTCGCCGCTGAGCAGGGCGAAGAGGTTCATCAGGTGCATGAAGAGCACGTAGATGTTGGCGAACAGGGAGACGGTCATCATCACGTAGTTGGCCTCCCCATCGTGCACCATGCGGCTGGTGTCCCAGAGGATGGCGGCGGAGATGAGCAGCACCACCGCGGAGGAGATGGCCAGGGACAACGCCGGCAGGGCCAGGAAGATATTGGCGATGATGGCCGCCAGGGCCACGAGCAGGCCCACGAACACAAAGCCCCCGAGGAAGCTGAAGTCCTTGCGGGTCACCAGGGCGTAGCCGGAGAGGCCCACGAACACCACCGCCGTGGAGGCCAGGGCGCCGCCGACGATGGCCGGTCCGTTGGGCAGGGCCAGGTAGAGGCCGACGATGGGGCCCAGGATGTAGCCCATGATGCCGGTGAAGGCGAAGGTCAGCGGCAGGGCCCAGACGCTGTTGCGCAGGGCCTGGATCCCGAAGGGCATGCCGATGAACACCGCCAGCATCACCAGCCAGTGCACCGGCTGGGCCCCCACGGCCAGGGCCACGAAGGCCATGGCGGCGCTGAAGGCCAGGGTCATGGACAGCAGCAGGTAGGTGTTGCGGATGACCTTATTGGTGGCCAGGGCGCGGCTCCCGGTCTGCGGGGTGCCCACGCTGCTTGCACGCTCGATTGCCATGTTCGGATGCCTCCGTTGATCGGTGGTGAAGCGGTTCCGGGTCGCTGGATTGACCCGGCCGTTGGTTCGATACATCGAGTAAGGTACGCGAATCCCTGAGTCCGGGCAAAGACCATATCCGCCGCGGTTGTGGGGGCCCTGGTCGGCCGTTACACTATCGGACCGCACCAGATCCACCGCGTTCACGGAAGGGTGGCAGAGCGGTTGAATGCACCGGTCTTGAAAACCGGCGATGGGCGACCATCCGTGGGTTCGAATCCCACCCCTTCCGCCAGTATATGAATCATCAGTGACCTGCGGGCTGCATCACTGCGTGTATCACGGGTGCTGATGCGACACACCGTCCCGTAAGTCACTGATGATTGATGCATCAGACCCGCGCCCCCAGCGCGGATGCAGACCAGGGAAGGATCCCCTCATGAAACCCGCATGCAGTCCAGGGATCAGACAACCGCACCCCAAGGCGGCCATCCAGCCACCGCCAGCTCCGGCAGGATCCATCTGGACCCGACCGGGACCCGCCGAATCCCCCGTCGAC
>JBKGXY010000033.1:0-18474 GCA_046546415.1 Ectothiorhodospira sp.
CTGGTGCTGCTGGACCCGCTCCAGAGGGCGGCCGCCTACGACGATATCGAGGCCTGGATGGGCACCCTGGAGATCCTGGAAGGGGCCTGGTTTGCCCCCCTGAGGACCCGTTTCCGCCGGGGGGCACCGGGGCGACTGCATCTCCATGCCGACGGGCATACGCTGGGGCTGGGCCGGGGAGAGGCCTGGCACCTCTGGCGCCCTCCCCACCCCCTGTGCGGGGAGGGCCGGCCATGAAGGCCCGGAGGCGTCTGCAACGACCCGCCCACAGCCCGGCGGGGGCGGATCCGGTGACCCGGGTCCATGCCCACCGGGGGATCACGGATCCGGCCCAGGTGGACCACACCCTCCAGGGCTTGCCCCCCCACGCCCCCCTCTCGGGCATCGATGCCGCCACGGCCCTGCTGGAGACGACCCTGCGGCAGGACGGATCCATCCTGGTGGTGGGGGATTTCGACGCCGACGGGGCCACCAGCACCGCCCTGGCCCTGCGCGCCCTGAAGGCCATGGGGGCCACCCGGCTGGACTATCTGGTCCCCAATCGTTTCGAATACGGATACGGGCTGACCCCGGAGATCGTGGCGGTGGCTGCCGCCCGGGCCCCGGATCTGATCCTCACCGTGGACAACGGCATCGCCAGCGTCGAGGGGGTACGGGCGGCCCGGGAACGGGGGATCCGGGTGCTGGTCACCGACCATCACCTGCCCGGCGAGGTGCTGCCCGAGGCGGATGCCCTGGTGGATCCCAACCTGCCGGGGGATCCCTTCCCCGCCAAGGCCCTGGCGGGGGTGGGGGTGATCTTCTATGTCATGGCGGCGCTGCGGTCGCGGCTGCGGGATGCCGGGTGGTTCGCCCGGTGCGGGTTGGCCGAGCCCAACATGGCCGCCTTCCTGGACCTGGTGGCCCTGGGCACCGTGGCGGATGTGGTGCCCCTGGAGCGTACCAACCGTATCCTGGTGGAGCAGGGCCTGCGGCGCATGCGGGCCGGCCGGGCCGTGCCCGGGATCCAGGCCCTGCTGGAGGTGGCGGGGCGCAACCCGGCCCGGGTGGTGGCCTCGGACCTGGGGTTTGGCGCCGGCCCCCGCCTCAACGCCGCCGGGCGCATGGACGACATGTCCATCGGCATCGAGTGCCTGCTGGCGGATGATCCGGCCCGGGCCCGGACACTGGCCCGCACGCTGGATGATCTCAACCGGGAACGCCGGGAGGTGGAGCAGCAGATGCAGGCCGAGGCCCTGGAGGGGCTGCGCACGGTGCTGGACCACGGTGTGGATCTGGAGGGGTGGCATGGGCTGTGTGTCCACGAGCCCCATTGGCACCAGGGGGTCATCGGCATCGTGGCCTCGCGGCTCAAGGAACGCTTGCACCGGCCGGTGATCGCCTTCGCCCCGGGGGAGGAGGGGGCGCTCAAGGGGTCCGCCCGCTCCATCCCCGGGCTGCACATGCGCGACGCCCTGGCGGGCATCGACGCCGCCCATCCGGGCCTCATGAGCCGGTTCGGGGGGCATGCCATGGCGGCGGGGCTGACCCTGCCGGCGGACCACCTGGAGACCTTCCGACGGCTGTTCGATGCCCAGGTGCGCGACGCCATGGACCCGGCGGCCCTGGAGGGGGTGATCCACAGCGACGGCCCCCTGGCGGACCACGAGCTGAATCTGGAGATCGCGGAGGCCCTGCGGGCCGCCGGTCCCTGGGGGGCGGGGTTTCCCGAACCCCTGTTCGACGGGGTATTCCAGATCCTGGAACGGCGGTGGCTCTCGGGTCGTCACCTGCGCCTGCGGCTGCGCCATGGCGGCACGGAGATCGGCGGCATCGCCTTCAACGCCGACCCGGAGGACTGGCCACAGGACCGGGAGAGGGTGCACCTGGCCTACCGTCTGGATGCCAACGAGTTCCGCGGTGCCTGCAGTGCGCAACTGGTGGTGGAGCACGTGCTGGCGCCGGAGGAGGCCTGAATCCCCCGCCATTCACCGGACCAAGGGAAAGTCCCCATCATGGCAGAAGACACCCTTCAAAGAACATCTGAAGAAGAACCCATGATCCGGATCCGGGGTCTGCGCCGCGCCTACGAGGAGGGCGGTCACCGGCGCGTGGTCCTGGACGGGATCGATGCCCTTATCCAGAGGGGGGAGATCGTCGCCCTGCTGGGGCGTTCCGGCTCGGGCAAGTCCACGCTGCTGAACCTGCTGGCGGGGATCGACCGGCCCGATGGGGGCGAGATCCGCGTGGAAGGACAGGGGCTGGACCGCATGGGGGAACGGGAACGGACCCTGTTCCGCCGCCGCCGGGTGGGATTCGTCTACCAGTTCTTCAATCTGGTGCCCACCCTCACCGTGGCGGAGAACATCGCCCTGCCTCTGGAACTCAACGGGCTGCCATCCCGGGAACGGCGCAGCCGCGTGGAGGATCTGCTGGCACAGGTGGGGCTGCCCGGGCGGGGCGGGGCCTTTCCCGATGCCCTGTCCGGGGGCGAGCAGCAACGGGTGGCCATCGCCCGGGCCATCGCCCACGCCCCGGCCCTGCTACTGGCGGATGAGCCCACGGGGAACCTGGATGCCGAGACCGGGGAGCGCATCATCGCCCTGCTGAGGGACCTGGTGCGCCGCCAGGGCTGCACCCTGGTGATGGTCACCCACAGCCGTGAGGTGGCGGCGGCGGCCGACCGGGTCTGGACCCTGACGGAGGGACACCTGGACGTTGGGGAGGCACGCCCGTGAGCGGCCTGGTCCTGGCCCTGCTGCGGGACCACCGCCGGCATCCCTGGAACGTCCTGCTCTCCATCCTGGGGGTCGCCCTGGGGGTGGCCGTGGTGGTGGGGGTGGACCTGGCCAACTCCAGCGCCTCCCGGGCCTTCGAGCTGTCCCTGGACGCGGTCTCCGGACGCGCCACCCACCAGGTACTGGGCGGTCCGGCGGGTCTGGACGAGGCCGACTATACCCGGCTGCGCCGGGCCGGGGTGCGGGACAGCGCCCCCGTGGTGGAGGGCCATGTGCAGATCCGGGGCGAGACCCTGACCCTGTTGGGCCTGGATCCCTTCGCCGAGGCCCCGTTCCGCAGCTACGCCGCCGGGGTGCGGGAGGAGGGGCTCACGGACCTGCTCACCGCCAGGGACGGGGTGGCCCTGAGCCGGCGGACCGCCGACCGTCTGGGGATCGCCCCGGGGGAGCGCTTTTCCTTGGAGGTCCAGGGGAGGACCCGCCAGGTCACCCTGGAGGCCGTCCTGGAGGAGGACGATCCGGCCCTGGATGGCATCCTGGTGGCGGACATCGCCCAGGCCCAGGTGCTCCTGGACCGGGTGGGGCGCCTGGATCGCATCGACCTGATCCTGGAGGATCCGGCCGCGGTGGACCGGGTGCGGGACCTGCTGCCCCCGGGCGCCGACCTGGTACGCACCGCGCAGCGCAACGAGGCCACGCTGCAGATGGCCCGTGCCTTTCAGGTAAACCTGACGGCCATGAGCCTGCTGGCCCTCCTGGTGGGGGGCTTTCTCATCTACAACACCATGATCTTCTCCGTACTGCGCCGCCGGCGTCTGCTGGCCCTGCTGCGCATGCAGGGCATGACCGGTGGTGAACTGGGCCGGCGGGTGATGGGGGAGGCCCTGCTGGTGGGGCTGATGGGGACGCTGCTGGGACTGCTGGCGGGGACGTTCATCGGGCGGTTCCTGCTGCAGATGGTGACCCGCACCATCTCGGACATGTATTTCGTCCTCAGCGTCACCGGCCTGGCGGTCTCGCCCTGGGTGGTGCTCAAGGGGCTGGCCCTGGGACTGGGGGCCACCGCCGTGGCGGCCCTGGGGCCCGCCTGGGAGGCGGCCCGGGTCTCCCCCCGGGACGCCCTGCGCGGCTCCCATCTGGAGCGCCGGGTGGGGCGCCTGATCCCCTGGCTGGCCCTGGCGGGGGCGGGGCTCATGGGGCTGGGGCTGGCCCTGATCCTGTGGCCCAGCCGCAGCCTGGTGCTGGGCTTTGCCGCCTTGTTCACCCTCATCCTGGGCTATGCCCTGATCGTCCCCCTGGGGCTGACCGCCCTGGCCCGGGGGATGACCGGCCCCATGGCGGGGCTCTTCGGGGCCATGGGGCGGCTGGCGGCCCGGGGGGTGACGGCCGGTCTGAGCCGTTCCGGTCTGGCGGTGGCGGCCCTGACGGTGGCCGTCTCCGCCACCATCGGGGTGGGGGTGATGGTGTCCAGCTTCCGCACCACCGTGGACGACTGGCTGGGGCAGACCCTGCAGGGGGATGTCTATGTCAGCGCCCCCGGGCGTTCCGGCCTGGGTATGAACCCGGTGTTGCCCGAGGTGGCCCGGGACCGGCTGGAGGACCTGGACGCGGTGCATGCCCTGAGCACCGCCCGCCGGGTGCATGTCCAGTCGCCCCGGGGCACCCTGGAACTCATGGCCGTGGACCCGGCCCCCCAGACCCCGGGGGGCTACCGCTTCCGCTCCGGGGAACGGCAGGCCGCCTGGCGGTCCCTGGCCCGGCGGGATGCGGTGATCGTCTCCGAACCCCTGGCCTGGCGCCTGCAACTGGAGACGGGGGACCACCTCACCCTGCGCACCGACCGTGGGCCCCGCGACTTCGAGATCGTGGGGGTGGTGCAGGAATACGGCTCCGACCGGGGGCTGGTGACGATCCACCGGGACCGCTATGACCGCTACTGGGACGATCCCGGCGTGGCCTCCCTGGGGCTGTTCCTGGATCCGGGGATCCCACCGGACACCGCCCTGGAGGCCATCCGCGGGGCCGTCGCCGGCCTGGATGCCCCCGTGCTGGTCACCCCCACCGGGGAGATCCGGAAGGAGGCCATGGCGGTCTTCGACCGCACCTTCGCCATCACCCATGTGCTGCGTCTGCTCACCGTGGGGGTGGCCTTCGTGGGGGTGCTGAGCGCCCTCATGGCCCTGCAGCTGGAGCGGGCCCGGGAGCATGCCGTGCTGCGGGCCACCGGCGTCACGCCCCGGGAACTGGGGGCGATGGTGGCGCTGCAGAGCGTCCTGCTGGGCCTGGCGGCGGGGCTCTTCGCCATCCCCCTGGGGCTGATCATGTCCGATGTGCTCATCGATGTGATCAACCGCCGCTCCTTCGGCTGGAGCATGGCCCACAGCGTCCCCTGGGGGGTGCTGGCCGACGGCCTGTGGCTGGCGGTGTTGGCGGCCCTGCTGGCCGGGGTCTATCCCGGGTATCGCATGAGCCGGGCCCGGCCCGCCGAACACCTGAGGGAGGAATAGGCCATGTCCTGGCGTGGATATCGCTTGTGCATCCCGCTGCTCCTGCTGGCCCTGGGGGGGACGGGTTGCGATGGCCCGTCCCCGGAACCCCGGGAAGAGGGGCGCCTGCAGGTGGCCCGGGCCCTGGGCGGCGATGACCTTTCGGGGTATGCCCGGGCCGTGGAACCGAGGACCTTCCGGTTTCCCCAGGACCACGGGGCCCATCCCGACTATCGCAATGAATGGTGGTATGTCACCGGCAACCTGGAGGACGAGGCGGGGCGCCGCTTCGGATTCCAGATCACCTTCTTTCGTTTCGCCCTGGCCCCCCGGCCCCCGTCCTCCCCCTCCAACTGGGCGACGAACCAGGGCTGGATGGCCCACCTGGCGGTGACCGATGGGGCGGGGGACGAACACCGGGCCTTCGAGCGGTTCTCCCGGGGTGCGGCGGGACTGGCGGGGGCGCAGCTGGATCCCTTCTGGATCTGGCTGGACGACTGGCGTCTGGAGGCGGTGGACGGCAACGGTTTCCCATGGCGGCTGCGGGCCGGGTCGGACTCGGTGGCGCTGGATCTGCGCTTGGATGCCCTCAAGCCCGTGGTGCTGCAGGGGGAGGGTGGACTGAGCCGTAAATCGGACCGTCCGGGGAACGCCTCGTACTACTATTCCCTCACCCGCTTGGGCACCGAAGGCACGCTGACCCTGGACGGCAAGACCTATCCCGTATCGGGGCTGTCCTGGATGGACCGGGAATGGAGCACCAGCGCCCTGGGGGAGGATCAGGTGGGCTGGGACTGGTTCTCCCTGCAGCTGGCGGATGGCCACGATGTGATGGTCTATCGCATGCGCCTGAAGGACGGGGGGGTGGACCCGGTGAGCCATGGGCTGTGGGTGGATCCCCAGGGCGGCTACCGCCCCATCCCCAGGGAGGGCTACCGGGTGGAGGTACTGGACACCTGGACCGCCCCCTCCGGGGCCGTGTATCCCGTGGCCTGGCGGGTGCACTTGCTGCGGGAGGACCGGACCCTGGAGGTGCGGGCCGTACGCCCGGACCAGGAGATGGACCTGACGGTGCGCTACTGGGAGGGGGCCGTGGATGTCTTCGAGAACGGCCGGCCCGCGGGTCGGGGGTTCGTGGAGCTGACGGGGTATGACCGCACCGATTCGAAGGGAACGGGCGTGGACCCCGCCGGAACGGGCCGGCCATAATGCACGGGACAGCTTGTTGCCGCCCCGGCCACAGGGCCGCGGGCAACCGCACGGAGGTGAAATCATGACGCGCAAGTCCGGGGGGAACCCCCCGATGCAGCCGCTCCCGCTCTGGGATCTCCCCACGCGCCTGTTCCACTGGTCGCTACCGGTGCTGCTGGCGGCCCTGTGGTACACGGGGCAGGACCTCTCCACCCTGGGCTGGCACATGCAGCTGGGCTATGCCCTGCTCACCCTGGTGCTGTTCCGGATCGCCTGGGGATTTCTCGGCAGCCGCAGCGCCCGGTTCTCATCCTTCATCACGGGACCCGGGACGGTGGCCCGTTACGCGGGGGACCTGGCCCGGGGCCGCATGCATCGCGCCTTCGGCCACAATCCCCTGGGGGGATGGTCGGTGCTGCTCATGCTGGGCCTGCTCCTGGTGCAGGCGGTGACGGGGCTCTTCGCCGAAGAGGAGATCTTCTCCAACCGGGGGCCCCTGGCGGGCCTGGTCTCCGGCGATACCCGGGCCTGGCTCACCGGGGTCCACCACGCCAATTTCAACCTGATCCTGGCGCTGGTGGCGGTACACGTGGTGGCGGTGATCCTGCACGGGGTACTCAAGGGGGACGATCTGGTGCGGCCCATGATCACCGGCCGCAAGCCCGTGCCGGCGGACAGCGGCGTGGAGGCGGTGCGTTTCGCGGGGATTGGACGGGCCCTGGTGGCCCTCGCCCTCTGCGGTGCGCTGGTCTGGGGAGGCATCAGCCTGGCCCCGTGACGGTGCCAGGCCAGGGGAGATGCCGCCCCGGGGCGGGGCGGCAGCGGGGATCACTCCTGGCGGTAGCCGTCGTGGCAGGCCTTGCAGCTCTCGCCCACGGCCCCGATCTGGCGGCGGATCTCCCCCTCGGGGGCCTCGCTCTCCACCAGTTCCGCCAGGGTGGCGGCGGCCTGTTCGAAGTCGGAGGCCTTTTCATCGAACCCCTGTCGGTCCGTCCACACCTCCGCCAGGGACTCGCTGTCCCCGGTGTCCGAGCCCTCGATAAAGCCCTGCCAGGGCAGGTCCGCCACCCGGTTCAACTGCTCGGCGTGCAACGCGGCCTTGTCCCGGTCGAAAGGCATCTCCCCCTGGGCCATGGCCCCCAGCGGCCCCATGTTCCACTTGAAGACCTCGAAGACCCCCTGACGGTATTCGATGGCGTCCTCGGGCTCCACCGCCTGGACGGCGCCAGCGGTCAGGGCCAGGAGCGTGCCGGCGATGGCGGCCTGGGTTACGATTCTCATGCGGGATACCTCCGATGTTCCATCGTTGAATGTCCGCAGCGAGTGTAGCATCTCTCCCCGGCCTGGCCATGAGGGCCTCCGACCCCAATGGCTTACCCGAGCGGTGGATTCGGGTATGCTTGCGGCCATGGAACTGCGCTGCATCACCTTCGACCTGGATGACACCCTCTGGGAGTGCGCCCCCGTGATCCGGCGGGCCGAGCACGCCTTCCACGCCTGGCTGGCCGCCCACTACCCGCGCATCACTCACCGCCTGGATGCGGAAGCCCTGATCCGCCACCGGCAGGAGTGGTTCTCCCCCCGGGCCCATCGGTACCCCGACCTGACCGTGCTGCGCAAGGAGTGGCTGCAGGAACTGGCGCGCCAGTTCGACTATGACGACACCCTGGTGGAACCCGGTTTCCAGGTGTTCTGGGAGGGCCGCAACCAGGTGGAACTCTTCGAGGCGGTGTTGGAGACCCTGGAACACCTCACAAGGCACTATCGGGTGGGGGCCATCACCAACGGGAATGCCGATGTGCATCATATCGGCATCGGGGGATTCTTCGATTTCGTGGTGACCGCATCCCGCACCGGGGTGGCCAAACCCGCGGCGGAGATCTTCACCGCCGCCCTGGACGAGGCGGGGGTGGCCGCCGGCGAGGCCCTGCACGTGGGGGACGATCCGGAGCGGGATGTGAAGGGGGCGGCCCGGGTGGGGATGCGCACCGCCTGGGTGAACACCCGCCTCGCCCCCTGGCCCGGGGGACCCTATCCCGATCTGATGGTGCGGGGGGTGGGGGAGTTGCCGGGGCAGCTGGCCGCCCTGGGCTGGCACCGGGCCATGGCTCCCGCCGGGGACTAGTCCCGCGCCTCCAGCAACGGTTCCAATGCCGGCCAGACGGTGTCCAGCATGCGGGGCTGGGCCCGGGCCCTGGGGTGGATCCCGTCCGGCTGCATGAGGGCCTCGTCCAGGGCCACGTCCTCCAGCAGGAAGGGAACCAGGGCCACATCCAGGGACCCGGCCAGCTCGTGGTAGATCCCGTGGAACCTCTCGGCATACCGCCTGCCCAAGTTGGGCGGCACGCGGATCCCCACCAGCAGGACCCGGGCACCGGCGTCCCGGGCGGTGCGCACCAGGGCCGACAGGTTGTCCCGTGCCTCGTCCGGGGCGATGCCCCGCAGGCCGTCATTGCCTCCCAGGGCGAGGACCACCACCTCGGGGGCATGGCGCTCCAGCAGACCGGGCAGGCGGCTCAGCCCCCCGCGGGTGGTCTCCCCCCCGACGCTGGCGTTGACCACCTTCCACGGGGGGTCGCGCTGTTCCAGGCGATCCGCCAGCAGGGCCACCCAACCGGCCTCCAGGGGGATGCCGTGGGCGGCGCTGAGGCTGTCCCCCAGCACCAGCAGGGTGGGGCGGTCCGCCGCCGGGGCCGGTGGCACGGCCAGGCCCGGGCCGATCAGAACGAACAGAACAAGGAGTCGCGCAATCATGGTGTCCGAGTCTTCCCTTCCCGTGGTGCGGGCAAGCGGGCTTGCCCGCTGGGTGTCGGGCCCGGAAGGGCCCGTCTCCATTCTAACGGCCGTGGACCTGGAAGTGGCCGCCGCCGAGGCGGTGGCCATCCTGGGGACCTCCGGATCGGGCAAGTCCACCCTGCTGGGCCTCCTGGCCGGACTCGACACCCCTTCGGAAGGCGAGGTGCACCTGATGGGCTCGGCCCTGTCGGGGCTGGATGAGGACGCCCGGGCGGCCCTGCGGGCCGGGCAGGTGGGCTTCGTGTTCCAGTCCTTCCAGTTGCTGCCCGCCCTCACGGCCCTGGAAAACGTCATGCTGCCCCTGGAACTGGCGGGTCGGGCCTCCGGGGCCCGTGCCGTGGCCCGGGAGGCCCTGGAACGGGTGGGCCTGTCCCACCGTCTGGGGCACTATCCCCACCAGCTCTCCGGCGGGGAACAGCAGCGGGTGGCCATCGCCCGGGCCTTCGCCCCGGGGCCAAGGGTGCTCTTCGCGGACGAGCCCACCGGGAACCTGGATCGCCATACCGGGGAACGGGTGGTGGATCTGCTCTTCGATCTGCGCACAGCCAGCGGCACGGCCCTGGTGATGGTGACCCACGATCCGGACCTGGCGGCCCGCTGCGGACGCAGCTACCGCCTGGATGACGGCGTGCTGGTGGCGGCATGATTTCTGTATTGAAGGAATCCCTGCGGGCCCTGGGACGGGAATGGCGCTCGGGGAGTCTGGGGATCCTGGTGCTCGCCCTGGTGGTGGCCGTGGGAGCGGTGACCTCGGTGGGGCTGTTCACCGACCGCGTCCAGGGGGTGGTGGACCGCCAGGCCTCGGAACTCCTGGGGGCCGACCTGGCCATCACCTCGCGCCGCCCGCCCGATGAGTCGCTGGCGGAAAGGGCCCGTGGCATGGGTCTGGAGACGGCCCGGACCAGCGCCTTTCGCAGCGTGCTCTTCCATGAGGATCGCACCCAACTGGTGGAACTCAAGGCGGTGAGCGAGGGATGGCCCCTGCGCGGCAGTGCCCGGGTGACCGGGACCCCCTTCGGGGCGGACCGGCCGGCCGGGGGCGTACCGGCCGAGGGGGAGGCCTGGGTCCAGGCCTCGCTGTTGCAGCGTCTGGGGCTCGCCCTGGGGGACCGTCTGGAGGTGGGGGAGGCCACGCTCACCCTCACCCGGGTGATCACCGACGAGCCGGGGCGGGGGGGCGAGCTGTTCCAGATGGCCCCGCGGCTGCTGTTCAATCGCAACGATCTGGCCCGCACGGGCCTGATCGTGCCCGGCAGCCGGGTGGAACACCGGCTGCTGGTGGCCGGTCCAGCGGACGAGATCGGGGCCTTCCGGGCCTGGGCCGGGGACCAGGTGGAGGAGGGGACGACCCTCCAGGGGGTCACCGAGGCCCGTCCCGAACTGCGCCGGGCCATCGACCGCAGCCGCCGCTTCCTGGGCCTGGCGGCCCTCATGGCGGTCCTGCTGGCGGGGGCGGCGGTGGCCGTGGCGGCCCGGCACGACAGCGCCCGCCAGGCCGATGCCGTGGCGGTGATGCGCTGTCTCGGGGCCTCCCGGCGCCGGGTGATGACGGTATTCGGTCTGCGCATGCTGTGGACCGTGCTCCTGGCCGGGGCGGTGGGCACGGCCCTGGGGGCCCTGGCCCAGGCGGGCCTGGCGGCCCTGGTGACGGACTGGTTCGGCACGGCACTGCCGCCACCGTCGCTGCGGCCCGTGCTGGCCGGGCTGGGCGTGGGGGTCGTCACCGCCCTGGGCTTCGCCCTGCCACCGCTTCTGACCCTGGGCCAGGTGCCGCCCCTTCGGGTCCTGCGCCGGGATCTGGCCCTGCCGGCCCCCTCCGCCTGGGTGGTCTCGGGACTGGCCCTGGTGGCCTTCGGGGGGCTGGTGTTCTGGCAGGCGGGGGATGCGGTCCTGGCAGGCTGGATCCTGGGGGGCACCCTGGTCATGGTCGGCATCCTGATGGGGGTGGCCTGGGTCCTGGTGCGGGGACTGGGCCGGCTGCGCACCGGCGGCGGGGTGGCGTTGCGCTTCGGTCTGGCCAACCTGGCCCGCCGGGGGGGCATGAGTGCGCTGCAACTGGCCGCCTTCGGCGTGGGCATCATGGCCCTGCTGCTCCTGGCGGTGGTGCGGGTGGACCTGCTGTCCAACTGGGAGGGGCAGTTGCCGGATACGGCACCGGATCATTTCCTCATCAACGTGCAGCCGGACGAGGTGGCCCCCATCCAGGCCCTGTTCCGGGAGCAGGACCGACCCGCACCGGACTTCCATCCCCTGATCCGGGCCCGGCTGGTGGCCATCGACGGTGAAGCGGTACAGGAAGATGCCTTCTCGTCGGACCGTGCCCGGCGCCTGGCCACCCGGGAGTTCAATCTGTCCCATGCCCGGACACTGCAGGCGGACAATCGCATCGTGGCGGGGCAGTGGTGGTCACCGGATGGGAGCCCGCCCGGCTTCTCCGTGGAGGAGGGCCTGGCGCAGACCCTGGGGATCGAACGCGGGGAGACCCTCACCTTCCGGGTGGAGGGGGAGCGGGTCTCGGCCCCGGTCACCAGCCTTCGGCAGGTGGAATGGGATTCCTTCAATGTGAATTTCTTCGTCCTCGCCTCGCCGGGGCTGCTGGAAGGGCATACCCCGAGCTTCGTCAGCAGCTTTTACCTGGGGGAGGACGGCGAGGCCCTGCTCGCCGACCTGGCGCGACGTTTTCCCAGCGCCACCGTGCTGGACGTGGGGGCCTTGATGGAACGCATCCGGCGCATCATGGACCGCGCCACCCTGGCGGTGGAATACGTCTTCCTCTTCACCCTGGCGGCGGGCCTGACCGTGCTGCTGGCGGCCATCCACGCCACGCGGGACCTGCGCCGCCGGGAGACAGCGGTATTGCGCACCCTGGGGGCCACCCGGAGACAGATCCGCACCGGTCTCCTGGCGGAGTTCGTGGTGCTGGGGGCACTGGCCGGGCTGCTGGCCTCCGCCGGGGCCGGCATCGGTGGTTATCTTCTGTCCACGCGGGTCTTCGAGCTCCCCTATAGCTTCAACCCCCTGATCGCGGTCCTGGGCATCGGCGGTGGGGCCCTGGGGATCGGTTCGGCGGGCTGGCTGGGGGTACGCTCCGTGCTGAGCCAGCCCCCGCTGTGGACACTGCGCCAGTCTGCCTGAGCCGTTTCCCGACGCCTTTGATCGCCCATCCCTTCGCTGTCGGATATATACTCTGCGCCCATGCGTCATACGCAATACGACAAGACCCCGTTGGGGGAACAGCCCCTGGAGGCCCTGCTGGACCGCTTCGCGCCGGCGGATCCCCCGACGGATCCTCGCCTGACCGAGGCCCTGTCCCTGGCCCTGGGGCCCTGCCATCGCGAGCCCACCCAACCCCACTGCCTGGACGTGGCGGAGAACCTGCGGGTGCTCGGGGCGGACACGGACACCCTGATCGCGGCCCTGGTGCTGGATGCCCACATGGACGGGGCCCTGGGGGACGAGGTCATCCGGGAACGGTTCGGCGAGGCCGTGGCCTGCCTGGTGCGCAACGTGCACCTGCTGACCCATTTCAAGCGCTCCGCCCGTCAGGTGCAGAGCACCCCCGAGCAGGCGGAGCGCCTGCGGCGCATGCTCCTGGCCATGGTGGACGACGTGCGCGCCGTGGTCATCAAGCTGGCCTACCGGCTGCAGCACCTGCGGCTGGTGGCCGCCGAACCCGACGATCTGGCCCGGGCCATCGCCCGGGAGACCCTGGAGATCTTCGCCCCACTGGCCAACCGCCTCGGGGTGGCCCAGATCAAGTGGGAGATGGAGGACCTCTCCCTGCGGATCGCGCAGCCGGAGGAATACCGCCGTATCGCCGGACTGCTTGAGGAAAACCGAACGGAAAGAGAACGATACATAGTCAATTTCATCGATCACCTGAAAAGTGCGCTGCACCAGGAGGGCATCCAGGCGGAGGTCCGGGGCCGGCCCAAGCACATCTACAGCATCTGGAAGAAGATGCGGCGCAAGAACCTGGAATTCCACGATCTCTACGACCTGCGGGCCGTGCGTGTGATCCTGGACCGGGTCTCCGCCTGCTATGCGGCGCTGGGCGTGGTGCACGGTGCCTGGCCGCACATCCCCAAGGAGTTCGACGACTACATCGCCAACCCCAAGGACAACGGCTACCAGTCCCTGCACACGGCGGTGATCGGGCCCGAGGGCAAGGTGGTGGAGGTGCAGATCCGCACCCACGACATGGATAGCTTCGCGGAGCTGGGGGTGGCGGCCCACTGGCGCTACAAGGAGGGGGGGCGGGAGGACCAGGCGATGACCCGGGCCATCGCCTCCCTGCGGCGGCTGCTGGAGAACCAGGAAAACGACCGTGAACTCCTGGACAGCTTCCGCTCGGAACTCTTCCAGGACCGGGTCTTCGTGCTCACCCCCCGGGGGGACGTGATGGACCTGCCCAAGGGGGCCACCCCACTGGATTTTGCCTACGCGGTGCATACCGAGGTGGGACATCACTGCCGGGGGGCCAAGGTCAATGGTCACATCGTGCCGCTGACCTACGAGCTGCGCTCCGGGGAGCGGGTGGAGATCTTCACCAGCCGCACCGGCGGGCCGAGCCGCGACTGGATCAACCCCAACATGGGCTACCTGCGCACCTCCCGTGCGCGGACCAAGGCCCGCAGCTGGTTCCGGCAACAGGACCGGGAGAAGAACCTGGCGGAAGGCCGCAGCGTGCTGGAACGGGAGGCCCAGCGCATGGGGGTGCAGCAACCGGATATGGACGAGCTCATGCGCCGTTTCAAGCAGTCCGGCCGGGATGACCTGCTGGTGGCCATCGGCGCCGGGGACATCACCCCCGCCCAGTTGGCTGCCGCCATGCAGGTGCCCATGGAACTCACGGCGGAGGAGGCCCTGGTGGGACGTCACGGCCGCCAGCGGCGACCGGAGGCGCCCCCGGGGGACGGGGACCGGGGGATCCGCATCCGTGGCGTGGGCAACCTGCTCACCCAGATGGCCCGCTGCTGCCGACCCGTGCCCGGGGATCCGGTGATCGGCTACATCACCCGGGGTAAGGGGGTGACCATCCATCGGCGGGACTGCGTGAACATCCTGCGCATGCCGGCGAACAAACGCCAGCGTCTGGTGGAGGTCTCCTGGGGGGATGACACCCGGGCCTATCCCGTGCGCATCCACCTGGAGGCCTTTGACCGTCAGGGTCTGCTGCGGGATATCACCCAGGTGCTGGCCAACGAGCGGGTGAACGTGCTCTCGGCGGCCACCCGCACCGATCCGGTGGAGAACAGCGTCACCATGGATCTGACCATGGAGATCACCGGCACCGATCAACTCAGCGCCGTCATGGACAAGATCGGGGCGGTGTCCAACGTATTCACCGTGCGCCGTGCAACCGATGGTTGAATCTGTGGCCAAATCCCTTTGAAAAGGCTCGAATCCATGATGTCCCGTGATCCCATGCCACGGTATGCAACCGCATTCCTTGGGCCGATCCTGCTGGCCGTGCTGGTCGTCAGTGGATGCAGTACGGCCCCCTACCGCTGGCCGGAAGAATCCACCAGCGGGGGGCGTCCCGCCCCGCAGGAGATCCCCGATGCGGGTGACCGTACCGAGCGGCGGTCCCCTCCGGAGCCGGTCGGGGAGGAGGAGCCCGCACAAGAGACCGTATCCACGCCCCTGCCCGCCATCGCCCGTAGCCCGGAGCGGGACGCCCCGGACGCCCCGGAGAGCGATCCCACCCTGCCGGCGGTGGCAGCCCTGACCCGGGATGCGGAACAGCATCGCCGGAACGGGGATCTGGATCGGGCCGCCGCCCTCCTGGAGCGGGGGTTGCATATTGCCCCGCGGGATCCCGGACTCTGGCATCGCCTGGCCCTGGTCCATCTGGAACAGGGAGACGGCCGGCAGGCGGAGCAGCTGGCACGCCGTTCCACGGCCCTGGCGGCCGGGGACCGGGCACTTCAGGTCCGCAACTGGGAGATCGTCGCCGAGGCACGGCGCATGCAAGGGGATGGTGACGGGGCGCAGCGGGCCCTGGAGCGGGCCCGGGCCCTGCGTTCGGGGGAAACGGGATGACGATTGCGCCAGCGGATCTCCTGGGGCCGGATGGACCCCTGGCCCAATCCCTGGAACGCTTCGCCCCGAGGGAGGCCCAGCAACAGATGGCCGAGGCGGTGGCGCAGGCCATGAGCGATGGCGAGACCCTGGTGGTGGAGGCCGGGACCGGCGTGGGCAAGACCTTCGGTTACCTGGTGCCGGCCCTGATGAACGGGGGCAAGGTGATCCTCTCCACCGGCACCCGCAACCTGCAGGATCAGCTCTTCCACAAGGACCTGCCCCTGGTACGCAAGGCCCTGGGGGTCCAGGCCCGCATCGCGCTGCTCAAGGGCCGGGCCAACTATCTGTGCCCCCATCGCCTGACCCTGGCCGTGGCCGAGGGCCGTCAGCTGGAGCCCCGGCTGCGCGGGCCCCTGGCGCAGGTGCAGGACTGGGCGGAGCGGACCCGCACCGGGGATATCGCCGAGCTCCAGGGGCTGGGGGAGGACGCGGAGATCTGGCCGCGGGTCACCTCCACCGCGGACAACTGTCTGGGCACGGACTGTCCGGAATACGATCGCTGCTTCGTCGCCCGGGCCCGGCGAAGCGCCCAGGAGGCGGACCTGGTGGTGATCAACCACCACCTGCTCATGGCGGACCTGGCCCTGCGGGAGGAGGGGTTCGCGGAACTGCTCCCTTCCGCCAACGCCTTTGTCCTGGACGAGGCCCATCAACTCCCCGATGTGGCCGGCAGCTTCTTCGGCACCACCATAAGCGCCCGCCAACTGGTGGACCTCTCCCGGGATTGCCTGGCGGAACTGGTGCGGGAGGCCCCGGATATGGCGGAATTGCGGACCCGGGCCGATGTCCTGACCGACAGGGTGAAAGGGTTCCGCCTGGTGCTGGGCGGGGGCCTGGACCGCCGGGCCTGGACCGCCGTGGAGGATCGGCCGGAGGTCCGGGAGGGCCTGGACACCCTGGAGACGGCCCTGGGGGAACTGGCGGAGGGGATGGAGACGGTGGCCGAGCGGGCCAAGGGCCTGGAATCCTGTGCCCGCCGGGCCCGGGATCAACTGCAGCGTCTGGAACGCTTCCGTTCCCCCCCGACCGACGAGGTCCCGTGGTATGAGACCTGGACCCGTACCTTCGCCCTGCACCTGACCCCCCTGGACGTGGCCTCGATCTTCAGCCAGCGCCGCGCCACCTGTGCCAGCGCCTGGATCTTCACCTCCGCCACCCTCTCCGTGGACGGGCGCTTCGACCACTTCAACCGGCGCATGGGTCTGGGTTCGCCCCGGGAACTGCTGCTGGACAGCCCCTTCGACTACGCCGGGCAGGCCCGCGTATACCTGCCCCGTCCCATGCCCGAACCCAACCATCCCGGCTTCACCCGCGCCGTGGTGGACACGGCCCTGCCGCTGATCCGGGCCAACCCGGGGGGGACCTTCCTGCTCTTCACCAGCCTCAGGGCCCTGCGGGAGGCGGCGGATCTCCTGTCCGAACACCTGGACCGGGAGGTGCTGGTGCAGGGCAGCGGCCCCCGGGGGCTGTTGCTGGAGCGCTTCCGGGAGGCGGGCAACGCGGTGCTGCTGGGTTCCCACAGCTTCTGGGAGGGGGTGGACGTGCGGGGCGAGGCCCTGAGTTGCGTCCTCATCGACCGCCTGCCCTTCGCCGCCCCGGGGGACCCGGTGCTGGAGGCGCGCATGGCCGCCATTCGGGCGCGGGGCGGCAACCCCTTCAGGGATCTGCAACTGCCCCAGGCGGTGATCGCCCTGAAGCAGGGTGCCGGACGGCTGATCCGGGACAGCCACGACCGCGGCGTTCTGATCCTCTGTGATCCAAGAATTCAATCAAAGAGTTACGGAAGCATCTTCATGAAGAGTCTTCCCCAAATGGGCCGGAGCACGCGCCCGGATGAAGTGACGGCTTTCCTGCAGGAGGGGGGCTGATGGTGTCGCAACCCACGCGCATACTGGCCCTGGAGACCGCCACGGAGGGCTGCTCCGCCGCCCTCTGGGCGGATGGGGCCATCACCCAGCGTTTCGAGACGATCCCCCGGGCCCATGCCCGCCTCATCCTGCCCATGATGGACAGCCTGCTGTTCGAGGCGGGGCTGACCCTGGGGGATCTGGATGCCCTGGCCTTCGGGCGGGGCCCCGGTGCCTTCACCGGGATCCGGGTGGCCACCGGTGTGGTGCAGGGGGCCGCCTTCGCCGCCCGGCGGCCCGTGGTACCGATCTCCACCCTGGCGGCCCTGGCCCAGCAGGCCGTGGATGCCGGGGCGCAGCGGATCCTGGCCGCCCTGGATGCGCGCATGGGCGAGGTCTACTGGGGGGCCTATGAGGCACGGGACGGGCTGGCGGTGGCCGTGGGCGAGGAATGCGTCTGCCCGCCGCAGGCGGTGCCCCTGCCCCCGTCCACGGGATGGACTGCTGTGGGGCGGGGCTGGACGGCGCACGAAGAGGTCCTCCTGGAACGCCTGGGGGGGTGTTTGACAGGCCCGCCGGATGGGGATCGGCTCCCCCGGGCCGCCGAGGTGGCCCGGCTGGCAGTCCGGGAACTGGCCCTGGGGCGTGCCGTGGCCCCGGAGGCGGCCCTGCCGGTGTATCTGCGGGACCGGGTGGCCGATCGACCCGGGGAGGCCGGACGATGACGGCGGGAGAGGTATTGAAGAAGGGCCACGACACCCCCCCGCTCACCGGTCGCATCCGTTGCCACCCGGAGGACTTTCGCGTGGACGAACTGCCCGCCACGCAACCGGAGGGGGAGGGGGAACACGTATGGCTGCGGGTCCGCAAGACGGGCCTGAACACGGAACAGGTGGCCGGGATGCTGGCCCGGGCGGCCGGGGTGGGGCGCCGGGCCGTGGGCTACGCCGGCCTCAAGGACCGCCACGCGGTGACCACCCAGTGGTTCAGCGTGCACCTGCCGGGGGCCGGGGCCCCGGACTGGGGCGGTCATCTGCCCCCGGAGGCGGTGGTGCTGGAGGCGATGCGCCACCGGCGCAAGCTGCAGACCGGACATCTGACCGGGAACCGTTTCCGCATCAAGGTGCGTGCCTGCGAGGGGGACCGGGAGGCCGCGCAGGAAAGGCTCACCGGGATGACCCTGAGCGGCGTACCCAACCTCTTCGGTCCGCAGCGTTTCGGGCGGGGCGGGGGCAATCTGGAGAAGGCCGCCGCCCTGTTCGAGGGGCGGATCCGGGTTCGGGACCGTAAGCTCCGGGGGCTGTATCTCTCCGCCGCCCGGGCCGCCCTGTTCAATGACCTGCTGTCACG
>JBKGXY010000034.1:0-18294 GCA_046546415.1 Ectothiorhodospira sp.
CCCCGGTCAGTCCAGTCCAGGATGCGGGAGATGCTCTCGGCCCCCACCACCAGGGCACACCGTGCAGAGCCGGCGCGAATGAACTGATCCGCCACTCCCAGGGCATAGACGAACCCGGTGCACACCGCCTGGATATCGAAGGCCGGACAGCCGTTATGGATCTCCAGGCGCTGCTGCAGCAGGCAGGCGGTGCTGGGGAAGACCTGGTCGGGGGTGGTGGTGGCCACGATGATCAGATCGATCTCGTCCAGACGCCGCCCCGCCCGCTCCACGGCGGCCCGGACCGCCTTCTCCGCCAGGTCGCAGGTGGTCTCGTCGGGCCCCACCACATGACGCTGGCCGATGCCGGTCCGCTCGCGGATCCAGGCATCGGAGGTGGCCACGATCTTCTCCAGATCGTGGTTGGTGAGGATCTTTTCCGGAAGATAGCTCCCGGTGCCGGTGATCCGGGAGAAGGTCACGGATTGGTTCCCTCTTGGTTCAGGAGTTCCTCCAGCCGCTTGTCGATGCGCTGCGGGACCCGCTTCTCGGCCTCGACGCGGGCGATGCGGATGGCGTTGAGGAAGGCCACGGCATCGGCCCCGCCGTGGCTCTTGATGACGACGCCCTGGAGCCCCAGGAGGCTGGCGCCGTTGTAGGCTCGAGGGTCGATGCGCCGGCGCAGGGCCTTGAGTACCGGCATGGCCACCAGACCCGCCATCTTCGCATAGAGGCCGCTGGTGAACTGGCTGCGCACGTAGTGGGAGACCATGCGGGCCACCCCTTCGCTGGTCTTGAGGGCCACGTTGCCGACGAAGCCATCGCAGACCACCAGGTCCACCTCGCCGCAGAAGATGTCGTTGCCCTCGACGAAGCCGACATAGTTCAGGTGGCTGTGCTCCAGCATATGGGCCGCCTCCTTGACCTGGTCGTTGCCCTTGATGTCCTCCTCACCGATGTTGAGCAGGCCCACCCGGGGGGCGTCCAGGTTATCCACGGCGCTGGCCAGTTCCGAGCCCATGACGGCGAACTGGTAGAGGTGGTTGGCCGTGGAATCCACGTTGGCCCCCAGGTCCAGCATGTGGGTGTGACCGTTCAGGGCGGGGATGGCGGTGATGATGGCGGGGCGATCGATCCCCGGCAGGGTCTTGAGCACGTAGCGGGCCGTGGCCATGAGGGCGCCGGTGTTGCCCGCGCTGACGCAGGCGTCCGCCTGCTGGTGCTTGACCAGGTTGACGGCCACGCGCATGGAGGAATCCTTCTTGGTGCGCAGGGCCTGACTGGGGGGCTCGTCCATGCCCACCACCTGGGCGGCATGGTGGATACGCAGGCGGTTCGAGGGGGCCTCGCCGCAGGCGGACAGTTCACGAGCCAAGCGTTCCTTGTCCCCCACGAGGATGAGATGGATATCGGAAAACTCGGCCAGGGCCCTGAGGGCCGCCGGCACGACCACCTGGGGGCCGTGGTCGCCGCCCATGGCATCCAGTGCGATGGTGAACAGACCGCTCATGGGTAGACTCGTCTCTGATCGGGACACAGGTGGGGGCAGGCCGGTCCGGTGTTCCCGGGCCTATGGCAGGGCCCGGGTCGGGCCACCGGAACGATCCCGCTCCGCCTCAACGGGGAAACACCCCGGACGACCGGCTTATTCCTCGTCGTCTTCCATGTCCCTGGGCTGGATCACCTGGCGGCCGCGATAGAAGCCATCGGCGCTGATGTGGTGGCGGCGGTGGATCTCGCCGGTGGTGGGCTCCACCGACAGGGCGGGGGATTCGAGGGCGTCGTGGGAACGGCGCATGCCCCGCTTGGAGCGGGTGGTACGTGCTTGTGCAACAGCCATGATCTCTCTCCGATGACTTTCAAAACGAACCGGTGCCGCCGGCCCGGTGGGAACGGCGGCCCATTGTACACAAATCATTCCCCGTCGCCGGGGTCTTCCCCCTTGAGGGACCCGAGCACCGCGAAGGGGTTGTGCTCACTGCGCCGGGCGGCCTCCACTTCCTCGGGGGTGAACTCCCGCCGGGACTGGACCGGGCAGGCCTGATCCTCGTGCAGGGCCACGGCGGGCAGGGCCAGGAGGATCTCCTCCTCCACCAGGGCGTGGATCGGCAGTAGACCGTCCTCCATCAGGACCGGTTCCACCGCCGGGTCCAGGGCACAGGCCGACGCCACATCCGTCACCGGCTCCACCTGGAACCGGGCCTCCACGGGGCAGACCACGGGTTCCAGGCAGCGCTGGCAGGTCAGGGCCACCCCGGCGCTGATCCCGCCCTCGATCCGGGTTCGACCGGAATCCCGGTCAAAACGCATCCACACCCGGGCCGGCCCGTTCATGCCCCGCACCGCGGCCTGCAGGCGCGGCAGGGACTCCAGACCCAGGGCACCTTCCAGGAGGCCCCGCTTGTGGGCCAAGCGCAGGGGATCGACCCGTTCCGGAAGCGGTTGCTCGGACATAAGCGCGCAATTCTAGAGGGCTTCCATGGAGGGTGTCAAAACAAGTGAACGGCCCTGTCTTGAAAATCCCGCCTGGGTTCACGGATACTGTCGGTTTGCCTCCTGCGGGCCGGTCGGGCGTGTACCCGGTCGGCCCGTGTGCCGATGGGGGCGTCCCCCGGAGCGGGGCACATCCGAGCCACCCAACAACCGCCCGGATTCATGGGCGCGAGACGAACGCGTGATAAAGAAGCTGCTGATCGCCAACCGCGGTGAGATCGCCGTGCGCATCATCCGCGCCTGCGCGGAGATGGGCATCACCTCCGTGGCGGTGTACACCGACGCGGACCGCCACGCACTGCATGTGAAGAAGGCCGACGAGTCCTATTCCCTCGGCCCCGATTCGCTGTCCGGGTATCTCAATGTGCACCGCCTGGTCAATGTCGCCCGCACCGCCGGCTGCGATGCCATCCACCCCGGCTACGGGTTCCTCTCGGAGAATCCCGAGTTCGCCCGGGTCTGCGCCCGGCGGGGGATCCACTTCGTGGGGCCCGACGCGCGGGTCATCCAGCGCATGGGGGACAAGGTGGCGGCCCGGGAGGCCATGATCGCCGCTGGTGTGCCCGTGGTGCCCGGTAGCGAGGGCAACCTGGAGGACGTGGAACAGGCCGTGGCCCTGGCCGCGGAGATCGGCTACCCGGTGATGCTCAAGGCCACCAGCGGCGGCGGCGGACGCGGCATCCGCCGCTGCGACGACGAGCCCGGCCTGCGGCGCAACTACGAGCGGGTGCGCTCCGAGGCCACCAAGGCCTTCGGCAGCACCGAGATCTTCATGGAGAAGGCCATCCTCAATCCGCGCCACATCGAGGCGCAGATCCTGGCCGACCGGCACGGCAACGTGATCCATCTCTATGAACGGGACTGTTCCATCCAGCGCCGCCACCAGAAGCTGGTGGAGATCGCGCCCTCCCCCCAGCTCAGCGATGCCCAGCGGGAGTACGTGGGCGAACTGGCCGTGCGCGCCGCCCGGGCGGTGGGCTACGAGAACGCCGGCACGGTGGAATTCCTCATGGACGCCGACAGCAGCTTCTACTTCATGGAGATGAACACCCGACTGCAGGTGGAACACCCGGTGACGGAGATGATCACCGGCATCGACATCGTGCAGGAGCAGATCCGCATCGCCGCCGGTGAACCCCTGACCTACCCCCAGGAGCAGGTGAGCCGGCGCGGCTTTGCCGTGGAGTTTCGCATCAACGCCGAGGACCCGAAGAACGACTTCCTGCCCAGCTTCGGGCGCATCACCCGCTACTTCGCCCCGGGCGGTCCGGGGGTGCGCACCGACGGGGCCATCTACACCGGCTACCACATCCCGCCCCACTACGACTCCATGTGCGCCAAGCTCATCGTCTGGGCCCTGGACTGGGAGTCCCTGATCCGTCGCGCCCGCCGCGCCCTCAACGACATCGGGGTCTACGGGGTGAAGACCACCATCCCCTATCACCTGGAGATCCTGGACAGCGAGGCCTTCCGCCGGGGGTCCTTCGACACCGGTTACGTGGACGCCCATCCGGAACTCACCGAATACTCCGTCCGCCGGCCCACCCGGGAGCTGGCGGCCGTGATCGCCGCCGCGATCTCCGCTCACAAGGGTCTTTGAAGACCAGAAGGTATCCAGCAATCATGTCCAAGGTAACGATCACCGACCTGACCCTGAGAGACGGCCACCAGAGCCTGATCGCCACGCGCATGCGCACGGAGGACATGCTGCCCATCTGTGACAAGATGGACGCGGCGGGTTTCTGGTCCCTGGAGGTCTGGGGCGGGGCCACCTTCGATGCCTGCCTGCGGTTCCTCAAGGAGGATCCCTGGTCACGCCTGCGGCAGTTGCGCGAGGCCCTGCCCAACACCCGCCTGCAGATGCTGCTGCGGGGTCAGAACCTGCTGGGCTACCGCCATTACGCCGATGACGTGGTGCGCGCCTTCGTGGCCCGCTGTGCCGACAACGGCATGGACGTCTTCCGCATCTTCGACGCCATGAACGACACCCGCAACGTGCGCGTATCCATCGAGGCGGTGAAGAAGGAGAACCGGCACGCCCAGGGGGCCATCAGCTACACCACCAGCCCCGTGCACACCCCGGAGCAGTTCGTGGCCATGGCCCGGGAGATGGTGGAGATGGGATGCGACAGCATCGCCATCAAGGACATGGCCGGCCTGCTCACCCCCTACGCCACCGGCGAACTGGTCTCGGCCCTGGTGGATGCGGTGGACGTGCCGATCCATCTGCACACCCACGCCACCGCCGGTCTGGCGGAGATGTGCCATCTCAAGGCGGTGGAGCATGGCGCCAGCAACATCAACACCTGCATGTCCGCCTTCGCCGGCGGCACCAGCCACGCCCCCACCGAGAGCATGGTGGCGGCCCTGCGGGGCTCGGAATACGACACCGGCCTGGACCTGGCGGCCCTGCAGGAGATCGGCTTCTATTTCCGCGAGGTGCGCAGGAAATACCACCAGTTCGAGAGCGAGTTCACCGGCGTCGACACCCGGGTGCAGACCACCCAGGTGCCCGGCGGGATGATCTCCAACCTCATCAGCCAGCTCAAGGCCCAGGGGGCGCTGGACAAGGTGAACACCGTCATGGAGGAGATCCCGCGGGTGCGCGAGGATCTGGGCTACCCGCCCCTGGTGACCCCCACCTCGCAGATCGTGGGCACCCAGGCGGTGATGAACGTGCTCACCGGGGAGCGCTACCAGACCATCACCAACGAGGTGAAGAGCTACCTCCAGGGCCGCTACGGCCGGACCCCCGGCCAGGTGAACGCCGCGGTGCGGCGCAAGGCCATCGGCGACGCCGAGGTGATCCAGCGCCGTCCGGCGGACCTTCTGGGCCAGGAGATGGACCACCTGCGCGCCGAGGCGGGGGACCTGGCCGGCAGCGAGGAGGACGTGCTCATCTATGCCATGTTCCCGGAGCTGGGCCGGGAATACCTGGAGCACCGCCGCGACGGCAAGCTGGTGCCCGAGCCCCTGGAGCCCGTGGGCACCACCCCCAAGGAGGACAAGACCGCGCCGGTGGAATTCAGGGCCACCCTGCACGGCGAGACCTACCACATCCAGGTCACCGGCACCGGACACAAGCGGGACCATGAGCGGCCCTTCTACGTCACCGTGGACGGCATGCCCGAGGAGATCGTGGTGGAGACCCTGGACGAGCTGGCGGTGGACGGGGATGGCGGCGCCCGCCGCGGCGGTGCCCAGGGCAGCGGCCGCCCCCGGGCCACCAAACCCGGCCACGTGAGCACCTCCATGCCCGGCACCCTCATCGACGTGCTGGTGAAGGAAGGGGACACGGTGCAGGCCGGCGACGGGGTGCTGATCCTGGAGGCCATGAAGATGGAGACCGAGGTCCAGGCCCCGGTGAGCGGTGTGGTCCGTGCGGTGCACGTGGCCAAGGGCGACAGCGTCAATCCCGACGATGCCCTGGTGGAGATCGAGGAGGCGGGGGCCTGAGGCGGCATCCATGCAGGACGCCCCCGAACTGATCCTGGCCTCCACCTCCCCCTTCCGGCGGGAGCTGCTGGAGCGGCTCATGCTGCCCTTCGGGACCTGTGCCCCGGAGGTGGACGAGACCCCCGTACCCGGGGAATCCCCGGAGGAGATGGTGCGGCGCCTGGCGGTGGCCAAGGCCCGCGCCGGGGCGAAGCGCCACCCCGGCGCCCTGGTCATCGGTTCGGATCAGTGCGCCGCCTGCGACGGGCGCATCCTGGGCAAACCGGGAACCCACGAGCGGGCGGTGGAGCAGCTCACGGCCCTCTCGGGCCGCCGCGTGGTCTTCCACACGGGGCTGTGCCTGCTGGACGGGCGCAGCGGCGGGATCCAGGAGGCGGTGGTCCCCTTCCCCATCCGTTTCAGGGATCTGACGAGGGAGCAGATCGAGACCTACCTGCGGAGGGAACAACCCTACCGCTGCGCCGGCAGCATCCGCTCGGAGGGCCTGGGGATCGCCCTGTTCGAGGCCATGGAGGGGGAGGATCCCACCGCCCTGGTGGGCCTGCCCCTGATCCGGCTCACGCGAATGCTGGAGCAGGCGGGCCGGCCCGTTCTGTCCTGATACCGGAGGGCGGCCTGCCCCGATGCCCACCGGCCCCGAGGTTCAGTGGGGCACGTCGAAGGTGACCAGGTCCGGATCCCCCTCGCGGATCGGCCGCCCCAGGCTGATCGTCCCCTGCCCCACCAGGGGCAACTCCTCCCCGTTGAGCAGGCAGATGGGTTCGGAGCCGTGGATCCGGACATAGGTCCCGTTGGTGCTCTGGTCGATGAGGACGAACTTGCCCTTGCGGTAGATCACCCGTGCATGATGCCGGGAGGCCACGGGCACCATCACCACCAGGTCGCAATCGGTGCTGCGACCCATGACGAAGACGCGGTCCGCGGCGGTGAAGGCCATCTCCCTGCCATGGAACGAGAAGGCCATGCGCGCGTTGAGATCATAGAGGGCACGCACGCCCTCCGTGCTGATCCGCTGGGTGGGGGAATCTTCTTCCTGCTGCGTGTAGGAGTCATTGCCCGGAGAAGGTTTCATGCGCACAATCCTCACGTGATGCAGGCCACGGGCGCCGTGGTGGAATGACATTCCAAAGACATACTTCCATTATGCCTCGGTTGCAGTGGCATATTCTGTGATCCTGTCCGGAGTTTATCCACGGCCACCGGGATCGTCTCCCGGCCAGGTCAAGAAACGGGGGAAAGGTCATGTCCGGCTTCAGTCATTCGGTGGGTATCATCGGCACGGGGAACGTGGGCGTGGCGGCCGCGTATTCCCTCTTTCAGCGCCAGATCGCCGGGGAACTGGTCCTGGTGGACCGGGACCGGGGCCGCGCGGAGGGGGAGGCCATGGACCTGATGCATGGTCAGTCCCTGGTGGGCCGGGTGACGGTCCGCGCCGGGGACTATCCCGACCTGGCGGGCTGCCGGGTGATCGTCATCACCGCCGGGGTGAACCAGAAGCCCGGGGAGTCCCGTCTGGACCTGCTCAACCGCAACGCGGCGGTCTTCCGGGAGATCGCCGTCCAGCTGGACCGCCACGCCCCCGGGGCGGTGCTGGTGATCGCCACCAATCCGGTGGACATCCTCACCCACGTCATGCAGCGGCTCAGCAGCCGACCGCCGGAGCGGATCATCGGCACCGGCACCATGCTGGACACCTCCCGCTTCCGGGCCGCCCTGGGGGACTACTACGGGGTGAATCCGCGCTCGGTGCACGCCTACATCATGGGGGAACACGGGGATTCGGAGGTGGCCGTCTGGAGCACCGCCAAGGTGGGCGGCCTGAGCCTCCACCAGCAGACCGTCAACGGCCGGCACTTCGACGCCGGGGCCATGGAGGCCCTCTTCCAGCGGGTGCGCACCGCCGCCGCCGACATCATCTCCCGCAAGGGCTACACCAACACCGCCATCGGCCTGGTGATCGCCTATCTCGTGCGGGTGATCCTGGAGGACCAGAAGAGCGTGCTGCCGGTGAGTGTGGACCCGCGGGGGGAATACGGCCTGGAGGGCGTCTGCCTGAGCATCCCCTGCATCATCGGCGCCGGCGGCGTGGAGGGACGGGTGGCCCCGGTGATCAACGCGGCCGAACAGGAGGGCATGGCCCGCTCCGCGGGGATCCTCAGGGCCAGCCTGGAAGGGATGGTGATCGAACGGGACTGATTCTCCGAGAGGGAGGATGGGGGGTATAATCGGCGCCCCGCAACCCCTTCCGGAGCCGTAGCGAGTCCTTCATGACGCAGCCCATCCCCCCTTCCCTGCGCGCCCGCGCGGGTCGTTTTGTGGAATCCGCCCGCGTCCAGCGGCTGATCATCGGCCTCATCCTGGTGAACGGGGTGATCCTGGGCCTGCTGGCCATGCCCCGGGTGGCGGAAGTGGCCGGTCCCGGACTGATGATCGCCGATCGGGCCATCCTGGCGGTCTTCGTGGTGGAGATCCTGCTCAAGCTCATGGCCCACGGCCCGGGTTCCTTTCGTCGACCCTGGGATGTCTTCGACTTCACCGTGGTGGGCATCGCCCTGGTGCCCACCTCCGGCCCCATGGCGGTGCTGCGCGTCCTGCGGCTGTTGCGGCTGGTGTCCATGATGCCCCGGATGCGCTTCATCGTGGAGGCCCTGCTCAAGGCCATCCCCGGCATCCTCTCCATCATCGGGTTGCTGTTGCTCTTGTTCTACGTCTTCGCCGTCATCGCCACGGGGCTGTTCGGGGCGAGCTTCCCGGAGTGGTTCGGGAACCTGGGGCGTTCCATGTACACCCTCTTCCAGATCATGACCCTGGAGAGCTGGTCCATGGGCATCGCCCGCCCGGTGATGGAGGAATACCCCTGGGCCTGGGTCTTCTTCGTGCCCTTCATCCTGATCGTGACCTTCACGGTACTGAACCTGTTCATCGCCATCATCGTGAACACCATGCAGACCATGCACGATCAGGAACTGGCCCAGGAGCACGAGGCCATCGGCCGTCTGGTGCACGAGGAGAACGTACCGATGCAGGAGGATCTCCAGGCCCTGCGGCGGGAGATCCAGGCCCTGCGGCGGGAGATGGCCCACGGGGGCAGCCAAGGACCCGCGGACCAGGATTGAGGATGTCTCAGGCGGGACAGGCCGCCCCGGGCCGGTCCGGCATGGCCTCCAGGCGCAGGCGATCCCCCCGGAAGGGTTCGGTCTGCTCCATGGCCCGGGCCGTGCGCTCCAGCACCTCACAGGCCCAGGCCGGGAGCGCGGGGTGGACGCGGTAGAAGATCCACTGCCCGCGACGATGGTCGGAGACCATGCCGCTCTCCCGCAGCAGGGCCAGGTGACGCGAGACCTTGGGCTGGGCCATGGCGATGGCGTGGGTCAGTTCACACACGCACAACTCCCCCTCCCGGCTGAGCAGGATCAGGCAGCGCAGCCGGGTGGCATCGGAGAGGGCCTTGAACACCGTTTCGGGTGGGATGGACATGGCCGGGAATATAGGGCATCCCCCCGGCCCGGACAACCGCGCGGGGGTGTCGTGCCGCCGGGTGTTCAGACCCCACAGACCCCACGCCGCCGGCCGCGCCAGCGGGCGAAGCCCCGGTAGCCCAGATCCATCAGGGGCAGCACCCCCGGCACCGCCCGCACCCCCCGGGCCAGCCAGCGGTAGCCCGGCAGGCAGTCCCAGACCGTGACGAAGGCCCGGGCCCCGGTGACCACCCGGCCGGAGGCGTCGCGGGCGTGCATGCGCCGCATGGCCGTCTCCCAGTCCACACCGATGCGCTCCAGCACCCCGGGATCGGCGTGGATGTCCAGCCACTCCACCCGGCCTTCCCGGTCCAGGCGCCGGTAATGGCCGATCTCCCGGCGGCACAGGCCGCAACCGCCGTCGTAATAGACCTCGGGCCGCCCGTCCGGGGGCGGGGTGGGTTCGTTCGACGTTGCGTTGTTCATGCCGTCTCCCTCCCGGGGCGTTGCGTCATCAGCATATAGTTCACCGCCATGGACCGGGTCAGGGTCATGCGGCGGTTGAGGGGATTGACCCGCACGCCGGTGCGCCCGATCACCCGGATCCCGTCCCGGTCCAGGAGGGTCTCCAGTTCCCCGGGGCGGCGGAAACGCCGCCACTGGTGGGTGCCCCGGGGCAGCCAGCGCAGCAGGTATTCCGCGCCGATGATCCCGGCGATGAACGAGGCCGGGGTGCGGTTGAGGGTGGCGATGAAACCGTGCCCCCCCGGACGCAGGAGGCGATTGCAGGCCGCCATGAAGCCCGGCAGGTCCGCCACGTGCTCCACCACCTCCATGTTCAGCACCACATCATAAACGGCCCCCCGCGCCGCCAGGGCCTCGGCGCTCACCACCTCGTATGTGATCTCCAGACCGCTGTCGGCCGCGTGGAGACGGGCCACGGCGATGTTGCGTTCGGTCACGTCCACCCCGTGCACCCGGGCCCCCAGGTGGGCCAGGGGTTCGCTGAGGAGGCCACCGCCACACCCGATGTCCACCACCGACAGCCCCTCCAGGGGTCGGGCCGCGCCGGCATCCCGCCCCAGATGGTGGCAGAGCCGGTCGCGGATCCAGGCGGTGCGCAGGCGGTTGAGGGTGTGCAGCGGCCAGAAGGGACCCTTAGGGTCCCACCAGCGATCGGCCAGTGCACTGTAACGGGCCACCTCGGCGGGATCCACGGAGGGGGTGTTCGGCATGGTCTCGGCGTGCAAGGCGGCTCCAGAAGTTATGCGGGGGCGTCCCGCGTCATGGATTGGATCCGTGATCTTCGCCAGGGGTTCCGGCGGGGCGGTACCGTTCGGCGATCACGGCGGAGTCCTCGTCGCCGTGCCCCTCCCCCACGGCGGCGTTCAGCCACTGGGTGGCCAGGGCGGCCCCGGGCAGGGCCAGCCCCAGCTCCGCCGCCGTCTGCAGGACGATGCCCATATCCTTGGCGTGCAGGCGGGTCTTGAAGCCCGGGGTGTAGTCCCCATCGATCATGCGCCGGCCATGGCACTCCAGGACCCTGGACCCGGCCAGCCCGCCCAGCAGGGCCTCGCGCATGGCCTCGGGGTCCACCCCGGCGGCCCGGGCCAGGGCCAGGGCCTCGGATACCGCGGAGAGGGTCTGGGCCACGACGAGCTGGTTGCAGGCCTTGGTCACCTGCCCGGCCCCGTGCCCCCCCACGTGGGTGATGCGCCCGCCGGTGATCTCCAGGAGCGGGCGCACCCGTTCCAGGGCCTCGGCCGGGCCGCCCACCATGAGGGCCAGGGTGCCGTCGATGGCCCCGCGCTCGCCGCCGGAGACCGGCGCGTCCAGCATCCGGACACCCCGCGCCTCCAGGGTCCGGGCCAGGCGACGGGTCACCGCCGGGGCGATGGTGCTGTGATCCACCACCACGAGTCCGTCGTACGCCCCCTCGATGACCCCGTCGTGCCCCGTCAGCACCTGCTCCACGTCGCGGCTGTCGGAGACATTGGTGAAGACCACGTCCACCCGGCGGGCCAGTTTCGCCGGGGTGCGGGCGACCTGGGCCCCCGCCGCCTCCAGATCCGCCGCCACCTCGGCCCGCCGTGCCCAGACGTGGACCTCCACCCCGGCCTTCAGGAGATTCAGTGCCATGGGCCGGCCCATGATCCCCAGACCGATGCAACCCACCTTCAACGCCATCTCCGTCCTCCGTATATTCAGTACATGAGCCGCCGGTGCAGCAGCCCGTTGGCCAGCACCAGGGCCGCGACCCCGTAGGCCGTCACCACCCCCAGGTGCAGCAGCACATCGGCGGGCCAGGCCCCGGTCATCAGGGGGCGCACCACCGCCACCACATGGGCCAGGGGCAGCAACTGCACCAGGAAGGCGATCTCCCCGGGGAGCTGCTCCAGGGGGAAGAAGACCCCGGAGAGCAACAGCATGGGCGTGACCACCAGGGTGAAGTAGTACAGGAAGAAATCATAGCTGCGGGACAGGGCCGTGACGATCAGCGCACAGGCCCCGAAGGTGATGCCCGCCAGCAGGACCACCGGCAGGGCCAGCAGGGCCCGCAGATCCCCCACCAGGCCCATGAGGGCGGCCACCACCAGGATGGCTACGGCCCCCATCAGGGCCTTGGTGGCCGCCCAGGCCACCTCCCCCAGGACGATGTCGTCCAGGTTCAGCGGCGCCCCCAGCATCGCGTCCCAGGTCTTCTGTTCCGACATGCGCGTATAGGCCGAGTACATCCCCTCGAAGCTGGCGGTGTACATGGCACTGGAACAGACGATCCCCGAGGCCAGGAAGACCATGTAGGGGAGCTCCCCCAGATCCCCCACCAGACGGCCGAAGCCGTACCCAAAGGCCAGCAGATAGAGCACCGGCTCGCCGAAGTTGCCGAGGATGGAGGGCACCATGATCCTGCGCCAGACCCGCAGGTTGCGCCGCCACACCGGCAGGAATCGCAGGCTCGGTCTGGGGATCCAGGGCAGCACGCTCAGTCCCTCAGATCACGGCCGGTGAGCCGGAGAAAGACGTCCTCCAGGTTCCCGGGCCGGTGCAGAACCCGCAGGCCGGCGGCCTCCAGCGAGGCCAGGAGCGGGGTGGGCGACGTGCAGTACAGGAGGGCCAGATCCCCGGTGCGGTGCACCCGGGCCCCCAGGGTGTGCGGGTCTTGTCGGTCCAGCCAGGTCAGGTCGGGCCCGTCGGACAGCTCCACCACGTGGGGCTCCACGTGCTCCCGGATCAGGTCCCGGGGGCTGCCCTGGACCACCACCCGCCCCCGGTCGATGATGGCCACCCGGTCGCACAGGCGCTCCGCCTCCTCCATGTAGTGGGTGGTGAGGATCAGGGTCGTGCCATCGCGCCGCAGGCCCCGCAGGCTGCCCCAGATGTGATGGCGGGCCTGGGGGTCCAGCCCCGTGGTGGGCTCATCCAGTACCACCAGTTCCGGCCGGTTGATCAGGGCCCGGGCCAGGGTGAGGCGCCGGCGCATGCCCCCGGACAGGGTGGCGATGCCCGCACCGGCGCGGTGCTCCAGGTGCGCGAAGCGCAGCAAGGCCTCCACCCGCTCCCGGCGGAGCCCGCCCCGCAGACCGAAATAGGCGGCGTAGACCATCAGGTTCTCGTGCACGCTGAAGTCCGGGTCCAGGTTGTCGAACTGGGGCACGATGCCCACCCGGGCCCGCAGGGGGCGGGCCCGATCCGGCACCGGCTCCCCCAGGACCTCCAGGCGGCCCGCGTCCGGAGGGGTCAGCCCCAGGAGCATCCTCAGGGTGGTGGTCTTGCCGGCCCCGTTGGGGCCCAGCAGGCCGAAACAGGTCCCCCGGGGGACCTCCAGATCCAGGTGATCCACCACCGTGTGCCCGTCGTAGGCCTTGCACAGGCCGTGGGCACGGACCACGGCCCCCCCCGTATCCAGGGGGGGAACGGGGGCATCCGGGGTCCGGGGAGCGGGGGATGTAACGGGATTCCGGTCCATGACGCCGGCATGGTAGCCGCCGGGGGCGGCGGAAGCCAGCGCATCACACGGGGATCCCTTGTCGCAGCGGGCGCCTTGTCCTACTGTGCATGGATATAGAGACGGAGATCCCCATGGAGAAGCTCACCCCCAGACAGGCCGAGATCCTGGCCTTCGTGCGCGAGTACATGCAGTCCCACGGCATGCCGCCCACCCGGGAGGAGATCATGAAGGCCTTCGGCTTCCGCTCCCCCAACGCTGCCGAGTGCCATCTGCGCACCCTGGCCCGCAAGGGGGCCCTGGAGATCCTGGCGGGCACCTCCCGGGGGATCCGTCTGCCGGACCCCCCGGGCCTGCCCCTGGTGGGGCGGGTGGCCGCCGGGGCCCCCATCCTGGCCCGGGAACACATCGAGCAGCACTTCCAGCTGGACCCCCGGCTATTCCATCCCCGGCCCGACTACCTGCTGCGGGTGCAGGGCGAGAGCATGACCAACGCGGGCATCCTGGACGGCGACCTGCTGGTGGTACACCGTACCCCGGAGGCGCACAACGGGCAGATCGTCGTGGCCCGCCTGGGGGACGAGGTCACCGTCAAGCGCCTCCACCAGGAAGGACCGATGGTGAACCTCCTGGCGGAGCATCCCGACCATGACCCCATCCGGGTGGATCTGCGCCGGGAGGAACTGGCCATCGAGGGCATCGGCGTGGGCGTCATTCGCAGTGGATCGGGGTGACCCTGGTAGCCGTCCCCCCGCTTCAAGGCAGGGAGACCTCATCCAGCCAGTCCTCCACCGCCTGGATCATGGCCTCCGGGCACTCCTCCTGGGGCACGTGGCCGCAATCGGGGATCCGCGTGGCACGGGCCCCGGGCAGGGCCTCGGCCGCCCGCAGCGAGGCCTGCGGGTCCACCACCTGGTCCGCCTCGCCCACCACCACCAGGGCCGGCGCGCGGATGCCGGCCAGATGATCGCTCACCTCCACGGGGCTGGAGAGGGACTGGCGGAAGAGTTCCCCCCAGGCCCGGTCCCAGTGACGCACCCGGGTATGGATCCGGGTCAGGGCCCGACGCTCGGGTCCGATGCGGTCGGGATCGGCGTAGGACAGCTCCAGCAGCGGGGCCCGGTCGCCCATCTGCCGGGCCAGGAACAGGTTCAGGCGTTCCATCTGCGGCAGGCGCGTCACCCACTCCGGGAAGGTGGGCCGGTTCACGTAGACCCAGGGATTCACCAGGATCAGACCCTCCACCCGATCCGGATGCCGCAGGGCCGCCTCCAGGGCCAGGGTGCCGCCCGCGGAGTTGCCCACCAGGACGGCCTGCTCCACCCCCCGGGCCTCCAGGAAGGCGAACAGGTGATCCAGGGCCGCCTCCTTGGTATAGGGGCTGGGCCCGGACCACTCCCCCGGCAACGGCTTGGCGCTCAGGCCATAGGGCACCTGGTCATAGGCCAGCACCCGGCCGTGGCGGGCCAGGTCGTCCATGATCCGGTTCCAGGTGAAGGCGTTGAAGGTGAAGCCGTGCAGCAGCACGAAGGTGGGGGCCCCCTCCCGGTCCGTGCCCGCCTCCAGGTAGTGGAGCTCCAGGCCGTCCGTGCCGGGGAGGTCCACGGTCACGAAGCGGCTCCCGGGCGGTGCCACCCGGGCGGGCGTCTCCAGGCCCTCCTGGGGCGTCGTGGAGACCAGGAACGGACCGGCGGCCAGGGCCACCAGCCCCAGCAGGAGCAGCCCCCCGGCAATATAAAGGAACCAGCGCAACACGGGTCGTCAGGCCTTCTTGTCGAAGGCCTCCAGGGCGTTGTGCACCTCGGCGATATAGGTCATGGCCGGCCCCCCGCCCATGAGGATGGCCACCTTGCAGACATCGACGATCTCCGCCCGGGTGCCCCCGGCCTGCAGGACCTTCTGCACATGGATCCCGATGCAGTACTTGCAGCGGGCCGTGATGGCCATGCCCAGGGCGATGAGCTCCTTGGTCTTCTTGTCCAGGACATCATCTTCCAGCACCTTGTCCATGAAGCCGTTGAAGGCGGTCATGGTGTCCCGGGCCTCGGATTTCATCATGCCCATGCCGGACTGGAAGTTCTTCAGGGCGTGCGTCATGCCGTTTTCCATGGGAGTCAACCTCGGGGGAGTGGATTCGCGGGCCATGATGACACCAATGCCCACCCATGGCGATCCCTGGTGCCGCGAGAAGGCCGGTTGGCGGGAACGGGGGGGCACCGTATAGTGACGCCGCCATGAACGCCCCGACCCACCCCACGAACCCGCCCCGGCCCACCTTCACCGAGCGCGTGATGGCGGAGGGGGTGCGCATCCACGAGGACCAGACCGGCCGCGTGCTGGAGGACCCCGACGCCTGGACCGCCGGCCGGAACGCCGGAAGGGGGCTGGAAGGCCGGATCATCGCCCGGGCCGGGGCCACACGGCTCGGGAACGAGATCCGTGAGGCCCTGGACGGGGTCCTTTCCGGGGCCCGGTGGATGCTTGCGGCCGCCCTGCTGCTGGCGTTCCTGGCGGGCATGGGCGCCGCCGGCGCGGCCCTGGGCGCCCCCCTTCCGGATCAGTCGGGACAGGTGAACATCACCTGGGCCCTGGGCAGTCTGCTGGGGGTGCAGACCCTGATGCTCTTCATCTGGACCCTGAGCACCCTCCTGCCCACCGGGGGCGGGGGCCTGCTGGGGCGGGCCGCCCTCCATGCCGCGGGCACCCTGGGGCGGCGCCTTTTGCGCCGCCAGGCCCCCGCCCTCGCCCTGCGGGCCCTGCTGCGCACCCTGGGCCGCCGGCGTCTGGGGTTGTGCACGGCCGGGGCCCTCACCCACGCCCTCTGGGCCGCCTTCGGGACCGGTGCCCTGATGGCCTGCCTGTGGACCCTGGGCGTGCGCCAGTATGACTTCCTCTGGGGCACCACCCTCTTGGCCGAAGGGGATTTCGTCACCCTCATCACCACCCTGGCCGCCCTGCCCGCGGGACTGGGGTTCCCGGTGCCCGACGAGTCCCTGGTCCGCGCCAGCCGCCTGGGCGGCACCCTCCCGGCCCAGGGTCGCGTGCAGTGGTCCGGCTTCCTGCTGGGCTGCCTGCTGATCTACGGCGTGATCCCGCGCCTGTGCCTGGCGCTCCTGTGTACCGTTGTGGCCCGGCGCCTGGCGGGCCGCATGCCCCTGGAGCTCGCCGCACCGGGCTTTGCGCGACTGGTACCGCGGCTGCAGGCGGACCACCAGCGCATCGGCATCGTCGATCCCCGTCCCCCGGAGCGTCCCGCCGTACCCAGGATGCGGCCCCGCCGCCCAGCGGTACGGGGTGCGCCCGTGGCCCTGGTGGGCTATGAACTGGAAAATGGCGGGGATCACTGGCTGCAGCGGACCGAGGGCGGGCATCTCCTGCCCTTGGGGCAGGTGGAGGATCGCGCGACCCGGGGGGACGTGATGGCGGCCCTGGCCGCCCTGGACCCGGCCCCCTCGGCGGTGGTGGCGGTATGCTCCCTGGCGCGGACCCCCGACCGGGGCGCCGAGACCTTCCTCTCCGATCTGAAGACCCAGTCCGGGGCCTCTCTCTGGGTACTGCTGGACCAGGCGGGCACGGCCCATGCCCGGGGCATCGACCCGCAGGCACGCCTCGGGATCTGGCGGGCACTGGCCCAGCGGGCCGGGGCCGACCGCATCCTGCCGGATCGGGCGCCGGAGACGGACCTGCGCGACGCCGGCCAGCTGATCCGTGCCCTGGACCACCCGGAGGAGTTTTCCCCATGAGCGATGAACTGTTGCAGGTGACCGTGGTGGGTCACACCAACACCGGCAAGACCTCGCTGCTGCGCACCCTCTCCCGGGACACCGACTTCGGCGAGGTGTGCGACGCCCCGGCCACCACCCGGCATGTGGAGGGCACCCGGATCCTGGTGGAAGGCGAGCCGGTGATGGCCCTCTACGACACCCCGGGCCTGGAGGATGCCCCGGGGATCCTGGACTGGCTGGAGGCCCGGCGCGGTGCCCGTGCCCCGGGAGCGGAGACCCTGGAGTCCTTCCTGGAATCCGGGGAGGCGGTCCAGCGGTTCGAACAGGAGGCCAAGGTCCTTCGCCAGTTGCGCGCCAGCCATGTGGGGCTCTACGTCATCGACGCCCGAGAGCCCGTGCTGGGGAAATACCGGGACGAACTGAGTGTCCTGGGGCTGTGCGCCCGGCCCCTGGTGCCGGTGCTCAACTTCGTGGCCGGAACGGGCACGCGCGAGACCGAGTGGCGGGAGGCCCTGGCACGCCTTGGCCTGCATGCGGTCATCGGCTTCGACTCGGTGGTCTACGACCTGCAGGAGGAGCTGCGCCTCTACGAGAAGCTGCGCAGCCTGCTGGACCGCTACCGGGATCCCCTCACCCGCCTCATGGAGGCCCGCACCCGGGAGGCCGGGTGGCTGGAACGGGCGGCGGCGGAACTGGTGGCCGAGATGCTCATCGACGCCGCCGCCTGCACCCTGACGGTGCCGGCACAGGCGGTGCAGACGGGTGAGGCCCTTTCGGACCTGCAGGCCCGCATCCGCCGCCGCGAGCAGGCATGCGCCGAGGCCCTGCTGGAGCTGTACCGTTTCCGGGCCAGTGACTACGCGGCGCGGCAGCTCCCCCTGGAGGACGGCCAATGGGGGCTGGACCTGTTCACCCCCGAGGCGCTGGGCCACTACGGCCTGCGTACCGGAGAGGGCGCAGCGGTGGGGGCGGCCGTGGGTCTGGCGGTGGATCTCCTGGCCCTGGGGACCACCCTGGGGGCCGGCACCGCCGCCGGGGCCTCCGCCGGGGCCCTGGCGGGGAACACCCCGGGCCGCGGCCGGCGCCTCATCCATCGGCTGCGGGGACAGCAGGAACTTCGGGTCCACCCGGCCACGCTGCGCCTGCTGGCCCTGCGCGGGCGGCAACTGGCGCGGGCCCTATCCCGCCGCGGCCACGGCACGGAGAAGGCCCTGGAGCTGGACACCCCCACCGACGA
>JBKGXY010000035.1:0-18088 GCA_046546415.1 Ectothiorhodospira sp.
GCCCTGCAAGAGGCCCGGGGGTTTGCGGGGCTCAAGGGGATGGACCTGGCCTCCCAGGCCAGCACGGCGCAGCCCTATGAGTGGAACGAGGGCACCTGGGCCCTGGGTCAGGGACATCGCCCGGCCCCCGAATCCCGTCCCTATCACGTGGTCGCCTATGATTTCGGCGCCAAGCGCAACATGCTGCGCCTCCTGGTGGACCGGGGCTGTCGTGTGACGGTGGTGCCGGCCCGAACCCCCGCCCAGGAGGTCATGGCCCTGAAGCCGGACGGCGTCCTGCTCTCCAACGGTCCCGGCGACCCGGAGCCCTGCGACTACGCCATCCAGGCCATCCGCGAGCTGCTGGAGGCGCAGGTGCCGGTGTTCGGCATCTGCCTTGGGCATCAGCTCCTGGGGCTGGCCACCGGCGCCCGTTCCGTGAAGATGAAGTTCGGGCATCACGGCGCCAACCACCCGGTGCAGGACCTGGATACCGGGCGGGTGATGATCTCCAGCCAGAATCACGGCTTCGCCCTGGACGATGCCACGCTGCCGGATCACGTGCGGCCCACCTTCCGGTCCCTCTTCGACGGCACCCTGCAGGGGATCGCCCTGACGGACCGTCCGGCGGCAAGTTTCCAGGGTCACCCGGAGGCCAGCCCTGGTCCCGGGGACGTGCTGCCCCAGTTCGACCGGTTCATCGACATGATGCAGGCCCGGCGCGCCTAGCGACGCCGGTTCCGCCCCGTGCGGGACACCGGGAACCGACCCCATCCGCCCACCGGCGCGTACGACGCGCCGCGTCGTCCACGGTAAGACTTCCATGCCCAAGAGAACCGACCTTCAGAGCATCCTGATCCTCGGCGCCGGCCCCATCGTCATCGGTCAGGCCTGCGAGTTCGACTATTCCGGCGCCCAGGCCTGCAAGGCCCTGCGCGAGGAGGGCTACCGGGTCATCCTGGTGAACTCCAACCCCGCCACCATCATGACCGACCCGGAGATGGCCGATGCCGTCTATATCGAACCGGTGGAATGGAAGGTGGTGGCCCGCATCATCGAGCGGGAACGGCCCGATGCCGTGCTCCCCACCATGGGAGGGCAGACGGCCCTGAACTGTGCCCTGGACCTGGCCCGGCACGGCGTGCTGGAGAAGCACGGCGTGGAGCTCATCGGGGCCAGCGAGGACGCCATCGACATGGCGGAGGACCGACATCGCTTCCGTGAGGCCATGGCGGAGATCGGCCTGGACTCCCCGGTGGCCTATATGGTGAACAGCTGGGAGGAGGCCCAGCGGGTCCAGCCACAGATCGGTTTTCCGGTGATCATCCGCCCCTCCTTCACCATGGGGGGCAGCGGGGGCGGCATCGCCTATAACCGGGAGGAGTATGAGGACATCGTCAAGCGCGGTCTGGACCTCTCCCCGGTGAACGAGGTGCAGGTGGAGGAGTCGGTCCTGGGCTGGAAGGAATTCGAGATGGAGGTGGTGCGCGACCAGGCGGACAACTGCATCATCATCTGCTCCATCGAGAACCTGGACCCCATGGGGGTGCACACCGGGGATTCCATCACCGTGGCCCCGGCCCAGACCCTCACCGACAAGGAATACCAGATCATGCGCGACGCCTCCCTGGCGGTGCTGCGCAAGATCGGCGTGGATACCGGGGGCTCCAATGTCCAGTTCGCCGTGAACCCGGAGAACGGCCGCCTGGTGGTCATCGAGATGAACCCCCGGGTCTCCCGCTCCTCCGCCCTGGCCTCCAAGGCCACCGGCTTCCCCATCGCCAAGGTGGCGGCCAAGCTGGCCGTGGGCTTCACCCTGGACGAGCTGCGCAACGAGATCACCGGCGGGGTCACCCCGGCCTCCTTTGAGCCCTCCATCGACTATGTGGTCACCAAGATCCCACGCTTCACCTTCGAGAAGTTCCCCAGTGCCGAGGCGCGCCTGACCACCCAGATGAAGTCCGTGGGCGAGGCCATGGCCATCGGCCGCACCTTCCAGGAATCCTTCCAGAAGGCCCTGCGCAGCCTGGAGACGGGCAATGACGGTCTCAACGAGAAGGTGGATCCGGGCGGTGAGGATGCCGACACCCTGGTGCGCAGCCGCCTGGCCGACCCGGGCCCCGAGCGCATCTGGTACGTGGCCGATGCCTTCCGCCTGGGGTACTCCCAGGAACAGGTCTTCGAACTGACCTGGATCGATCCCTGGTTCCTGGCCCAGATCCAGGCGCTGGTGGAGATGGAGCAGTCCCTCAAGGGGCGCGCCCTCAAGGATCTGGATGCCGAGGCCCTGTTCCGCCTCAAACAGCGGGGTTTTTCCGACCGCCGTCTGGCCACCCTGCTGGATGAGACCGAGCGCACCGTGCGCGAGTACCGTCACGGGCTGAAGGTGCACCCGGTGTACAAGCGCGTGGACACCTGCGCCGCCGAGTTCGCCTCCACCACGGCCTACATGTACTCCAGCTACGAGGAGGAGTGCGAGGCCGAGCCCTCCAGCCGGGAGAAGATCATGGTCCTGGGCGGCGGGCCCAACCGCATCGGCCAGGGGATCGAATTCGACTACTGCTGTGTGCACGCCGCCCTGGCCATGCGCGAGGACGGCTACGAGACCATCATGGTCAACTGCAACCCGGAGACCGTCTCCACCGACTACGACACCTCCGACCGGCTGTTCTTCGAGCCCCTGACCCTGGAGGACGTGCTGGAGATCGTGCACCTGGAACAGCCCAAGGGGATCATCATCCAGTTCGGCGGGCAGACCCCCCTGAAGCTGGCCCGGGACCTGGAGGCCGCCGGCGCCCCGGTGATCGGCACCACCCCCGATTGCATCGATCTGGCGGAGGACCGGGAACGCTTCCAGAACCTGATCCACGAACTGGACCTGATGCAGCCGCCGAACCGCACGGCCCGCAGTGTGGAGGAGGCGGTGCGCCATGCCGAGGCCATCGGTTTCCCCGTGGTGGTGCGCCCCTCCTATGTGCTGGGCGGACGGGCCATGGAGATCGTCTATAACGAGACCGACCTGCGGCGCTACATGCGGGATGCCGTGCAGGTCTCCAACGACGCCCCGGTGCTGCTGGACCGCTTCCTGGACGATGCCGTGGAGGTGGATGTGGATGCCATCTGCGACGGCAAGGATGTGGTCATCGGCGGCATCATGCAGCACATCGAACAGGCCGGGGTGCACTCCGGCGACTCCGCCTGCTCCCTGCCCCCCTACAGCCTGAGCATGGAGCTGCAGGAGCAGATCGCCGAGCAGGTGCGCAAGATGGCCCTGGGGCTGAACGTGGTGGGCCTGATGAACACCCAGTTCGCCGTCCAGGGGGGGGATCGCATCTTCGTGCTGGAGGTGAATCCCCGGGCCTCGCGCACCGTGCCGTTCGTCTCCAAGGCCATCGGCATGCCCCTGGCCAAGATCGCCGCCCGGTGCATGGCCGGGCGCAGCCTGGCGGAGCAGGGGGTGACCCGGGCCATCCGGCCGCAATACTACTGCGTCAAGGAGGCGGTCTTCCCCTTCATCAAGTTCCCCGGGGTCGACCCCATCCTGGGGCCGGAGATGAAGTCCACGGGAGAGGTCATGGGGGTGGGCCGAAGCTTCCCGGAGGCCTTCGCCAAGAGCCAGCTGGGGGCCGGGGTGACCCTGCCCAGCAGCGGCACCGCCTTCATCAGCGTGCGCGACGCCGACAAGGAGGGGGTGGTGCCCCTGGCCCGTGCCCTGAAGGACAAGGGGTTCCAGCTCGTCGCCACCAAGGGGACCTCCCAGGTCCTGCAGGACGCGGGCATCGCCTGCGAACACATCAACAAGGTGACCGAGGGGCGCCCCCACATCGTGGACCGCATCAAGAACGATGAGATCAACCTCATCATCAACACCACGGAGGGACGTCAGGCCATCGCCGATTCCTACACCATCCGCCGTCAGGCCCTGCAGCATAAGGTGACCTACACCACCACCCTGGCCGGTGCCCACGCCACGGTGGAGGCCCTGGATTACCTCACCGACGAGAATGTCTACTGTCTGCAGGCCATGCACAAGGAAAATCTGGAGAATCTGGCATGAGCAAGACGCCACTGACGGTCCGTGGGGCCGAACTGATCAAGGCCGAGCTGCAGCGGCTCAAGAGCGAGGAACGTCCCCGGGTCATCGCCGCCATCGCCGAGGCCCGTGAGCATGGCGACCTGAAGGAGAATGCCGAGTATCATGCCGCCCGGGAGCAGCAGGGCTTCATCGAGGGGCGCATCAAGGAGCTGGAAGGCAAATTGGCCAATGCCCAGATCATCGATGTGAAGACCCTGAATGCCGATGGCAAGGTGGTCTTCGGTGCCACGGTGGACCTGGTGGATCTGGATACGGACAAGGAAGTCAGCTACCAGATCGTGGGAGACGAGGAGGCGGACATCAAGTCGGGCCTGATCTCCGTCAGCTCCCCCATCGCCCGGGCCCTCATCGGCAAGGAGGAGGGCGATGAGGTCACCTTCAACGCCCCCGGCGGGGAGAAACACTACGAGATCGTGGCGGTGAAATACATCTGCACCCATGGGCGGGGTGGGGTTGTCCCCCCCACGCCCGGGTGCTGTCATCCCCCGGGGCGGAGGGGTGGGTTCAATCAGGGCAGTTCCACCCTCGGTTTCTCCGGATTGCGCCGGAACAGGGTGGCCACGTGACCCACCCGCTGCACCAGATGGGCACCGGTCTGTTCGCAGATCGTCGCCACCGCCATGTCCCTCCGGTCGCGGTCCCCCACCGGGATCTTCACCTTGATCAGCTCGTGATGCCACAGGGCCAGCCGGATCTCCTCCAGGACCGCCTCGGTAAGACCGTGGCGGCCCAGCATGACCACCGGCTTGCGGTCGTGGGCCAGGGTGCGCAGGTGCTTGATCTGTCGGTCGGTGAGCATGGTCGGGCGGAGTTCTCCAATCGGGCGGTAGGCGTCAAACGAAGGGCGGGAGTCTAGCACGCCGCCGCCGGGCCGACAGCAGGCTTCATCCATCAACGTGAGATTCCATCCATGCCTCGCAGCAAGAGCAGCAAACGCTGGCTCAGGGAGCACTTCAGCGACCGGTATGTGCGGCAGGCCCGGGATTCCGGCTGGCGCTGCCGGGCCGTCTTCAAGCTCCAGGAGATCGATGAGCGGGACCGCCTCATCCGGCCCGGGATGCGCGTTCTGGATCTCGGGGCGGCCCCCGGTGGCTGGAGTCAGTATGCGGTTTCCCGGGTCGGGAAGGCCGGGGCCGTGGTGGCCTCGGATCTCCTCCCCATGGATCCGCTGGATGGGGTGGACTTCGTCCAGGGGGATTTCTGCGAGGACGCCGTACTGGGGGCGGTCCTGCAGGCCCTGGGCGACCGTCCGGCGGATCTGGTGCTCTCGGACATGGCCCCGAACCTCAGCGGCGTGGATGCGGTGGACCAGCCCCGTTCCATGTACCTGGGGGAGCTGGCCCTGGACACCGCCGTGCGCACGCTGAAACCCGGGGGGGACTTTCTGGTCAAACTCTTCCAGGGCGAAGGGTTCGATGCCTACGTGAAGACGTTGCGCGACCAGTTCGAAAAGGTGCAGATGCGCAAGCCCGGGGCCTCGCGGGCCCGCTCACGGGAGGTCTACGCGTTGGCGAGGGGCCTCAAACTGGTGTAAGGTCGGATCCATGATGCACATGACGGACGAGTCGAGGTAGACCCTTGAACGAACTGGTGAAAAACCTGATTATCTGGGCGGTCATTGCCGTCGTACTGATGTCGGTGTTCAATAACTTTACTCCGAACCAGACGGAGACCCGCTCCTGGTCCTATTCCCACTTCCTGGAGGAGGTGAAGCGCGGACAGGTGGAGAGCGTCTACATCGAGGACAAGACCATCGAGGGGCAGGGCATCAACGGTGAGCAGTTCACCACCCATACCCCCAATGACCCGGGGCTCATCGGTGACCTGCTCTCCAACAACGTGGAGATCCGGGTGGACGAACCCGCCCAGCGTTCCCTGCTCACCGAGATCCTCATCAGCTGGTTCCCCTTCCTGCTGCTCATCGCCGTGTGGATCTACTTCATGCGTCAGATGCAGGGGGGCGCCGGTGGCCGGGGGGCCATGTCCTTCGGCAAGAGCAAGGCCCGCATGATGAGCGAGGACCAGGTGAAGGTCACCTTCCCCGACGTGGCCGGTTGTGACGAGGCCAAGGAGGAGGTGTCCGAGCTGGTGGACTTCCTGCGCGATCCCAGCAAGTTCCAGAAGCTGGGCGGGACCATCCCCCGGGGGGTGCTCATGGTGGGTTCCCCCGGCACGGGCAAGACCCTGCTGGCCAAGGCCATCGCCGGGGAGGCCAAGGTGCCCTTCTTCAGCATCTCCGGTTCCGATTTCGTGGAGATGTTCGTCGGGGTGGGGGCCTCCCGTGTGCGGGACATGTTCGAGCAGGCCAAGAAGCACGCCCCCTGCATCATCTTCATCGACGAGATCGACGCGGTGGGCCGCCACCGCGGGGCCGGCCTCGGGGGCGGGCACGACGAGCGCGAGCAGACCCTGAACCAGCTCCTGGTGGAGATGGATGGCTTCGAGGGCAGCGAGGGCATCATCGTCATCGCCGCCACCAACCGGCCCGACGTGCTGGATCCGGCACTGCTGCGTCCCGGGCGCTTCGATCGTCAGGTGGTGGTGCCGCTGCCGGACGTGCGCGGCCGCGAGCAGATCCTCAAGGTGCACATGCGCAAGGTGCCCCTGTCGGAGAACGTGCGCAGCGATCTCATCGCCCGGGGCACGCCCGGCTTCTCCGGCGCCGATCTGGCCAATCTGGTGAATGAGGCGGCCCTGTTCGCCGCCCGGGCCAACAAGCGTCTGGTGGAGATGACCGACTTCGAGCGGGCCAAGGACAAGATCATGATGGGCGCCGAGCGCAAGTCCATGGTGATGAGCGAGGACGAGAAGAAGCTCACCGCCTACCATGAGGCGGGACACGCCATCGTGGGGCGCCTGGTGCCCGAGCACGACCCGGTCTACAAGGTGAGCATCATCCCCCGTGGCCGGGCCCTGGGGGTGACCATGTTCCTCCCGGACGAGGACCGCTACAGCCACAGCAAGACGCGGCTGGAGAGCCAGATCTGTTCCCTGTTCGGCGGGCGTATTGCCGAGGAGATCATCTTCGGGGCGGACAAGGTCACCACCGGCGCCTCCAACGACATCGAGCGGGCCACCTCCATCGCCCGCAACATGGTCACCAAGTGGGGGCTCTCGGATCGCCTGGGGCCACTGGCCTACGGTGAGGATGAGGGTGAGGTCTTCCTGGGTCGTCAGGTGACCCAGCACAAGCAGTTGTCCGACGAGACCGCCCATGCCATCGACGAGGAGATCCGCCGGGTCATCGACTCGAGCTACGAGCGGGCCCGGACCATCCTCAACGAGCACCTGGAAAAGCTGCACACCATGGCCCGGGCGCTGATCAAGTACGAGACCATCGATCTGGATCAGATCAACGACATCATGGACGGGCGCGAACCCCGGGATCCCGACGACTGGAATGGTAACGAGCCCGAGGGTGGATCCCGGGTTCAGGATGAGGACGAGGGTGAGGGGGATGCCAAGGGGGTCATCGGGGGCCCCGCGAGCCAGACCTGAGGATCCCGCCGTAAGTCCCATCCCCATGAAGCCGCCTCGGGCGGCTTCATGCGTTGCTAGACGGCCGTCCGGCAAGGGCGGCCTTTCCTTCTTCCACCGAGGTCATCCGATGCAGTTCGCCCGCCACTTTGTGGACCTCTCCCGCCCGCGCATCATGGGGATCCTCAACGTCACGCCCGATTCCTTCTCCGATGGGGGACGCCATGCCGACGTGGCCGCCGCTGTGGACCGGGCACATGCCATGGTGGCGGAAGGGGCCGATTTCATCGACATCGGCGGGGAATCCACCCGGCCGGGGGCGGCGGAGGTCCCGGTGGAGGAGGAACTGCAACGGGTGATGCCCGTGCTGGAGGCCCTGGCGGATGCCCTCCCGGTGCCCATCTCCGTGGATACCAGCAAGCCGCAGGTGATGCGGGCCGCCTGTGCCGCTGGGGCGGGGCTCATCAACGATGTGCGCGCACTGTGTGCCCCGGGGGCCCTGGAGGCCGCAGGGGCGAGTGATGTCCCGGTGTGCCTCATGCACATGCAGGGTGCCCCCCGGAGCATGCAGGCCGATCCCTGCTACGACGACGTGGTGGCCGAGGTGCGCGCCTTCCTGGCGGAGCGGGTGGCCGCCTGTCGGGAGGCGGGGATCGGGGGGGAGCGCCTGATCCTGGATCCGGGATTCGGCTTCGGCAAGACCCTGGCCCATAACCTGGCCCTGTTGCGGCACCTGGAGACCCTTTCGGTGGATGGTCTGCCGCTGTTGGTGGGCCTGTCCCGGAAGACCCTGATCGCCGGGATGCTGGGGGAGGAACGCCCCCCTGCGGAGCGACTCCACGGCAGCGTGGCCGCCGCCCTGTGGGCGGCGCAGCGGGGCGCACGCATCCTCAGGGTGCACGACGTGGCCCCCACCCGTGACGCCCTGCGTGTGCTGCAGTCCCTGAACGGTGACATGCTACCATCGGAAGAACGATGATCCGGTCCGGATCCTGAAACCGGGAAGAACCGCATGACCCAGGAACGCAGATATTTTGGCACCGATGGCATCCGTGGACGGGTGGGTGATGCCCCCATGACGGCAGATTTCGCCCTGCGCCTCGGCTGGGCCGCGGGACGGGTGTTGGGGGGGGAGAACGGTGGGACCGTGCTCATCGGCAAGGATACCCGGGTCTCCGGTTACCTGTTTGAATCGGCCCTGGAGGCAGGGCTGTCCTCCGCCGGCATGGATATCCGCCTGCTGGGTCCCATGCCCACCCCCGCGGTGGCCTATCTTACCCGCACCTTCCGGGCTGCGGCGGGCATCGTCATCAGTGCCTCCCACAACCCGTATTACGATAATGGTTTCAAGTTCTTCTCCAGTACGGGCAGCAAGCTCCCGGATGCCGTGGAGGAGGCCATCGAGGCCATGATGGAGCGTCCCATGGCCATGGTGGATTCGGCGGATCTGGGCAAGGCCGAGCGGGTGGGGGATGCCCCGGGACGCTACATCGAGTTCTGCAAGGGGACCATCCCGGCCGGCACGACGCTACATGGGTTGAAACTGGTGGTGGATTGTGCCCATGGCGCCACCTACGGAGTGGCGCCCCATGTCTTTGAGGAGCTGGGGGCCGAGGTGATCCCGGTGGGGGTGGACCCGGATGGGTTCAATATCAACGAGGCATGCGGATCCCTGCACCCCCAGCACCTGCGCCGCACGGTCCTGGAACACCGCGCGGATCTGGGCATCGCCCTGGATGGCGACGGTGACCGGCTCATCCTGGTGGATGAGCGCGGTGAGGTGGTGGATGGTGACCAGGCCCTGTGTATCATTGCCCTGGCCCGGCACCACGATGGGATCCTGCAGGGAGGGGTGGTGGGTACCCTCATGAGCAACCTGGGCCTGGAGCAGGCCCTGGGGGCCGTGGGCATCCCCTTCCGCCGGGTGAAGGTGGGGGACCGTCATGTCATGGAGGCACTCCAGCGGGAGGGGTGGCAGCTGGGGGGCGAGTCTTCCGGACACATCATCTGTCTGGATCGCACCAGCACCGGCGATGGCATCGTCTCCGCCCTGCAGGTCCTTCAGGTGATGAGCCAGACCGGCCGGGCGCTCTCGGAGTTGCAGCGGGGCATGGAGAAGTATCCCCAGAAGCTGGTGAACGTCCCGGTGACGGCGGATGCCGCCCGGGGTGGGCTGCTGAAGGGGCGGGTGGTTCAGGAGGCGGTACAGGATGCGGAGTCCGTCCTGGCGGGCCGTGGACGGGTGCTGCTGCGTCCTTCAGGCACCGAGCCCCTGGTGCGGGTGATGGTGGAAGGGGCTGATGTAGGTCTGGTGGGGCGTCTGGCCCGGGAATTGGCCGATGCCGTGCGCCGTGCTGCGGAGGAGGCCGCCTGACGACCCCCGCCGGTTGAAATTGATTTATCGGGGCGGCGAAGGTAGGATTCCGCCTTTTCCACGTGGATGGTCCATTTCACGGAGCGGAGCCATGCGCAGACCCCTGGTTGCTGGAAACTGGAAGATGAACGGCTCGCGTGAGGCCAATCAGGCCTTGATGCGGGACCTGGCGGGGCCGGTTGCTGACCTGTCCGCCGATGTGGCGGTCTGTCCGCCTTTCGTCTATCTGGAACAGGTGGCGAAACTCACCGGATCTGCCATCGGTCTGGGGGCCCAGGACCTGTCCGATCAGGATGCCGGGGCCTATACCGGCGAGGTCTCCGGTGCCATGCTGCGGGACCTGGGGTGCCGGTACGTGATCGTCGGGCATTCCGAGCGGCGCGCCCTCTACGGCGAGGACGATGCCTTCACCGCGCGCAAGTTCGCCGCGGCCCGCCGCCATGGGCTCGTGCCCATCCTGTGCGTGGGTGAACAGCTGGAGGAACGGGAACGGGATATCACCGAGGCGGTGATCGGTCGCCAGCTGGATGCGGTCCTGGAGCTGGAAGGGGTCGCCGCTCTGGAAGGGGCGGTCATCGCCTACGAGCCCGTCTGGGCCATCGGCACCGGGCGCACGGCCACGCCGGACCAGGCCCAGGCGGTCCATGCCTTCATCCGGGGGCGGATCGATGCCCTGGACAGCGCGGTGGCGGCGAAGGCGCGGATCCTCTACGGGGGGAGCGTCAAGGCCGACAACGCCACCGAACTCTTCGGCCAGCCGGATATCGACGGTGGCCTGATCGGTGGGGCCTCACTCAAGGCCGCGGATTTCCTTGCCATCTGCAAGGCTGCGGCCCAAGCGGGATGATCCATGCTCTATAGCATTCTTTTGGTCTTTCAGGTACTATTTTCCATCGGTCTCATTGCACTTGTGCTGCTTCAGCACGGCAAGGGGGCCGATGCTGGAGCGGCCTTTGGTAGTGGTGCATCGGCTACCGTGTTCGGCGCACGGGGGTCAGCCAACCTGCTCACCCGGGGCACGGCCGTGACGGCCACCGCCTTCATCGTCAACAGTCTCGTCCTGACGTATCTGGCGGCGCACCAGCCCGAGGCCCCCAGCGCCGCGGATCTTATCCAGGCCCCATCGACGGTGGAGGAGCAGGCTCCGGCAGAACCTCCCCAGCGGGAAGAATCCGATATACCGGATGACGTGCCTGGCTGAGGGGTATATCCGGGGGGGATCCCCCGGTTCGTGGGTTCCAGTGCAGATGTGGTGGAATTGGTAGACACGCCGTCTTGAGGGGGCGGTGGCGAAAGCCGTGCCGGTTCGAGTCCGGCCATCTGCACCATCTTTTCCGTTGTCGCGATGCGGCCCGTTCGGGCCAGCGCAAAGGCATCGCTCATCCCCGTTTGTCGTTTCGGGAATTACTTTATTCTAATACTTGACACCCTTTTGAGGGGTGCCATAGACTCGCTCGGGCTTTTCAGAGGGGCACTTTATAACGCCCCCGATAACTAATAAAAAGATGCGTCCGGGTGGTCGACGGATGCGCGATAAGAATCACCAAGGCCCGCTCCGTGCGCCAGCGCGAGGTGGGGGGAGAGGACCATGCTCGAAAACTACCTGCCTATCCTGGTGTTCATGGGCATCAGCCTGCTCGTGGGTGTCGTGCCCCTTGCCCTGGGCATGGCGATCGGGCCGCATCGCCCGGACGCCGCCAAGAACTCCCCCTACGAGTGCGGCTTCGAGGCCTTCGAAGACTCCCGCATGAAATTCGACGTCAGGTTCTACCTGATCGCCATCCTCTTTATCATCTTCGATCTGGAAATCGCGTTTCTCTTTCCCTGGGCCGTGGCGCTGGACACCATCGGCCTGTACGGGCTGCTCGCCATGGGCCTGTTTCTGGGCATCCTGGTGATCGGTTTCATCTATGAGTGGAAGAAGGGGGCCCTGGAATGGGAATAGAAGGCGTCCTTGAAAAAGGGTTCGTCACCACGTCGGCAGATAAACTGATCAACTGGGCCCGCACGGGATCGCTCTGGCCCATGACCTTCGGCCTGGCCTGCTGTGCCGTGGAGATGATGCACGCCGGGGCTGCCCGCTACGACCTGGACCGCTTCGGGATCATCTTCCGCCCGAGTCCGCGTCAGTCCGACGTGATGATCGTGGCCGGCACCCTGGTGAACAAGATGGCCCCCGCCCTGCGGAGGGTCTACGACCAGATGCCCGAGCCCCGATGGGTCATCTCCATGGGGTCATGCGCCAATGGGGGCGGCTACTACCACTATTCGTATTCGGTGGTGAGGGGGTGCGACCGCATCGTCCCCGTGGATATCTATGTCCCGGGCTGCCCGCCCACGGCCGAGGCGCTCCTGTACGGCATTCTGCAACTGCAGAACAAGATCCGACGCACCAACACCATCGCCCGCTGAGCGGGCATCCTCAGCCGGGATCTCAAGATGAGCGAGAAACTCGACAGACTGGCCGCGTGCCTGGAAGAACGATTCGGGGACCGGTTGCAGGGGCTGGACCGCGCCTGCGGGGAACTGACCCTGCGCGTGGCGCCGGATGCCCTGCCGGAGGTGGCCAGGACCCTGCGGGACGATCCGGATCTGGCCTTCGAGCAGTTGATGGACGTGTGCGGCGTGGACTACATGGCCTACGGGGTCACCGAATGGGCCACCGAATCCAGCAGCGGCGAGGGGTACAGCCGGGGCGTGGAGAAGGCCACTTCGGGGCGTTTCACCTTCGATGAGGCCCCCGTCGGCGGCACCTGGGACGGCCCGCGGTTCGCCGTGGCCTACCACCTGCTCTCCGTGCGCCATAACCATCGGCTGCGGGTAAAGGTCTTCTGCGCCGAGGATGATTTCCCCGCCGTGCCGTCGGTGGTGGAGGTGTGGCGCAGCGCCGACTGGTTCGAGCGCGAGGCCTTTGATCTGTACGGCATCGTATTCGAGGGCCACCCGGACCTGCGCCGCATCCTCACCGACTACGGCTTCGTGGGGCATCCCTTCCGCAAGGATTTCCCCCTGGTGGGACATGTGGAGATGCGCTACGACCCCGAGCAGCAGCGGGTGGTCTATCAGCCGGTGAGCATCCAGCCCCGCGTGCTGGTGCCCCGGGTGATCCGGGAGGATCACCGCTATCTGGACGACGCGCCCGACGGGAGGTCCACCGATGCCTGAGATCCGCAACTACACCCTCAACTTCGGTCCCCAGCATCCGGCGGCCCACGGCGTACTGCGCCTGGTGCTGGAGATGGACGGGGAGGTGGTGGAGCGCGCCGACCCCCATATCGGCCTGCTGCACCGGGCCACCGAGAAACTGGCGGAGGACAAGCCCTACAACCAGAGCATCGGCTACATGGATCGCCTGGATTACGTGTCCATGATGTGTAACGAGCATGGATACGTGCTGGCCCTGGAGCGCCTGCTGGGCATCCGGCCCCCGCTGCGGGCCCAGTACATCCGCGTGATGTACGACGAGATCACCCGGCTGCTCAATCACCTGCTCTGGCTGGGGGCCCATGCCCTGGATGTGGGTGCCATGAGCATGTTCCTCTACTGCCTGCGTGAGCGCGAGGACCTGGTGGACTGCTATGAGGCGGTGAGCGGATCGCGCATGCACGCCACCTACTATCGCCCCGGCGGCGTCGCCCGGGATCTGCCCGGGACCATGCCCCAGTATCTGCCGTCCCGCTGGAAGAGCGAGGCGCAGGTGGAGCGGATCAACGCGGACCGCCAGGGCTCGCTGCTGGATTTCATCGAGGCCTTCACCGAGCGCTTCCCGCGCAAGGTGGATGAGTACGAGACCCTGCTGACGGAGAATCGCATCTGGCGTCAGCGCACCGTGGGCGTCGGTGTGGTCAGCCCCGAGCGGGCCCTGCAACTGGGCTTCACCGGCCCCATGCTGCGCGGCTCCGGGGTGGAATGGGATCTGCGCAGGAAGCAGCCCTATGAGGTCTATGACCGCCTGGAGTTCGATATCCCCGTAGGGGTCAACGGCGATTCCTACGACCGCTATCTGGTGCGGATGGAGGAGATGCGCCAGTCCAACCGCATCATCCGTCAGTGCGTGGATTGGCTGCGTGCGAACCCGGGCCCGGTGATGGTGGACGATCGCAAGATCGCCCCGCCGCCGCGGGAGGAGATGAAGGCGGACATGGAGTCCCTCATCCACCACTTCAAGCTCTTCACTGAGGGGATGTGCGTACCTGCTGGTGAGACCTATGCGGCGGTGGAGCACCCCAAGGGCGAGTTCGGCGTCTACCTGATCTCCGACGGGGCCAACAAGCCCTACCGCGTGAAGGTGCGGGCCCCGGGGTTCGCCCATCTGTCGGCGCTGGACGAGATGAGCCGCGGACACATGCTGGCCGACGTGGTCACCCTCATCGGCAGCCTGGATATCGTCTTTGGGGAGATCGATCGCTGATGGCTGAGAATCCGACCCGACGCAAGTCCGACCTGTTGGGCGTTCACGCGCGCAACGAGATCGACGACTGGCTCTCGCGGTTTCCGCAGGACCGGCGACAGTCCGCCGTGCTGGGGGCCCTGCGGGCCGTGCAACACGAGCATGGCCACCTGACCACGGAGCTCATGGACGCGGTGGCGGACTACATCGGCATGCCCGAGATCGCCATCTACGAGGTGGCCAGTTTCTATTCCATGTTCGAACTGGAGCCGGTGGGGCGTCACACCATCTCCGTGTGCACCAACATCTCCTGCATGCTGCGGGGCGGTGACCGCATCCTGGCCCATATCGAGAAACGATTGGGTATCCGGTTGGGGGAGTCCACCCCCGATGGCCGTTTCTTCCTCAAGCGCGAGGAGGAATGCCTGGCGGCTTGCTGCGGCGCGCCCATGATGCAGGTGGACCACGTTTACCACGAGCATCTCACCCCCGAGAAGGTGGATGAGATCCTCGACTCCCTGGAGTAGGCCGCCATGGTGAATCGCGTCTGCATGACCACCCGCGGGTTCGAGGAGCCCTGGACCTACGAGAACTATCTCAAGGTGGGCGGGTACAAGGCCCTGGAAAAGGTCCTCAAGGAAAAGATGAGCCGCGAGGCGGTCATCGAGGAGGTGAAGAAGGCCAACCTGCGTGGCCGCGGCGGGGCCGGCTTCCCGGCGGGCGTCAAGTGGGGTTTCATGCCCCGGGGCTCTGGCGGACAGAACTACCTGGTCTGCAACTCGGACGAATCCGAACCGGGCACCTGCAAGGATCGGGATATCCTGCGTTTCAACCCCCATGCCCTGGTGGAGGGGATGGCCATTGCGGGGTACGCCATGGATGCCACGGTGGGGTACAACTACATGCGTGGCGAGTTCCTGGATGAGCCCTACCGGCGGTTCTTCCAGGCGGTGAAGGAGGCCTATGAGCACGGCTGGCTGGGCAGGGATATCCTGGGCTCCGGGGTGGACTTCGATCTCTATCCCACCCTGGGGGCCGGGGCCTACATCTGCGGAGAGGAGACGGCCCTGCTGGAATCCCTGGAGGGCAAGAAGGGCATGCCGCGCTACAAGCCGCCGTTCCCGGCCAACTTCGGCCTCTACGGTCGCCCCACCACCATCAACAACACCGAGACCCTGGCCTCGGTACCCGCGGTCCTCCGGGAGGGGGCCGAGTGGTTCGCCGGCCTGGGCGTGGAGCGCAGCGGGGGCGAGAAGCTCTTTTCCGTCTCCGGCCATGTGGAGCGGCCCGGCAACTACGAGGTGCCCATGGGCATCCCCTTCCGGGATCTCCTGGAGATGGCCGGGGGGGTGTGGAAGGGACGCCGCCTCAAGGCGGTGATCCCCGGCGGATCTTCCGTCCCGGTGGTGCCGGCCGAGACCATGCTGGAGGCCACCATGGACTACGACGGCATCGTCCGGGCCGGCTCCATGCTGGGTTCCGGGGCGGTCATCGTCATGGACGAGACCACCGACATGGTCAGGGCCCTGCAGCGGATCTCCCGGTTCTACTTCTCCGAGTCCTGCGGCCAGTGCACCCCCTGTCGCGAGGGTACCGGCTGGCTCTACCGCATGGTCACCCGCATCGTCGAGGGTCGGGGCCGCATGGAGGACCTGGAACGCCTGGACGAGGTGGCCGGCAAGATCGAGGGGCGCACCATCTGCGCCCTGGGGGATGCCGCGGCGATGCCGGTGCGCAGTTTCGTCAAGCACTTCCGGCACGAATTCCAATACTACATCGAGCATGGCCGCAGCATGGTGGCCGACGCGGCCTGACGCGTGCCGATGGGTGCAACGGGAAGCAGAGCATGAGTGAGGATCTGGTCAACATCGAGGTGGACGGCATCCCCCTGAAGGCGAAGAAGGGGGCCATGCTGATCCGGGTGACGGACGAGGTGGGGATCCGCATCCCCCGGTTCTGTTACCACGACAAGCTGTCGGTGGCCGCCAACTGCCGCATGTGCCTGGTGGAGGTGGAGAAGGCGCCCAAGCCCATGCCCGCCTGCGCCACCCCCGTGGCCGAGGGCATGCGCGTGTGGACCCGCTCCCCCAAGGCCCTGGCGGCGCAGAAGGCCACCATGGAGTTCCTGCTCATCAATCACCCCCTGGACTGCCCCGTGTGCGACCAGGGCGGGGAGTGCGAGCTCCAGGACGTGTCCATGGGCTATGGGGAGGACATCTCCCGCTACAGCGAGGCCAAGCGGGCGGTGAAGGACAAGGACATCGGTCCCCTCATCGCCACGGAGATGACCCGCTGCATCCACTGCACCCGCTGCGTGCGCTTCGGCGAGGAGATCGCCGGCCTGCGGGAGCTGGGGGCCACCGGCCGCGGTGAGTTCATGGAGATCGGTACCTTCGTGGAGAAGTCGGTCACCTCCGAGCTCTCCGGCAACGTCATCGATCTGTGCCCCGTGGGGGCCCTGACCGCCAAGCCCTCCCGTTTCACCTACCGGGCCTGGGACCTGGTGCAGCACGCCAGCGTGGCGCCCCATGATGGGGTGGGCTCCAACCTTTACCTGCACACCTACAACGGCCGGGTCATGCGCGTCGTGCCCCGGCGCAACGAGGCGGTGAACGAGACCTGGATCTCCGACCGGGACCGCTTCAGCTATACCGGCCTGGCAGCCCCCGACCGGCTCACCGCCCCCATGATCCGCGAGGGGGACCAGTGGGTGACCACCGACTGGGAGACCGCCCTGGCACGGGCGGTGGAAGGGCTGCGGGGGCAGCCGGCCGGGGCCTGTGGCGCCCTGCTGTCCCCCCAGGCCAGCGTCGAGGAGCTCTATCTGGCGCAGCAATGGCTGCGGGGTCTGGGGATCCACAACCTGGATCACCGCCTGCGTCAGGCCGATTTCAGCGATCAGGACCGGGCCCCGCTGTTCCCCTATCTGGGGGATGCCCTGGAGGCCCTGGAGTCCAGCCGGGCCTGCCTGCTGGTGGGTTCGGAGATCCGCAAGGACCAGCCCCTGGCGGGCCACCGTCTGCGCAAGGCGGCCCTGGCCGGCGCCCGGGTCATGGCCATCAACCCCCGTCAGGTGCCCTTTAACTTCCCCGTCGGCGAGACGGTAAGCGCCGATCCCCGGGGCATGGTCCTGGCCCTGGCGGGCGTGGCCCGTGCCGCCCTGGAGCGGGCCGGACGCAACGCGCCCAAGGGGTTCGAGGCGCTGCTGCAGGCAGCCCGGACGGACGAGACGGTCCAGGCCATGGCCCAGGCCCTGGCGGACGGGGAGGGTGCCCGCGTCCTCCTGGGGGTGCAGGCCCATGCCCATCCCCAATTCGCCCTATTGCGGGCCCTGGCCGGGCTGCTCTGTGATGCCACCGGGGCCACCCTGGGGTATCTTCCGGACGGGGGGAATACCGCCGGGGCCTGGCTCTCCGGCGCCGTGGCGCACCGCGGCCCTGCGGGCGAATCCCTGGATGCGGCGGGGCAGACACCGGCGCAATGGCTGCAGCCGGGCCTCAAGGGCTGCCTGCTGCTGAACGTGGAGCCGGATAGGGACTGTGAGGATCCGGCCCGGGTCATGAAGGCCCTGGGTTCGGCGGCCTTTGTGGCCGCCCTGACCCCATTCATCGGGGAGGGCCTCAAGCGCGTGGCCCACGTGCTGCTGCCGGTCTCCACCTTCGCCGAGACCTCGGGCACCTATGTCAACGTCGAGGGACGTTGGCAGAGCGTGGCCGGGGCCGCACAGCCCCCGGGGGAGACCCGGCCGGCCTGGAAGGTGCTGCGGGTGCTG
>JBKGXY010000036.1:0-18053 GCA_046546415.1 Ectothiorhodospira sp.
GGCCTGCGGTGTCCACCACGCCCGCCTTGCGGCCCTGGTGACCCGCCAATGGCATGTCCCGGGGGCGGTCACCGAGGCCATCGAGGGGCAGTACCGGGTGGCGAATCTGGAGACCCTGGCCCATGCCGATGCCCCCGATCTGGTGGTGGCCCTCAAGCTGGCCCTGCGGGCCCTGGCGGCGGAGGACAACACCCGGCTGACCTGCGCCGAGTGGGAACGGCTCGCCGAACCTCTGGCGGATTACCTGGGCCTGGCCGAGGCCTCGGCACTGGATCCGCTGGTGGACCGGATCGCAGGCGACTGACCCGCTGCGAACCCATTGGGCATGGGGTGATCCACTGGCGGGGGGTTGTGTCGACGTCTTACTTGTGATCAAGATCAAGGGGACAGTGCACCATCGCCGTTGAACAGGAACCATCCGGGACGCGATACGCCCCACGGCAAGGGAAGGGAGATGGATAGCTCGCGCGCAGCGCAACTATGGGACGATTTCAGGACGCATTTTCCCGATCTGGCCGGTCACCTGGCCCGGGAAGGCAGCCTGGATGCGGAGCAGGTACTGGGACTCTGGGAGGCGATCCATCATCGCCGGGAGAGCCGGGAGCCGCTGCTGGCCCACATGCCCGGCGTCACCTACCGCTGTGTCCTGGACCCCCACTGGACCATGCGCCGGATGACGGCCAACGCCGAGGGCCTCACCGGCTATCCGGTGGAGGATTTCATCGGCAACCGGGTGCGCAGTTACGCCAGTGTCCTCCACGAGGAGGACCGGGATCGGGTGGAGGAGGTGATCCTGGGGGCGGTGGCGTCGGGAAGCGCCTGGGATCTGGAATACCGCATCCGCCATCGCGACGGCGGGATCCGCTGGGTCCATGAGCGGGGCACGGCTGCGGGGATCCAGGAGGACGGAAGCCCCCTCCTGGATGGATTCGTGCTGGACATCACCCGTCACAAGGAGGCCGAGGCGGCGCTCATCCGGTCCACAGAGGCATTGGAGGCACGGAACCGGGAGCTGGAGCAGGCCCGCGCCGAGGCGGAGTCGGCCGACCGGGCCAAATCGACCTTCCTGGCCACCATGACCCACGAGATCCGCACCCCCATGAACGGCGTCATCGGCATGCTGGACGTGCTGGCGGCGGATCACCTGGAACACGATCAACGGGAGGTGGTGGCCACGGCCCGCGAGTCCGCCTTCTCCCTGCTGCGCCTCATCGACGACATCCTGGACTTCTCCCGGGTGGAGGCCGGACGGCTGGATCTGGAGCATGTCCCGGTCCCGGTGGTGGAGCTGACGGAAGGGGTCTGCGTCTCCATGACGGCGATGGCGGCCAAGCAGTCCGTGGACCTGGATCTGACGGTGGACCCGGAGGTGCCCGACCGGATCTGGTCCGATCCCGTGCGCCTGCGCCAGATCCTCTACAACCTGGCGGGCAATGCCGTGAAGTTCAGTGCCCGCCGGACGGGGCAGCGGGGGCGGGTGCACGTGCATCTGGATACGGCCAGGGGGGGGGGAGAAGGACTGGCTGGTGCTCACGGTGAAGGACAACGGCATCGGCATGGATCCCGCCAGCCTGGGGCGTCTCTTCTCCATGTTCACCCAGGCCGAGACCTCCATCACCCGCCGCTACGGCGGCTCGGGCCTGGGCCTGGCCATCTGCGAGCGGCTGGTGCGGCTCATGGGGGGGGACATCCGCGTGGAGACGGCGCCCGGGGAAGGGGCCGAGTTCCGCGTGCGGCTGCCCCTGGAGATCGTCTCCCGGGATGACGCGGCCGATGGGAGCGCCCTGTTGCAGGGCGTGGAATGCCTCCTGCTCATCCCCGAGGGGCCGGCACTCGCCGAGAAGCGCGCGGCACTGGCCCGGGCCGGGGCCACGGTGCGGGTGATCCCCCACCTGGAAGCGCTGGAGGCCCTCCCGGAGACGGGTGCCATGCGCCTCCTGGTGCAGCGTCTGCCTCCCGGAAGGGATCCGGCCTCTGAACCGCGCATATCCGGTGCATGGGGGATCATGGGGCGGATCCTGATCGTGCCCGGAGAGGGCCTGTACGTGCAGGGTCCGGGTGGGGATCTGACCCTGAAGGAGGGCCCCATCTCCAGGCGCCGCACCCTGGTGCGGGCGGTCACCCTCCTGGCGGGTCGTTCGACCGAGGGGCGGGGTTTCACCGATGCCCTGGAGGGTCGGCGGCCCGCGATCCCGGATGGGGAATGGGATCGCGGCGAGGGGGGACGGGTACTGGTGGTGGAGGACGACCCGATCAATCAGAACGTCCTTGTGCGCCAGCTGGCCATGTTGGGGCATGTCGCCGATGTGGCGGGGGACGCAGAGCAGGCCCTGGGGCTCTGGGCGCCGGGTCGCTATGCCGCGGTCCTGTCGGATCTGCACATGCCGGGCATGGAGGGCTGGGCGCTGGTGAGTGCCCTGCGTGGCCGTGAGATGGAGGGGGGGCATCCCCGCACCCCGATCCTCATGACCACGGCGGACGCCCGAGAGCCCACCCTCTGGACCAGCGGCGAGCACGACATCGATGGCTATCTGCGCAAACCCATCACCCTGCGCCGGCTCCACGCGGCCCTGAAACGCCATGTCACCGTGCAGGGGCCGGTCCTCACGGAAGGGGCGACCGCCCCGGTCTCCCCGCCATCCCCCCCCGGGGACGAGACGCCGGGGCTGGACCTGGGGGTGCTGCAGGCGGTGGTGGGTACGGATCCTCAGGCCGTGGAGGAATTCGTCGGTCTGTTCAGACGCAGCTGCCGGGAGCGACTGGAACGTCTCCACCGGGCCCTGGATCGGGGCGACACGCGGACCCTCATCGACACGGCCCACCAGTTCAAGTCGGCGGCGCGCTCCGTGGGAGCCACCCCCATTGCCGTTCTGTGCGCCCGCATCGAGGCCCTGGAAGAGGGCAGCGAGGACAGCACCCTGCGACGGCAGATCCGGGATCTGGACCGTGCCGTGGGGCACCTGGAGCACTGGATCGACACCCATCAAGACGGAATCAGCCCCTGAGGCCATGAGGAGGCCCCTCCATGCAAGTCTTCATCGTCGACGACGACCCCTTCGTACTCCGGCTCCTGACCCATCAACTGGGGGAGCTGGGCTACACCCGGGTGCGTGCCTTCGAGCAGCCCCATGAACTCCTCCTGGCCCTGGATGATGCCCGCGACGACTGGCCGGAACTCGTGCTCCTGGATCTGCAGATGCCGGAGATGGACGGGGTGGAGCTGGTGCGCAACCTGGCCTGCATCGGCTTCACGGGCGCGGTGGCCCTGGTCAGCGGTACGGAGGAACGCATCCTGCGCACGGCCCGGAACGTGGCCGCCGCCCGGGGACTGAACATCCTGCCCCCGCTGAAGAAGCCCGTGCACCTGGAACAGCTTCGGGAGGTGCTGGCCGCCATGCGGGCCGTGGAGGGGGACGGGGAGGAAGGGGACCGGCTGACCCACCAGGCGGAGGCCCTGTGGCAGGCGGTGTACGAGGACGAGCTGGTCCTCCACTTCCAGCCCAAGGTGCGCATGGACACCGGGGAACTGGTGGGCGTGGAGGCCCTGGTGCGCTGGGATCACCCCTGCTACGGCCTGCTGATGCCCGATCAGTTCCTGGATCTCATGGAGGCCCACGGGCTCATGGACGAACTCACCATGCGCGTGCTGCGGGGGGCCCTGGCCACCTGCCGTGCCTGGCTGGAACTGGGCCTGGATCTGCACATGGCGGTGAACATCTCCGCCACCAATCTGCACGTCCTGGGCCTGCCGGATGTGGTGCAGCATACGGCCCGGGAGGCGGGCGTGCCCATCAACTGCCTCTGCCTGGAACTCACCGAGCGCATGCTGGCGCGGGACCGCCTGCTCTCCCTGGACATCCTCACCCGGCTGCGGCTCAAGGGGGCGAGCCTGTCCATCGACGACTTCGGCACCGGACACTCCTCCCTGGCCCAGCTGCTGCAGGCTCCCTTCGATGAGCTCAAGCTGGATCGGGGCTTCGTCCACGGGGCCACCCGTGATCCGGCCCGGCGGGCCATCGCCGAGGCCAGCCTGCGCATGGCCCGCAAGCTGGGGATGCACACCACCGCCGAGGGGGTGGAGAGCACGGAGGACTGGAACCTGATGCGGGATCTGGGCTGCGATCGTGCCCAGGGCTATTTCATCGCCCCGGCCATGCCGGCCGAAGCGTTTCCCTCCTGGCTGGAGGAGTGGAACGGGCGTCGGGAGGGCCTGATCCGGCCGCGCCCGGAACCCGTCTGAAAGGGGCGGGCCGAAAGCCGCCGGGGCGCGTCCTCAGCACCCGAGGTCCCTGCACAGCATCTGCCAGTAGTGGTCGATGTCCGATTTATGGCAAAGCTCCGTGCCGGAGGTGAGCACGGTGGCGGTGCCCGCCGCCACGCCCAGGGCGAAGGCCCGCTGTACGGACTCCCCCCGGGAGAGCCCGAAGGTCATGCCCGCCACGAAGCTGTCCCCCGCGCCCACGGCGCTGCGGGCGGTGACCTTCGGGGTGGCCAGGCGGTGGAAGGTGTCCCGGGTGGCCAGTACGGCCCCGTCGTGGCCCAGGGTGATGGCCAGGATCTCCGTGTCCCCGGAAGCCACGCGTTCCCGGGCCGCCACCTCCAGTTCCGCGGGGTCCTCCAGGCTGCGCCCCATGAGGGCGGCGAACTCCCCGCGGCTGGGCTTGACCATGTAGACCCCTTCCTCCAAGGCCGCCTCCAGGGCCGGCCCCGAGGTATCCAGCACCATGCGGGCCCCACGGCGCTTCACCAGGGTGGCCAGGCGGGCATAGACATCCACCGGTGCGCCCCGGGGCAGGCTGCCGCTGGCCACCACATAGTCGAACTCCAGCATGTCGATGAAATCCAGGGCCGCCTGCCACTCCTGGGGGTGGATGCTGGGCCCCTCCGGCGTGAAGCGGAATTCCTGGCCGGAACTGGATTCGTACACCACATGGCTCACCCGGGAGTCCTCGCGGATATGCACCCGGTGGGCCATGACCCCCGCCTCCGCCACCAGCTCGTCCAGCACGTCCCCGGGGCTGCCCCCGGCCAGGTAGACGGCGAAGCTCCCCGCCCCCAGCTCATTCAGCACCCGGGCCACGTTGATGCCGCCGCCGCCGGGGTCATAGCGCTCGTTGGTGGTGCGCACCTTGTGCACGGCCCGCACCTTGTCCGTGGTGCAGGAGGCGTCCACGGCCGGGTTGAGGGTGAGGGTCACGATTCGCTTGTGCATCGATGGCTCCGGATTCGAAGGAAACGGATACGTTCTGCTGGATCAGAAGCTAACCCAAGCCGGTCCATGGGGAAAGCCCGTGCTGACCATCGCCCCATCGCAGGCCGGGGGAGGATCCTTCGCCCGCCCTCGATGGGGGTCAGCCCGACACCAGGGGAAAGGTCACCCCCATCCCCCAGGCCAGGGCGAAGGCCACGGCGAGGGCCCCGGGCAGCGGATGCCCCGTGGCCCGCCAGGTCCAGCGGTCGATCAGGCCGTACACCAGCAGGAACACCGCCATGGCCGGGAGGATGATCACCAGGAAGAACAGATCCTCCAGGCGCAGGGCCACCGCCCCCATGAGGGAGATCAGGAGCAGCACCTTGGTGCCGGCGTAGCCCCAGGGGGCGGCCCCGGCGCCGCGGGTGAGCCAGGCATCGGCGGTGAAGAAAAGCAAGGTCCCCGCCAGGATCAGGGGCAGGACCGCCAGCCGCTCCGCCCCCGGCAGGTAGCCGGTGACAAAGACATGGATGGGCAGCCCGAAGGCGAAGGTGGCATAGAGCCCGGCGGCTATCGCGGCCACCAGCAGCCGGCCCCTGTTGCGCCCTGGTCCCCGGAAGGGGAACACGGTCCCGGTACGCCGCTGCAGCGCCATCAGCAGGAGCCAGGTGATGCCGCCATAGACCGCGAAGTGCAGGGCCAGGTAGTCCGACAGCAGCAGCGGCAGGCCCCCCAGGGGCACCGGCCACAGCAGCAGCGGGGTCAGCACCGCCGGGACCACCGCCAGGGGCAGGAGCCGCCCCCAGGACAGGCCCGCCCCCGCCGGTGGCGAGGCGACGCGGGGCAGCAGGGCGGACAGGGGCCGGGCCAGCAGCAGGATGCCGCCAAACAGCAGCCCCAGCCAGGGCCCCCAGCGGGTCACACCGCCGGTGTCCTCCGGCGTGGCCGGCACCGGCAGGGCCGCCTGCAGCCAGGCCAGGGCCTCCTCCTGCATGGTCCCGGAGTAGAGCACGCCGATGTGTTCCACGTCCGGGGCCACGGCCAGGCGGCGGGCGTCCCCCCGCTCCGGATCGCCGTGGGTGACCCCCGGGCGCACGGCCTCCGGCGCCACCGGGAAGGCGGCCAGGGCCGGCTCGCGCAGGGCGGCGGGTTCCCATTCCCCGAAGACGAACAGCAGGTTCGACAGCCCCTCCAGTCGGGTATCTCCGGAGATGTACGGCGACACCAGCACGCTGGCGGCCACCTGCCGCGGATGGTCCCCGGCATAGTCCAGCAGGATATCCCCGGCCATGGAATGCCCCAGCAGGGCCATCCCCCCGCCGGCCTGGGGCAGGCCCCGGGCGTGGGCCACCGCCGCATCCAGGGCCCGGCGCAGACGCGCCCGGCGCTCTGTCTCGTCGCTGAGGTCCGGCACGAAGGGCCGGGCGTTGCCGCCGTGGCCGGGGAAATCGAAGGTCACCGCCAGGTAGCCATGGCGGGCCAGGGTGATGGCCAGGGGCTGCATCATCTGCCGCGAACCGGCAAAGCCATGGCCGATGACCGCCACGGGGGCGGACTCCGCCCCAGGCGGGGCGAACACCGTCAGCGGCACCCCATCGGCCCGGTCATGGTGGATCTCCAGGGGCCGGGTGTCGGCGCTGAGCATCCACAGGGAGAGACCGATGGCCGCCAGGGCCACCAGGGCCGTGGCGGCGCCGGCCAGGCGACTGAAGGTGCGGGAGATGGGATGGGGCCGGATCATCTATGCTGGTCCTCCTTGAGGATGCATGGGGCCGGGCGGACCCGGCGAACACGATTGGGAGACGAGCCCATGGCAGGAGACGCGAGCCCCACCGCAGGGGATGCCGTCCCACCCGCCGGAGCACGCGGGCGGCGGGTCTTCTTCGCCCTCTGGCCCGATGACGCCCTGCGCCGGGAGATCCTGGCCCGGGCCCCGGGGCGGGCGGTGCACGGCGGCCGCCCCGTACCCGCGGCCAACCTGCATCTGACCCTGGTCTTCGTGGGTCAGGCGGACGCGGCACCGCTTCGCTGCCTGGAGACGGCCGCCCGCCGGGTGGTCTTCCCGCCCTTCGACTTCCGTCTCCGGGGCCTGGGGATGTTTCCCGGCCCGCGGGTCCTCTGGCTCGGGGATGTGGAGCCGGCGGAAACCCTGGCCGCCCTGGCGGGGGATCTGGCCGCCGCCCTGCAGGAGGCGTGCGGCCACCCCCCGGAGACACGCCCCTGGTGCCCCCATGTCACCCTGGCACGCCGGGTGCGCCACCCCGTGCCGCCGACCCCGGTGGAACCGCTCACCTGGCCGGTGCGCCGGTGCTGGCTGGTGGAGTCGGTGAGCACGCCCCAGGGGCCCGTGTACCGGCCCCGGATCGCCTACCCGGCGCAGGGTGTGGACCTATGATCCCTGCATGTCCCTGCGCACCCCGTCGAACTCCTGCAGCATCTCCGGCGAGGGGCCGCGCCCCACGAAGCTGAAGGCGATCATGGCCAGGGTGGCCAGGAGGAACCCGGGCAGGATCTCGTACATGTCGAAGATCCCCCCCTCCAGGGGTTTCCACACCAGCACCGTCAGGGCACCGGTGAGGATCCCCGCCAGGGCGCCGTTGCGGGTGGCCCGGCGCCAGAACACCGAGAGGAGGATCACCGGACCGAAGGCGGCCCCGAACCCGGCCCAGGCGTAGGCCACCAGGTCCAGTACCGCCGCCTCCGGGTCCAGGGCCAGCAGGGTGGCCACCACGCCGATGCCCAGCACCGTGGCGCGGCCGATCCACACCAGTTCGGTATCCCCCGCACGGGGCCGCAGGAAACGCTTGTAGAAGTCCTCCGACAGGGCCGAGGAGGACACCAGCAACTGGGAGTCGATGGTGCTCATGATGGCCGCCAGCACCGCGGCGATGAGCGCGCCCGCCACCCAGGGGTTGAACAGGGACTGGATCAGCAGGATGAACACCGTCTCGGGGTTGTCCAGGCCCGCCTCGCCGAAGTAGGCCATGCCCACAAAGCCCGTGAAGATGGCCCCGAACAGGGCCACCACCATCCAGGTGATGCCGATGAAGCGGGCCAGGGGGATGTCCCCGGGGCTGCGCATGGCCATGAACCGGGTGAGGATATGGGGCTGGCCGAAGTAGCCCAGGCCCCAGGCCATGAGGGAGACGATGCCGAAGATCCCCGTATCGTGCAGGGCATCCAGGGCGCCGGCGTCCAGTTCGCCCACCTGCCGCGTGACCTCGGCCCAGCCGCCCATATGGCTCAGGGTGATCACGGGCACCACGATGAGGGCGATGAACATGAGCACACCCTGGATGAAGTCGGTCCAGCTCACCGCCAGGAACCCCCCCAGGAGGGTGTAGACCAGGATCACCGCGGCCCCCACCGCCAGGGCGAGGCGGTAGTCGACGCCGAAGGTCCCCTCGAAGAGGGTGCCCGCCGCCACCAGCCCGGCGGAGGTGTAGAAGGTGAAGAACATCAGGATCACCAGCGCCGCCACCACCCGCAAGGCGGAGGTGTCATCCCGGAAGCGGTTCTCGAAGTAGGCGGGGATGGTGATGGAATCCCGGGCCGCGAAGGTCAGGCGCCGCAGCCGGTCGGCCACGAACTGCCAGTTGAGGTAGGCGCCGATGGTCAGCCCCACGGCGATCCAGATCTGGTTCATGCCCGAGGCGAAGACCGCGCCCGGCAGCCCCAGGAGCAGCCATCCGCTCATGTCCGAGGCCCCGGCGGAGAGGGCGGCGGTGCCCGCCCCCAGGCGGCGGCCGCCCAGGATGTAGTCCGCCAGGCTGTGGGTGAAGCGATAGGCCGCCAGGCCCACCAGCACCATGAGGATCAGGTAGGCCACCAGGGTGGCCAGCAACGCGAAGTTCACGTCCACCCCGGTGTTCATGAGCGCGCCCCCCGCAGACCATGGAGAACGAGGCTGATCAGGGAGAGCAGCACCAGCGCCGGCATGGGCACCAGCAGCCAGAACCAGGTGGCAGTGGTCAGGGAATGAGCCATGCGAGGATCCTTGTGGGAACGGGTCGGATTGCGGCGGAGTATAGGCCACCCGCCCCGGGTCGCCCAAATCCCGCACCGGGGCAGCGGGGGCGAGGGCCCGATGTGGATGGCATAATGGCGCCGATCCCGTGGCAATGACCCTGACGGCCCCCCTTGGAGATGCCCTTGACCCCCGTCCCCCAGGAAAGCATCGAACTCGTCAAGACGGATCCGGGCCTGAACCAGCGCAGGGTCTACCGGGTCACCCTGCGGGGGGACTTCTTCGACGCCGTGGTGCTGGTGAGGGAGTGGGGCCGCCTCGGCCAGCGGGGCGGTCAGCAGCGCAGTGAACCCTTCCCCGACCTTGGGGCGGCCCGGGCCGCCATGGAGCGACTGGTGCGGGAGAAGGTGCGTCGCGGCTATCGGCCCCGATGGTGAGCCTGCCCGTTCCTTTGAAGGCAGACGGGCCGGCATGCCGGGGGACACTTTCCACAAAACCTGTGGATAAAGCTGTGCGAAAAATGTCCGAAACCTCCCGCAGCCCGGATATCACACCGCCCTTGAACAGAATGGTTATTTTTTGTTCATTATTTTCCAAGTGATTGTTTTCAAAATAAACCCTGATCTCCTGAAACCGATGTGCTGTCCCGTCTTGACAGTGCTCGGGCCGGTCGTTCCGGTCTTTGGAGGGGTGTGGGGGGTTGGGGACAATCCCGATGCGGCGGGGTGCCCGGGGAGGTGCCGGCACCTGCGACGGCCACCCTTGGGCCTGAAAGCGGGCACCATGAACGGGCGCAGCGATCCGGTCCCGGGGATTCTTCAGGCATGGGGCTTTCCGAGGGCGGAGCCCCCGCGGTCCAGGGGCAGTTCGAAGCGGAACACGGCCCCGCCCTGGGGGGCGTTGTGGGCGGTGAGGCGACCGCCGTGGGCCTCCGCCAGGTCGCGGCTGATGGACAGCCCCAGACCCAGACCGCCGCTCTTCCAGGTGGCGAAGGGCTCGAAGAGCCGCTCCAGCCTCTCCGGCGGGATGCCCGGGCCGGTATCGCGCACCGTGAATGCCAGTGATGTTTCCTCCCGGGAGACGATCAGGCGCACCTCCGACGGATGCCCCCCCTCGGCTGCCTCCATGGCATTGTGCAATAGGTTCATGAGCACCTGTTGCACCTGAAGCGGCGCCCCCTGGGGTGTCGGGGTATCGCCGGGGAACTCCACCACCAGGCGCACCCCGCGCCGTTGCATCTCCGGCCGCAGCAGCGCCTCCACATCCCGCACCAGGGCCTCCGGATCCAGGGTCTGACGGGGCGGTGCCTGGCCTGCGGCAAAGGCCCGCATCTGGCGCACCGTCTCCGCTGCGCGGTGCGTCCCCGCTTCCAATCGCACCAGGGTGTCGGCCAGATCCCCCATGCGGCCCCGGGCCAGAAGCCGGCGGCTGGCCTGGGCATAGCTGCTCACGGCGCACAGGGGCTGGTTCAGTTCGTGGGCCAGTCCCGAGGCGAGGGACCCCAGGGTGCTCAGTCGGCTGGCTCGGGCCAGATCGTCAAGATGGCGCCGGGCCCGGGCCCGCTCCGTTTCCCGTTCGGCCCGCAGGGCCGCCAGGAGCAGGCCGGTGACCACCAGCAGGGCCAGCTGGGCGTTGAGCGACAGCAGTCGCGTGGCCTGTCCCATGTCGGCGAAGGGGCCGAAACCGAGGCCGGTGCCGGAGAGGGCGATGGCCCCGGTCACCAGGATCAGCCCGGTGGTGATCCGCAGGGGGCAGCGCAGGGCAGAGAACAGGATCGCCGGAAACACGGCATAGGACAGGGGCATGGCCACCGCCGGAGGCAGCAGGGGGGAATAGGTGAGGGCGGTTACCGATACCGTGATCCCGGTCAGCAGCAGGGGCATGCCCCACTCCCTCAGGGGCGGGGCCCGGGGGTCCAGCCAGGTGAGCAGGGCGGGGGTGACCAGCATCAGCCCCGTGAGATCCGCCATCCAGCACAGCCACCAGGTGCCCGCGAAGTCCAGCTCGCGGATACCCAGGGCCAGGCCCCAGGCCCCGGCGCCCGCCGCCAGGGCGGAGGCAGTGAGCGCCCCCACCCCCAGCAGCAGCCCCGAATCCCGCACCCGTTCCAGGCGCGGCGAGAACCCCAGGCCCAGGAGCAGCCAGGCCCCCAGGGCCATGCCGGCCAGGGTGGCGGCCACCGTGCCCAGGGCCTGCAGCAGGGGCATCATCTCCATATGGAACTGCCAGCTCACCAGGCCGGCGGCGAGAGCCGCCGCCGGGAGCAGGGCCGGACCATGGAGAAGGACCAGGGCCAGTCCGACCCCGGTGGCCGGCCAGACCAGGGGCACCCCGCTGGGGTCCGGGGTGAAGACGAATCCCCACAGGGCGACGGCATAGTAGAGGCTTACCAGCACCAGGCTGTGCAGGAGCAGGGCGAGCCCCGGGGGGGCGGGGCGAGTGGGAGTCCGGCGCCGCGGAAGGGTCAGGGGCTGGCTGGCCATGGGATCATCCTCCCGGCGGTTTCCGCCGCATCGACTGTAGGCCCTGGAGGAGCGCGTGGTCCAGAGAGAACCGTCCTGGCCCCCAGGTCAGGATCCCCAGGAGCAGGGCCGCCCAGGGCAGGTGATGGCTGGCCCAGGCGCCGGGCAGGGTGAGCTGGATCACCCCCGTCATGAGCAGCAGCCCCAGGGCCGCCGCGCGTGTGCCCAGGCCCAGCACCAGCAGCACGGGCAGCAGGATCTCGGCGACGGCAGCCAGGTGGGCCGTGAGTACGGGCAGGGGCATGGGAAAGGTCTGCCCCAGCAGATGCAGGCGGAATTCGTTCTCGAACAGCCAGAGGGCCCCCGGGGAGAGTTGGCCGGGGCCCTCCCACTTGGTGAGCCCGGAACGCCAGAAGGGGATCGCCACGGCGATGCGCAGCACCAGGGCCGTGAACGATGGGGGCAGATGCCAAAGGGGACGCAGGGCGCCCCGGGTGATTCCGGCGAGGCGATGCCACCCCGGAGGGCTCATGACGGCCGCTCCCCGTCCGGGCGGATGCCGGTGATCCCCCCGGCCTCCAGCAGGGCACGCAGGCAGGCCACCAGGTCCATGTCGGTACGCACCCGGGCGGCGTGGGTGGCGGCGGCCTCCAGGGGGGCCCCGCAGGCCAGGGCCCGGACCAGCGGGTGCATGCCCGCCGGTGCCGGATGCACCTTCACCTCCAGCCCCGGACGGCAGACCAGGGTGATCTGGGGTCCGGATGCGTCCACGGGGCGCGGAGGGTGGTCGTGGCGGTTGGTCTGCCAGATCTCCCGGGCCGGCCAGGGGGATTCCAGTACCTCAAGCGAGGGATGCAGCGTAAAGCGGAGTCGGGGACTGTCCCGGGGGTCGACCCCGGCCCACTGCCCCGGGTCCATCGGGGTGGCGTCGGCGGCATGCCAGGCCTGCAGCCAGGCCCGGTCGATGCGGGCCACGTCCGCCAGATAGGGCAGGGAAGCGGCCGGGGGGAATGCGGCGATAAAATCCGGGAAGGCGCTTCCATAGTGGAGCAGCACCGGTGTATCCGGAAGGTGTCGGACGACGAAGGCTCGGGCCATGCCCCGGAAGAAGGCCTCCCCCACCAGACGCTGCACCACGGGATAGGCGGCCGCCAGGGTCTCCATCAGGCCCGCATGGAGGTTGTTCCGGTGGACATTGAACCGGCTCGTGGCTACGGCCGGGTCCTGCGCCAGAAGGCCGGGGGGCGGCGGTCCCTGGTCGTGCAGGGCACGGGTGAACCGGGTCTGGAATTCAGCTTGCGATGGCATGACGATCCTCCCCCTTGATGAGGGTGTAGTCCAGGAAGGCCTGCGCCCGCCACGCCTCGGACATCAGTTCCTCCCAGGGCGGGATCCGGCTGTCCCATTCCACCAGTACGGGGCGGGGACCGGTCTGTGCCAGGACCCGTTCCAGCAGCCCCCAGACGTCCGGGTGCACCGGCCGGTCATGGGTGTCGATGAGCAGGGGGGCCCCGGTCGCATCCTCCTGGCGGTCGTGGCCGGCTACATGGATCTCCTCCACAAACCAAAGCGGGAAGTCCTCCAGGTAGGAGAGGGGGTCGAAGCCGTTGTTCACGGCCGAGACCTGCACGTTGTTCACATCCAGGAGCAGGCCGCAGCCGGTGCGCCTTGCCACCGTCTCCAGGAATTCGGTTTCTTCCAGGGTGGCCCCCTCCAGGATGAAATAGCTGGAGGGGTTTTCCAGCAGCATGGGCCGCCCCAGCAGGTCCTGGACCTGCTGCACATGCCCGCAGACCCGTTCCAGGGTCTCCGCGTTATAGGGCAGGGGCAGCAGATCGTTCAGATAGCCTGTGTCATGGGTGGACCAGGCCAGGTGCTCCGAGAACAGGCCCGGCTCGTAGCGGTTCACCAGGGCCGCCAGACGACCCAGGTGCTCCCGGTCCAGGGGGCCGGCCCCGCCGATGGAAAGCCCCACCCCGTGCAGGGACAGGGGATAGTCCCGGCGGATGGCCTCCAGGGCATGGTGCGGGGGTCCGCCATCCCCCATGTAGTTCTCCGCGTGGACCTCGAACCAGCCCACGGGCGGGTGCTCTTCCAGGATGCTCCTCAGGTGGGCCGGTTTGAGCCCGGCCCCGGCCGCAGCCGGGACCGGGCGGGCAACCCGGGAGGCGTTCGCATGGTGTGTCATGGGTGGTGCTCCCCGGTGGTGGTGGTTCAGGAGGACGAGGGCAGATCCCGGTCCAGCGGTTCCAGGCTGCCGTGGCGGTCGCCGGGCAGGGTGATGTCCTCGCAGGTCCCCGCCGGGACCAGGGTCCAGGCGTTGCCCTGATAGTCCACGGTGGAGGTGCCCGCGCAGGTGGTGCCCGGGCCGGCAGCGCAATCATTCTCACCCGCCGGTGAGACGCCGTAGCACTTCTCCATGTCGTCCTGGCCGGCCTCGGCCTGCGGGCTGTAGAGGGCCCCGGCCAGGGCCAGGGAGAAGGCGCCGGCGATGCCGGCGGCGGAAGCGGTCTTGGTGGTCATGGGGGTGTCCTCGCGGATGGGTATGGAAAGGGCAGTCCGCCCCGGTGCCGGGGGTTGAGTACAGCATAGGAAGCCCCCCGTGCCCCCGGCATCCGTAAGAGTACGTAGGGGGGTCCGATCCCATACCGGGCGGACCCGGCGGGTCCGGGATCCAGCCCGGGTGACGCGAAGGGAACCCATCCACAGAACCTGTGGAAAAGTCTGTGGGCAACGTGTCCGAATCCGGCGCAAGGCCGCGCCCTTCATGCACTTGAAACAGATTGATCACAAAATGACCATGACTACCTAAGTCCTTGTTTTGATGAAAAAGGATGGATGCGCGACGGACCGGGCATGTCAAGTCTTGACAGATCAAGGCCCATCATCCGCCTTGGATCCGGGCCCATGGAGACCTGGGGAAATCCTTGTGTGCACGGCGGGTTGCGAGGCGATCCGGTCCCTGTACAGCCTTTGGGGTTGGGGCAGGGAAAGGGCTGGGGCAGGGATGCCTTGACCGGGATCAAGGCCCCCCGGGATCGGTCCCGGGAGACTGCGCCGCACAATCAATGGCCCGCCAGGAGTGCCCCATGTTCTGCAATCAGTGTGAACAGACCTTCCGTCAGACCGCCTGCGTCACCGCCCCCGGGACCTGCGGCAAGGATGCGGACGTGCAATCCCTTCAGGAACTGCTGCTCTACGGCCTCAAGGGCATGGCCGCCTATGCCCATCATGCCCGCCGCCTGGGGGAATCCGATGATGGCGTGGCCGCCTTCATGGAGGAGGCCCTGTTCGCCACCATGACCAACGTCAACTTCGATCCGGACACCCTGCTGGAGCTGTGCATGGAATGCGGCCGGCAGAACCTGAAGGTCATGGAGATGCTGGACCGGGGCCATGTGAACCGCTTCGGCCAGCCCGAGCCGGCCACGGTCACCGAGGGCACCCGCGCCGGTCCGGGCATTTTGGTGACGGGCCATGACCTGCTGGACCTGTGGGACCTGCTGCAGCAGGTGGAGGGCACGGAGATCCAGGTCTACACCCACGGCGAGATGCTGCCGGCCCATATGTATCCCCGCCTGCACCAGCACCCCAACCTGGCCGGACACTTCGGCGGGGCCTGGCAGAACCAGAAGCGGGAGTTCGACCGCTTCCCCGGTCCGGTGCTGGGGACCACCAACTGTGTCCTCATCCCCCCCGAGAGCTACCGCGACCGCCTGTTCACCACCCGTGCCACCGCCGTGCCCCAGGGTCAGCGCATCACCGACGGGGACTTCACGCCGCTCATCGAGGCCGCCCGCCGCTGTGCCCCCTGCCAGGAACAGGTGATGGGGAAATCCACCGTGGGCTTCCACCACAGCGTGATCCTGGACCAGGCCCAAACCCTGCTGGATGCGGTCCACGCCGGCCGCATCCGCCGGTTCTTCGTCATCGGCGGCTGCGATGGCGCCGCCAAGGGGCGCAACTACTTCAGCGAGTACGCCCGGGCCACGCCCCAGGACAGCTTCATCCTCACCCTGGGCTGCGGCAAGTTCCGCATCCGCGACCACGAGTACGGCAGCCACCTGGGCCTGCCACGGCTGCTGGACATGGGCCAGTGCAACGATGCCTTTGGTGCCATCCGCGTGGCCACCGCCCTGGCCGAGGCCCTGGACTGTAACGTGAACGAACTGCCCCTGAGCCTGGTGATCAGCTGGTTCGAGCAGAAGGCGGTGGCGGTGCTGCTCACCCTGCTGAGCCTGGACGTGAAGGGGATCACCCTGGGGCCCACCCCGCCGGCCTTCATCACCCCCAACGTCTTCGCCCTGCTGCAGGAGCGTTTCGACCTGCGCCTCACCGGCGACGACCCGGTGGGGGATGCCGCCCGGGCCGTGGGCGCGGCCTGAGGAGAAGGCCCCGGGGGTCCGTTCCGGGGCCATCCACAGAACCTGTGGAAAAGTCTGTGGGCAAAATGTAGGAAGCGTCCCTAAACCCAGGTCCTGCCGGGTCTCGTGACAGATTGGTCAAAGGATGATCATTTTTCGCAACCAATTGTTTTTAATATAATTAAATCGATCCTGGCAATCCGCCTGTCAACCCTTGACAGCACCGCGCTGCCCGTTTACGAGGTGTGGACACCGCCGTGAAGCTGGGGAAATCCCGACGGAGGGCCCCGCTCTGAAAGGCCCCCGGAACTTGCGCATCCCGTAGGGAACGGCGCAGCATCGAATGCGATCGCGCAAAACGGCCTCCGGACCATGACCCTGGAAGAACTGCAACGCCTGCACCTGTTCGAACCCCTGGACCCGGACCAGCTGGTCCGCGTGCGCGACAGCCTGCGGGTGCGCCACTGCCGGGCGGGGGAATCCCTCTTCGCCCAGGGGGATCCCGCCTCCCATTTCTTCTTCGTGAAGTCCGGCGCGGTCAAGCTCTACCTCCTCTCCCGCGAGGGGGACGAGAAGGTGGTGGAGGTGATCCAGACGGGCCAGCTCTTCGCCGAGGCCGTCCTGTTCATGGACGAGGCCCGTTACCCGGTGAACGCCACCCCCCTGATCGGGACCGAACTGGTGATCTTCGACAACAGCTGCTTCCTGGGTCTCCTGGAGGAATCCCCCGGTCTGGCCCTCAAGCTCCTGGGGGCACTGAGCCGGCGCATCCACGACCTGCTGAACCATATCGATGAGCTCACCCTGCACAACGCCACGCACCGTCTCGTGGCCTATCTCCTGGCCCACGGCGGGGGGCAGCCCGGGCGTGTTCACCTGAACGCCCCCAAGCAGGTGATTGCCTCGCGTCTTTCCATGAAGCCCGAGACCCTCTCGCGCATCCTGGCCCGCCTGCGGGATCGGGGGTTGCTGAGCGTGGAGGGGGACACCCTGCATCTCCTGGACGAGGCGGGCCTGCGGGCAATGCTGATGTCCTGAGCGGTTCCTGCCGGACGGTCGCGCCGCGTCGGTATTCCCCAGTAGAATAGGGGGAGAGTTCCCGCTGCGCACGGCGGGGCAGGGTGATGGAGAAAGGCGCGATGTCCCGTCAAATCCAACCGACACAGGCGGAGGCGGACGCCGCCTCCCCCCGGGGTCAGGTCTGGCCCTCGCCGGGCTATCATCGCCTGGTGGAGGACCTGCGTCGTCGCATCGGGGAGGAGATCTATCTTTCCATCGTCTCCTTCAATGGGGCCTTCCGCAAGGAAGGCCAGCCCTATCGCCTGCTGGACGTGATCGCCTATCCCCGGCCCCGGGCGCATCCGCACCCCCCCAAGCGGGCCTATCCCCACATGCTGGTGCTGGAATCGGTGCAGCCCCCGGGACAGGACGACCTGCACTGGCACAGCGGCCTGTTCCACGGCGGCGCCATCAACCTGGCCCATGTGGGCAGCGTCAGCACCCGGGCCTACCCCCAGCGGGCGGAGGAATACCTCTACGCCAACCTGGATCTTCTCTCCGCCTACTACGCCTGCCCGGCGCGTCAGTTGCTGGAACGGCAGGTGGTCCCGGCCCGCATCTGCGTCGAGTCCACCGCCGGAGACAGGGAGCGCCTCACCGCTGCGCAGGGGCAGGGCGAGGCGACGGAGACCTGACCCGGGCCCCACCCCGGATCCCTATACCGATTCACCCAACCCACGCACGGGTAGATCCTGTGCACAGGAGCCTTTTCATGTACAAAGACTGGAATCGAACCGCCGATGACCTGGCCGGCCTCATGCAGCAGGTGGGCAAGGGCGTCCCGGACGTGGCCAAGCAGTTCGCCGGCCTGGACCGGGCCGTCTCCGTGGACGGCGCCCTCTCCTGCAAGCAGAAGGAACTGATGGCCCTGGCCATCGGCATCGCCATCCGCTGCGACGGTTGCATCGCCTTCCATGCCAAGGCCGCGGTGAAGTACGGCGCCACCCGGGACGAGATCCTGGAGACCATCGGTCTGTCCATCTACATGGGCGGCGGCCCCGCCTACGTCT
>JBKGXY010000037.1:0-17938 GCA_046546415.1 Ectothiorhodospira sp.
CCTGGCGGAGCTTCTGTTCCAGGCCCACATGGCCGTGGGGCTGGCGATCGCCGCGCTGATCGTGGTCCACATCGCCGCCGGCCTGTATCACTATCGGGTGCGCCAGGACTGGGTGATGAAGCGCATCAGCCTGTTCCGTTAAGCACGACGGTATGGAAACCGCGGGGGGAGGCCCCTCCCCCCGCTTCACGCGCCCACCGAACCTCCCATCCCGCTCAGTCCCGCGGGCTGCCGGGAAGGCTCCCTGGCGGCAACTCGGCCCAGACCCTCCCCTCCGCATCCAGGGCCTGACACAGATACTGCATCGCCCTGACCACCTCATCCGCAACCCCCTTCACCCCCATTTCCACCTCCCGGCAACCACTTCGCGTGGAAGGCAGACTGGAGAGCCGGACCCCGGGAAACTCCGCCATCAGGGACTCCATCACGGGCACCAGATCCGACTCCGGGGTCCCGGAGATCCGGATCAGGCGCTCCACCATGGGCATGTGATGGAACAGATGCGGGTAATGGGTGTCCAGCACCCACTCCACCATGGGCCAGGCCATGTTGGGGAAACCCGGCACACAGTGGTGATGCCGGAAGCTGAACCCCGGGATGCGGTTGACGGGATTGGGGATCAGTTCGGCCCCCGCCGGCAGGTGGGCCATGCGGATGCGGTGGGGATGGGCCGCCTCCCCGAAGCGTTCCTCCAGGAGGGCCACGGCCCCGGGGTGAGGGGTCAGGGACACACCCGCCGCCTGCGCCAGGCACTGCCGGGTACGATCGTCGGGGGTGGCGCCGATGCCGCCGAAGCAGAACACCACCGCCCCCTCCATGGCCAGGGTCTGGCGCAGGTTGTCCGTCAGCAGGCCGGCCTCGTCCCCCACGAAACGCACGAAGGAGAGCTCCAGGCCGCGCCGGGCCAGGGCCTCGATGAGGAAGGCCATGTGCCGGTCCCGGCGTTTGCCCGAGAGGAGCTCATCGCCGATGATCAGGGCACCGATCAATTCTTGGCGCCCATGGCCAGGGCCCGGGCCCGCGCCAGTTCGCCGGCCTCCCGCAGGGCCTGGGCATCGTAGTTCTCGTCGGCCTCCGGCCAGCCCTGCACATGGCGCAGGATCAGCTCGGCCAGGGCGTCGGCATGGTCCTCCCGGGTGTTGAGGGCGGGGACGTAGCTGAACCGCTCCCCGCCGGCCTCCAGGAAGGCCTCACGGCTCTCGTCGGCGATCTCCTCCAGGGTCTCCAGGCAGTCGGCGGAGAAGCCCGGACAGACCACGTCCAGGGACTTCACCCCCCGCTCGGGCAGGCCCTGGATGGTATCCAGGGTGTAGGGGGTGAGCCACTGCTGCTTGCCGAAGCGGGACTGGAAGGTCACCTCCCAGCCGTCTTCGGAAAGGTCCAGGCGTTCCGCCACCAGGCGGGCGGTGGTCTGGCAATAACAGTGGTAGGGGTCTCCCTGGTCCAGGTAACTCCTGGGGATGCCGTGGAAGGAGAACAGCAGGTGTTCGCCGCGGCCCTGTTGGGCCCAGTGCTCCCGGATGCTGGCGGCCAGGGCCTCGATGTAGGCGGGGTCACTGTGATAACCGGTGACGAAACGCGTCTCCGGTACCCAGCGCCAGCGATTGAGTTCATGGGAGACGGCGTCGAAGGTGGAGCCGGTGGTGGAGGCGGCGTACTGCGGGTACAGGGGCAGGACGAGCAGGCGCCTCGCCCCGGCCCGGCGCAGCGCCTCCAGACCGGCGGGGATCGAGGGGTTGCCGTAGCGCATGGCCACGGCCACCTTCACCGGGCCGTACATGCGCCGGGCCACCCGCTCGGCCACGGCATGCCCCTGGGCGCGGGTGATGCTCAGCAGCGGCGAACCCTGTTCGCCCCAGATGCGGGCGTACTTGGCCGCGCTCTTGCGGGGACGGGTGTTGAGGATGACGCCGTGGAGCAGCAACCACCAGAGGACGCGGGGGAATTCCACCACGCGGGGATCCCAGAGGAATTCCTTGAGATAGCGTTTGAGGGCCTGCGGTGTCGGCGCATCGGGTGTCCCCAGGTTGGTGATCAGGATCCCCAGCGTCTGCGGACTCCCGTGACGATAATCCGGCTCGCCGATATAGCTCATCGCGTTTTCTGTGTTCTGGTTTGTGGAGAGCCCGGGGGAGTCCGTGGAATCCCCGCCAGCGCGCGTCCCGGTCAGTCCGGGCGCGTGGGCCTCTCTGTAGACCTCGACCGCCATATCCATCCTCCCCCATAGGCGCAAGGCATGACTGTAAACCGACGGGCATCGATTCACCAGGGTTTGAGGGGCGGGACTGCTCGCGCGCAGCCTCTTGTTCAGGTGTCCCCCGCCCCTACTGTAGCGGACGCCGCCTCAAGGGGCTGGTTCGGGGGAAATGGGCCTGCAGGAACTCCATCTGGTCCGCCAGTACACGGCGTCCCTGCAGGTAGATGTATTCGGCGTGGGTGGGGACGAAGGGCACGGCCAGCAACTGCATACCCGCCTGTTCCGGGGTATGGCCCGCCTTGTGGTTGTTGCAGCGCTTGCAGGCGGTGACCACGTTGACCCAGTGATCGGCCCCGCCCTGGCTCAGGGGCGTGACGTGGTCCCGCGACAGGTCGCGGGCACGGAAGCGCTCGCCGCAATAGAGGCAGAGGAAGGCGTCGCGCCGGAACAGGGCCGCGTTGTTCAGGGGCGGTACGTAGGCCCCGTGGATGGCCTTGTTGGTGCCGAAGGTGGCGAGGATGGAATTGACCTCCACCTCGCTGCGTCGGCCGGTTCGGGCATTGACGCCGCCGTGCACGCGATAGAGCACAGAGCCACAGGCATAGGCCACCTGCCCGGCGTGATAGAGCCGCACGGCCTGCTGATAGTCGATCCATTCCATCGGCATGCCCGAGGCATCGGTGCGCAGCACCTGTTGTGTGAGCTCGTACACCCCTCGTCCCTCCGAAAGGTTATACCGACACCGTCGGACTGTGCCCCAATCCCGCCAAGAAAGCAATTATCAAGCCGCTAACATCGATGATGGCGAGGGCATCCCCGGAGTCCACTTTGCCTCATCATCCGGCCTGCGGCCATGGGACGGGGCTTGTTCAAAGCCCTTGAAAATTCCGCTACCATGCCTTGCTTTATCTGGCCATCACCCCTGCACGGGCAGACGGAGTACAGCCATGCCGATCAAACTAGCCATTCCCAAAGAGAACACCCGCGGCGAGCGGCGGGTCGCCCTGGACCCTTCGGTGGCGGCCCGGTTCGCCCAGACGGGCATCGAGGTGCTTCTCCAGAAGGGGGCGGGCAGCGAGGCCCACTTCCCGGACGCGACCTACACCGAGGCCCGCGTGGTGGAGGACGCCGGGGCGCTCCTCGGTGAGGCGGACGTGGTGGTGAAGGTGGCGCCGCCCACCGTGGAGGAGGTGAACCAGATGAAGGACGGGGCGCTGATGGTCGGCTTCTTCCATGCCCACCGGCATCCCGACGTGGTCCAGGCCCTGCAGAAGAAGAAGATCAGCGCCTTCGCCATGGAGCTGATCCCCCGCATCTCCCGCGCCCAGAACATGGATGCCCTCTCCTCCCAGGCCGCGGTGGCGGGCTACAAGGCCGCCCTCATGGGGGCCGACCTGTCCTGCCGCTTCTTCCCCATGCTCACCACCGCCGCCGGGACCATCCGGCCCGCCAAGGTGATGGTCATCGGCGCCGGGGTGGCGGGGCTGCAGGCCATCGCCACTGCCCGCCGCCTGGGGGCCCAGGTGGAGGCCTACGACGTGCGCGCGGCCACCCGGGAGCAGGTGGAATCCCTGGGGGCCCGGTTCATCGATCTGGGGGTGAAGGCCGAGGGCGAGGGGGGCTACGCCCGGGAGCTCACCGACGAGGAGAAGGCGCAGCAGCAGGAGGCCCTGGCCCGGCATGTCGCCCAGGCGGACGTGCTCATCACCACCGCCGCCGTGCCCGGCCGCCAGGCCCCGGTGCTGATCCCCCAGAAGATGGTCTCGGGCATGAAGCCCGGGGCGGTCATCATCGATCTGGCGGCGGAGAGCGGGGGCAATTGCGAACTCACCAAGCCAGGCAAGACCGTCACCCGTGGCGGCGTGACCATCCACGGGCCGGAGAACGTGGCCAGCCAGGTACCGCTGCACGCCAGCGAGATGTACGCCAAGAATCTGTTCAACTTCCTCACCCCCATGCTGCCCGAGGGCCGGCTGGAGCTGAACTGGGACGATGAGGTCATCGCCCAGAGCTGCCTGACCCACGAAGGGGCCATCCGGCATGAGGCGACCCGCAGCCTGATCGAAGGAGCCAAGTCATGATCGAGGGTTTTGTCGCACTCTATATCTTCATGCTCGCAGCCTTCACCGGCTACGAGGTGATCTCCAAGGTACCGGTGATCCTGCACACGCCGCTCATGTCCGGCTCCAACTTCGTCCACGGTATCGTGCTGGTGGGCACCATGGTGGCCCTGGGCCATGCCGAGACGGGCATGCAGCAGCTGGTGGGCTTCGTCGCCGTGATCCTGGCGGCGGGCAACGCCGTGGGCGGGTATGTGGTGACGGAACGCATGCTCGAGATGTTCAAGAGCAGCAAGGGGAATCAGTAAATGAGCTTCATCATCAATCTCGCCTACTTCGCGGCGGCGGTGCTGTTCATCGTCGGCCTCAAGCAGATGGCCTCCCCGGTCACCGCCCGGCGCGGCATCGTCTGGGCCGGCTGGGGCATGGTCCTGGCCACCGTGGTCACCTTCCTGCATCCCGAGGTGGTGGGCTTTGTCAACTACCTGCTCATCCTCCTGGGGATCGGCATCGGCGGCAGCCTGGCCTGGTACACGGGCAAGCGGGTGGCCATGACCGACATGCCGCAGATGATCGCCCTGTACAACGGCATGGGCGGCGGCGCCGCCGCCGGGATCGGCATCGTCGCCCTGATGCAGGCCGACACCCTGGCCTGGACCACGCAGTTCATCGCCGTGCTGGGGGTCATCATCGGCTCGGTGGCCTTCTCCGGGTCGCTCATCGCCTTCGCCAAGCTCCAGGGGCTCATCAAGAAGTCCATCCGCTTCGACCGACAGCAGAAGATCAACCTGGGGGTCCTGGGGGGGACGCTGCTGCTGGGCCTGATCATCGCCTTCAGCGGCAGCCAGGTGAACGGCACCCTGCTCCTGTTGTTCGTGGTTCTGGCCCTGGCCTTCGGCGTGCTCATGACCATCCCCATCGGCGGGGCCGACATGCCGGTGATCATCTCCCTGTACAACGCCCTCACCGGGCTGGCCGTGGGCTTCAAGGGGCTGGTGCTGGACAACGCCGCGCTGATGATCGCCGGGGTGGTGGTGGGTTCCGCCGGCACCCTGCTCACCCAGCTCATGGCCAAGGCCATGAACCGGCCGCTTTCCAACGTGCTGTTCTCCCAGTTCGGCGAGACCGTTGCCGAGAGCGATGAGGAAGTCACCGGCACCCTCAAGCCCATCGAGGCCTCCGACGCCGGCATCATGATGGCCTATGCCAACAAGGTGATCATCGTCCCGGGGTATGGCATGGCGGTGGCCCAGGCGCAGCACAAGATCTGGGAACTCACCCAGCGCCTGCAGGAACGGGGCGTGGATGTGAAGTTCGCCATCCATCCGGTGGCGGGACGCATGCCCGGACACATGAATGTGCTCCTGGCCGAGGCCGGCGTGCCCTACGATCTCATCTACGACCTGGATGAGATCAACAACGAGTTCAAGACGGCGGACGTGGCCGTGGTGATCGGGGCCAACGACGTGGTCAACCCCGTGGCCCGCAGCAACCCGGACAGCCCCATCTACGGCATGCCCATCCTCAACGCGGACGAGGCACAGAACGTCATCGTCATCAAGCGGGGCAAGGGGGCCGGTTTCTCCGGGGTCGAGAACCATCTCTTCTACGCCGACAACACGCGCATGCTCTACGGCGACGGCCAGAAGATGGCCGGGGAATTGGTGGCATCGGTCAAGGGGCTGGGCTGACCCCAGGTCTGCACGGGCCATTCAGGAAAGACGCAGCGCCCGGGTCCAGCCCGGGCGCTTTGCGTTGGACGGGGGACCCTGGCGACGGTGCGCCGCAGGGAGGCGGCGCGCAAGCCTGCACGGAGGCATCCACGGCGTCCCGCCAAACGGCCGGAGCGGGGGACCGGGTCGCCCGTGGCGGGTGTGCGCCGCAGGGAAGCGGCGCGCAAGCCTACAGGGAGGTATCCACGGCGTCCCGCCACGGGCGACCCGGTCCCCCACACCCGAAGGAAGAGCACTCATCGGCTAGAGCCGGGAAGGCGCCCGATGGGCCATCCCCTCCAGGTTCTCCCGCGCCAGGCGCTGCCCCAGCTCGATCACCGGCTGCGCACGGTGGAACTCGTGGATCATGCACACATTCTTGGGCACGCTGATCACCAGATCGGGGCGGAAGACCGCCAGGTGCTGGCGGGTGATGGCCGCTTGCATGGTGTCCAGGGACCGCATCAGCACCTCCGACAGGGCCATGCCCTCCGCCGCCCTGGGGGTGCTCTCCCCCCCCAGGGACTCCACATACCCCCGCATCCGCTCCAGCAGACCCAGACGGTCTTCGTCCCCCTCCCCTTCCCTTGGGTCGGCCTCCACCCCGTCCTCCGCCTCCGGCGCCGGACCGTTCACGTCCACCACGATGGTGAGATCCGTGAAGGTGCGCAGCGTCGGTGCCACGGGCACGGGGTTGAGCAGCCCGCCGTCCACCAGGGTGCGCCCCTGGTAGCGGTGGGGCGTGAACACCGCCGGGATGGCGATGGAGGCCCGGATGGCGTCGAACAACGTCCCCTCGCTCATCCAGACCTCCCGCCCCCGCTCGATGTCCACCGCCACCGCGGTGTAGTCGATGGGCAGGTGTTCGATATCCCGCTCCCCCACCAGGTCCCGCAGCTTGCGGATCAGCTTCTCCCCCCGGATCAGGCCGCCCCCCGAGAAACTCCAGTCCAGCAGACCCAGCACATCGGACTGACTCAGGCCCTGCACCCACTCGGCATAGGTCTCCAGCTCCCCCAGGGCGTAGATCCCGCCCACCAGGGCCCCCATGGAGCTCCCGGCGATGGCGCGCACCTCATAGCCCTGGGCCTCCAGTTCGCGGATCACGCCGATGTGGGCCAATCCCCGGGCGCCACCGGAGCCCAGCACCAGGGAGACGGTGCGCGGCCGGCGGCGGATGGCGGACGTAGGCTTCTGCTTCTTCATCGTGGACACCTGTACCTGAGGCTGCGGCGCGCCGCCCGGAAAGGGCGGAGGATAACCCGGGGGTGGCCGGCCCGTCAGCGACCGGGGGCTTGCCAGCCCCCGGCAACCCACCGAAACTGGGCGCCGCCACTCCGAGGAAGACCATCGATGCGCCCTGCCCTCCATCTCCTTTTCCTTCTGCTACTGATCCTCCCCCGGATACTGGGGGCCCAGGAGGCAGACCCGGAAGCCGGGCTCGATCGGGCCGCAGTGGAGACGATGCGCGCAGAACTGGGCACCGCTGTCGAGACCCTCGATCCCCTGCTGAGGGTCATCGACACCGCACCCGGTGAGACATGGCTGGAACAAAGCCCCACGGAATCCCTTGCCGCGCAGGCCGAAGGGACGGAAGGACCGGCCCAGACCCTGTGGAACCGTGCCCTGGAGACGGAGCATGCGGCGGCGCAGCGCATCCGCGGGGCGCTGGAGCGGGCCGAATCGGCCCGGGAACTGCCGGGGATCCTGGAAGAGACCTCGGCCCGGATCGGCCGGGAGCTGCCCCCACTGCTGAACCCGGTCCCCGCGGAACGGAACATCAGCGGCCTCGAGGAGAGGCTCTCGGAACTGACCCAGCGACGCGAGCAGACCGCCCTGGAACTGGAACAGCGACGGGCCACCCTGGAGGGCCTGCGGGAGCAACTCCAGCCTCCCCCACCCGATGGAGACGGATTGCAGAACGATCCGCAGGAGGCTGCCTCTCTTCCCCTCGCCCCGGTCCCCGAAGGGGATCCCGCCATGATGCAGGCCCAGGAGGCCCTGGACGCGGCCTTGGAACGCCAAGCGATGGCCCGGCGGATCGCTGCCCGGCTGGACGCGCAGACCCTGCCGCCGCGGGTCCGGGCCCTGGACACCCTGGTGCGCGCCCTTGCCCTGGAGCTGGCCTGGCTCGAAGCGCGTATCGCCAGGCTGGAGCGGGAGATCAATGATCGCTCCAGCGAGGAATTGCGCGCCCTGCGGGCAGAACTCGCATGGCTGCTGGAACGGGAACCGGACGCCCGTTCGCGGTTTCCCGGGGAGGTCCAGGCCCTTCGGGAACGCTTCGACCGGATCGCACAGACCCAGACCCGCATCCGCCAGCTGCAGGAGGAGCGGGCCCGCTATGCCCGCATCGAGGAGGACCTGCGCCAGACCCTGGCCAACGTCCGCGAGCGCCTGGAGGTGAGTGGACTGACCCAGGCCCTGGGGGGGCTCTTCCTGGAGGAGCAGCGGCGCCTCCGGGATCTGGAGGAACTGCACTTCACGGTCACCGAGATCGAACGGGAGATCACGGAATCGCGCCTGCGCAGCATCTCCCTGCGGGAGGGTCTGGCCGACGCCGACACGACCGGGCTGGAGCCGGCACAGGCGGATCTGCGAACGCTGCGACAACAGGCCCTGGAGATCCACCTGCAGTCGGAGCAGACCCTCACCGCCCAGTTGCGGCAGGCGGACACCCATCTGCGCGCCGCCGTCCAGCTCCTGGACGAGTTGCAGCAGATCCTGCGGGAGAATCTGCTGTGGTGGCCCAGTCACATCCCCGTGGGCAAGGACTGGGCCCTGACCGTTCCGGCGGCCGTGGCGGCCCTGTTCGATGCCGCCTCCTGGGAAGAAATCCACAAGGCATTGATTGCCGTCACCTGGGGCAGCCCCGTATCCAGCCTGCTCACCCTGCTGGGGGTGGCTGGACTCCTGGCCTGGGGCCGCGGCACGCCGGCGAAGCTGGCGAAGCTGGCGCGCCTGACCGAGCACCGATTCACGGACCACATCAAGCTCACCTTCCAGGCCCTGGGCTGGAGCCTGGTCCGGGCCCTTCCCATCCCGGCCCTGCTCATGGCCACCTCCCTGCGGCTACAGGCCCTTCCGGAGACGGGCTACGGCGTGGAGATCCTGGCCAACATGCTCTTTAGTGCCGCCGTCTGGTGGCTGGCGGGGCATCTCTTCCTGCTCTTCACCCGGGCCGATGGCGTGGGCATGGCCCACTTCGGCTGGCGGGAACTCCTGGTGCGGCGGGTACGCTGCGACCTGATCTGGTTTCTCCCAGCGCAGTTGCTGATCAGCATCCTCCTGGCCCTGGCCTTCGGCCATCCCGAGGAGGCGGTCTTCAACGTCTTCGGGCGCCTGGAACTGCTGGCCGCCGCCGCGCTCATCGGGGGGCTGGGCTGGCGGCTGCTGGCCCCGCCCCCCAGGGGAGAGCCGCCGCTGCTGGAGGAGCGCAAGCGCCGCTTCCTGCGAGTGACCCTCCTGGCGGCCACCCTCGCCCTGATCCTGCTATGCCTGAACGGTTATCTGCTGACCGTAGGCGAACTGCTGAACCGGATCGTGAACACCAGCGTGGTACTGGCCGGGGTTTGGCTGGCGCACAACCTGGGGGCGCGGGCCCTGATCCTGAGCGAGACCCGCCTGCTCATCCGCCGTATGCGGGAACAGCGGGCCAAGGACTCGGCAGAGGGGCCCGCCGGGGCCGAGGGCGGCCTGGACCTCCCGCAACGCCACCTGAGCCTGGAGGACGTGAATCAGCAGACCCGCACCCTGTTGCGGGTGATCACCGGCGGCGGCATGGTCATCGCCCTGTTCTGGGTCTGGGCGGACATGCTCCCGGCCCTCACCTGGCTGGACGGGGTCACCCTGTGGTCCCGCGCCATCACCGTGGACGGCACCGAGCTGCTCAGCCGCGTGAGCCTGCAGGACTTCCTGATGGCGATCCTTCTGGGCATCCTCTTCACCCTGGCGGCACGCAATCTGCCCGGCCTGGTGGAGATCCTCCTGGCCCGCAGCACCCGCATGGATGCCGCCGGGCGCTACACGATCACCATGCTGCTGCGCTACCTCATGACGGTGATCGCGGTGGTCAGCGTCTTCTCCCTGGTGGGGCTGCGCTGGAGCGAACTGCAGTGGATGGTGGCCGCCCTCACCCTGGGCCTGGGCTTTGGCCTGCAGGAGGTGGTGGCCAACTTCGTCTCGGGGCTCATCGTCCTGCTGGAACGCCCGGTGCGTGTGGGAGACACGGTGACCATCGGCGAGTTCAGCGGCACCGTGGCCCGCATCCGCACCCGGGCCACCACCCTCATCGACTGGGACAACAAGGAGGTGGTGGTCCCCAACAAGAACTTCATCACCGAGCGCCTGATCAACTGGACCCTTTCGGACACCACCACCCGCGTGGTCATTCCCGTCGGGGTCAGTTATGATTCGGACGTGGACCAGGTCCGGGAGAAGCTCATGGAGGTCGCCATCCAGGACCCCCATGTCATGGACGATCCGGCCCCGACCGTGTTCTTCCTGCGTTTCGGGAACAGCACCCTCGACTTCGAGCTGCGGGCCTACGTGAACCAGCTCCGGGACCGGCTCGACACCATCAGCGATCTCCACACGGCCATCATCAAGTGCTTCCGCCGGGAGGGGATCGAGATCGCCTTCCCGCAGATGGACCTGCACGTGCGCGACCTGCCCCCGGCCCAGGGCACGCACACGGCCCCCGGAGAACTCCCCGGGGCAGCGGATGCGGGATCATGACCCAACGGGGCAGCGGATCCAGGCCCCGGCATGAACCCCCGCAAGCCGGCGCAGTCCAATGCCTGCTAACAACCGGAACGGGGCCATGACCCCTGGCAAGGGGGCCGGACCCGTCCGGAACATGCCCATGGCCCATCGCGCAGTATGCCGCCATTGGGGAACCCCCGGGACGGGCGTTCTGCCCCCCCGGAAGGCCGTACCGGGGCAGGATTGTCGCCCAAACCGTCCTTCACCCCTGGCGCTGAAGGCGCTTTAGCATTACTCTCCCAAGCCCGCCGGAATGGGGCGCCCCGCCGCGACCCCTGGGTGGGCATGCCCGGCCCGCCCGCAGGACCCCGGCGTCCCGACGCCGGAACGCCCGGACACCGGCCAGCGACCAGTAATCAGCGAGGTCAACGATGAGTTTTCATGCCTTACCGCCCAAGCAGGGCCTATACGATCCCGCGCACGAACGCGATGCCTGCGGTGTCGGCTTCGTGTGCCATATCAAGAACCGGAAGACCCACCGGATCGTCGAACAGGGCCTCCAGATCCTGGAACGGATCAATCACCGGGGCGCCGTGGGTGCCGACCCCAAGGCGGGGGACGGCGCCGGTATCCTGGTGCAGATCCCCGACGCGTTCTTCCGGGCACAGGTGGACTTCCGGCTGCCCGAGGCGGGTGCGTACGGCGTGGCCATGATCTTCCTCTCCCGGGACACGGACCTGCGTGCCCGGATGGAGGAGATCATCGAACGGCATGTGCGCGACGGCGGCCAGCAACTGCTGGGCTGGCGCGACGTGCCCGTGGACAACGGCGACCTGGGCGAGAGCGTGATCCCCACCGAACCGGTGGTGCGCCAGCTCTTCATCGGAAGAGGCGACAACTGCCCGGACCAGGACAGCTTCGAGCGCAAGCTGTTCGTCATCCGCAAGCGCATCGACAACGCCGTGCGCGATGCCGGCCATGACTTCGGCGTCTGCTATATCGCCTCCCTGTCCTCGCGCATCGTCACCTACAAGGGCATGCTGCTGGCGGGCCAGGTGGGACAGTACTACCGGGACCTGCAGGACGAGACCTTCGTCTCCGCCCTGGCCCTGGTGCACCAGCGCTTCTCCACCAACACCTTCCCCACCTGGGATCTCGCGCAACCGTTTCGCATGATCTGCCATAACGGCGAGATCAACACCCTGCGGGGCAACGTGAACTGGATGGCGGCCCGTCGCCACACCATGCGCTCCCAGGTCCTGGGGGACGATCTGGACACCATCTGGCCCCTGATCCCGGAGGGCCAGTCCGACTCCGCCTGCTTCGACAACGCCCTGGAACTGCTGGTGATGGGGGGCTACTCCCTGGCCCATGCCATGATGGTGCTCATCCCCGAGGCCTGGTCCGGCAACCACCTCATGGACGAGAAGCGGCGCACCTTCTACGAATACCACGCCGCCCTGATGGAGCCCTGGGACGGCCCCGCCGCCATGGCCTTCACCGATGGCCGCCAGATCGGCGCCACCCTGGACCGCAACGGCCTGCGCCCCGCCCGCTACCTGGTCACCGATGATGACCTGGTGATCATGGGCTCGGAGATGGGCGTGCTGGACATCCCCGAGGAGCGCATCGTCAAGAAATGGCGCCTGCAGCCGGGCCGCATGCTGCTCATCGACCTGGAGCAAGGCCGCATCATCAGCGATGACGAGGTCAAGACCCAGCTGGCCGAGGCCCGCCCCTACGGCGAATGGCTGAAACAGACCCAGATCCGCCTGGAGGACCTGCCCAGCGGCGTAGGGCCCATGGCCCCCGACGATGCCACCCTGCTGGATCACCAGCAGGCCTTCGGCTACACCCAGGAGGACCTGAAGTTCCTGCTCACGCCCATGGTCCTTTCCGGCCAGGAGGCAGTGGGCTCCATGGGCGCGGACAACCCGCCCTCGGTGCTGTCCAGCCGGCCCAAGCACCTGTCCACCTACTTCAAGCAGAACTTCGCCCAGGTGACCAACCCCGCCATCGACCCCATCCGCGAGGAGCTGGTGATGTCGCTGGTATGCATGATCGGCCCACGGCCGAACCTGCTGGGCGGGGACGAGACCGGGCAGCACTGGCGCCTGGAGACGCCCCAGCCGGTGCTCACCAACCAGGACCTGGAGCGGATCCGCCACATCGAATACAACTCCGGCGGCGCCTTCCGCACCCATACCCTGGACGTGTGCTATCCGGCCGCGGAAGGGGCCGAGGGCATGGCCCCCGCCCTGGAACGGCTGTGCGCCAAGGCCGAGCAGGCGGTGCTGGACGGCTACAATATCCTCATCCTCTCCGACCGGGACACCAACTGCGACCGGGTGGCCATCCCCATGCTGCTGGCCACCTCGGCGGTGCACCATCACCTCATCGACAAGGGCCTGCGCACCAGTTCCGGCCTGGTGGTGGAGACCGGCGCCGCCCTGGAGGTGCACCACTTCGCCACGCTGCAGGGGTACGGCGCCGAGGCCGTCAACCCCTACCTGGCCTTCGACACCATCCAGGGGATGCTGGGCCGACTGCCGGAGAAGCTGACCTTCGAGGAGGCCCAGCGGCGCTACATCAAGGCCGTGGGCAAGGGGCTGCTCAAGGTCATGTCCAAGATGGGCATCTCCACCCTGGCCTCCTACTGCGGCGCCCAGATCTTCGATGCCGTGGGGCTGAACAACGGATTCGTGGACCGGTACTTCACCGGTACCGTGAGCCGCGTGGAGGGCATCGGCCTGGCCCAGGTGGCCGAGGAAACCGTGCGCTGGCACGGGCAGGCCTTCGGCAACGCCGAGATCTACCGCGACCAGCTGGACGTGGGCGGAGACTACGCCTTCCGCCTGCGGGGTGAGGACCACATCTGGACCCCGGACACCATCTCCAGGCTGCAGCACGCCACCCGGGCCAACGACGCGAAGACCTTCGATGAATTCTCGCGCCAGGTGAACGAACAGACCCAGCGCCTGCTCACCTTCCGCGGCCTGATGGACTTTTGCTTCGCCGACCGGGAGATCCCCCTGGACGAGGTGGAACCGGCCAAGGAGATCGTCAAGCGCTTCGCCACCGGGGCCATGTCCTTCGGCGCCATCTCCCAGGAGGCCCACGCCACCCTGGCCGAGGCCATGAACGCCATCGGCGGCAAGTCCAACACCGGCGAGGGCGGCGAGGAACCGGAACGCTTCCTGCCCCTGGAGGACGGGCGCCCCAACCCGCAGCGCTCCGCCATCAAGCAGGTGGCCTCCGGACGTTTCGGGGTCACCACCGAATACCTGGTGAACAGCGACGAGATCCAGATCAAGATCGCCCAGGGGGCCAAGCCCGGCGAGGGCGGCCAGCTGCCCGGGCACAAGGTGAACGCCCAGATCGCCCGGGTGCGCCATTCCACCCCCGGCGTGGGCCTGATCTCGCCGCCGCCCCACCACGACATCTACTCCATCGAGGACCTGGCGCAGCTGATCCACGACCTGAAGAACGCGAACCCCCGGGCACGCGTCTCGGTCAAGCTGGTGTCCGAGGTGGGGGTGGGCACCGTGGCCGCCGGGGTCTCCAAGGCCCACGCGGACCACATCACCATCGCCGGTTACGACGGCGGCACCGGGGCCAGCCCGCTGACCTCCATCAAGCACGCCGGCAGCCCCTGGGAGATCGGCCTGGCGGAGACCCAGCAGACCCTGGTGCTCAACCGCCTGCGCGGCCGCGTCTCCCTGCAGGTGGACGGCGGACTGCGCACGGGCCGCGACGTGGTCATCGGGGCCCTGCTGGGGGCCGACGAGTTCGGCTTCGCCACGGCGCCGCTGATCGTCGAGGGCTGCATCATGATGCGCAAGTGCCACCTGAACACCTGCCCGGTGGGCGTGGCCACCCAGGACCCGGAACTGCGCCGGCGCTTCACCGGCAAGCCCGAGCACGTGATCAACTACTTCTTCTTCGTGGCCGAGGAAGTCCGCCGCCTGATGGCCAAACTGGGCTTCCGCACCATGGATGAGATGATCGGCCGCTCGGACCGCCTGGAGATGCGTCACGCCATCGAGCACTGGAAGGCCAAGGGGCTGGACTTCTCCCGCCTGCTGGCCCGGCCCGAGGTGGGCCCCGAGGTGGCCATCCGCAACTGCGAGCTCCAGGATCACGGCCTGGACAAGGCCCTGGACCATCAGCTGATCGAGCAGGCCCGTCCGGCGCTGGAATCGGGCACGCCGGTGCGCTTCGAGGCACAGATCCGCAACTACCACCGCACGGTGGGGACCATGCTCTCGGGACAGGTGGCCCAGCGCTACGGCCACGCGGGCCTGCCGGATGACACCATCTACATCCGGGCCACCGGCACCGGCGGCCAGTCCTTCGGCGCCTGGCTGGCCAAGGGCATCACCATCGAGATGGAGGGCGAGGCCAACGACTACGTGGGCAAGGGCCTCTCCGGCGGTCGCATCATCATCTATCCGCCGGCCCGTTCGGCCATCGACAAGGCGGAGGAGAACATCATCGTCGGCAACACCGTGCTCTACGGGGCCATCAACGGCGAGGTCTTCTTCCGCGGCGTGGCCGGTGAGCGCTTCTGCGTGCGCAACTCCGGCGCCACCGCGGTGGTGGAGGGCGTGGGCGACCACGGCTGCGAATACATGACCGGCGGCATCATGGTCTGTCTCGGCCCCACGGGGCGCAACTTCGCGGCCGGGATGTCCGGCGGCATCGCCTACGTGCTGGACGAGGACGGGGGCTTCTCCCAGCGCTGCAACCAGGCCATGGTGGAACTGGAACCCATCGCCGCCGAGGACGCGGCGCTGGAGTCCTGGGATCACCAGGGCGGCGACCTGGAAAGCCACGGCCAGGTGGACCTGAGCCGCGACATGACCCGCTTCGACGCCCTGCGCCTCAAGGGCCTGATCCAGCGCCACCTGGAGTACACCGGTTCCACCCGGGCCCGGGAGATCCTGGACGACTGGGAGGCCTGGCTGCCCCGTTTCGTGAAGGTGATGCCGGTGGATTACCGCCGCGCCCTGACCGACCTGCAGAACAGGCAGTGCCGTCCGCCACAGACCAACAAGCCGCCCAAGGCCCACCAGACGCTTGAGGGGAATGCCACCCATGGGTAAGCCAACCGGATTCTTGGAATACGACCGTCGGGACCGGCGCTATCAGCCGGTGGCCGACCGCGTGGTGCACTACCGGGAGTTCGTCATCCCGCTCTCCGCAGAGCAGGTGCGCGAGCAGGGGGCCCGCTGCATGGACTGCGGCATCCCCTTCTGTCACCAGGGATGCCCGGTGAACAACCTCATCCCCGAGTGGAACGATCTGGTCTACCGGGACGACTGGAAGCGGGCCATCGAGATCCTCCACTCCACCAACAACTTCCCGGAGTTCACCGGACGCATCTGCCCCGCCCCGTGCGAGGAGGCCTGCACCCTGAACCTGGACGACACCCCGGTGACCATCAAGACCATCGAGTGCGCCATCGTGGACCGGGCCTGGGAGGAGGGCTGGATCCGGCCCCAGGTGGCCCAGCGCCGCACCGGAAAGCACGTGGCCGTGGTGGGCTCCGGCCCCGCCGGGCTGGCCTGCGCCCAGCAGCTGGCCCGGGCCGGCCACAACGTGGATGTCTATGAGAAGGCCGACCGCATCGGCGGTCTGCTGCGCTACGGCATCCCCGACTTCAAGATGGAAAAACACCACATCGACCGGCGCATCGCCCAGATGCGCACCGAGGGGGTGCAGTTCCACACCCTGACCCACGTGGGCCTGGATCTCCCCGCCACCCGCCTGCAGTCGGACTACGACGCCCTGGTGCTGGCCGGCGGTTCGGAACATCCCCGCGATCTGCCCGTGCCCGGCCGTGAACTGGCGGGGGTGCACTTCGCCATGGACTTCCTGGTACGCAACAGCAAGCGGGTGCAGGGGGTGCATGTCCCGGAAGAGGATTTCATCAACGCCCAGGGCAAGCACGTGCTGGTGATCGGCGGCGGGGACACCGGTTCCGACTGCATCGGCACCTCCATCCGCCACGGCGCCCGCAGTGTGACCCAGGTGGAGATCATGGACCGGCCCCCGGAGAAGCCGAACAAGGGCCTCACCTGGCCCGACTGGCCCCAGCGCATGCGCACCTCCAGCTCCCAGGAGGAGGGCTGCGAACGCAGGTGGAACATCGCCACCAAGGCCTTCATCGACGACGGCAACGGCCGGGTGAAGGCCGCCCGCGTGGTCACCGTACAGTGGGAGAAGGACGCCGACGGCCGCATGCAGATGAGCGAGGTCCCGGGCACGGAGCAGGAGATCCGCTGCGACCTGGTGCTGCTGGCCATGGGCTTCGTGCACCCGGTGCATGAGGGCATGCTGGCCCAGTTGCAGGAGGGCTCCGGGCTGGAACTGGACCCCCGGGGCAACGTCCAGGGCGCCACCGAGGGGGATAAGGCCTACCACACCAGCGTGGACGGGGTCTTCGCCGCCGGCGACATGCGCCGGGGCCAGTCCCTGGTGGTCTGGGCCATCCGCGAGGGACGCCAGTGCGCCCATGCGGTGGATCAATGGCTCATGGGGCACACGGACCTGCCCCGCTAGGGGCGGACGGCCCACTCCCCGACCGGGGAGGGGCACCCCCACTTTCGATGGAAGACAACCGGCCCCCTCCCGTTCCCGCGGGCGGGGGCCTTTTCATCTGGAAGCCGGGGCCGTCGCGGGCGAGAATGGATCCCCATCCATCCTCCCTCGCAGAGGTACCCGCCATGCCCAGACCCCAAGGCAGCGTCCACGACTTCGAGGCCGTGGACATCCAGGGCCGCCACCGACCGCTCTCGGAATTCGCGGGCCGCGTCCTGCTCATCGTCAACGTGGCCAGCGAATGCGGTTTCACCCGGCAGTACGCCGGTCTGCAGGACCTGTACCAGCGCTTCCACGACCGGGGCTTCGAGGTCCTGGCCTTCCCCTGCAACCAGTTCGGCAATCAGGAACCCGGGGACGCGGCCCAGATCGGCGCGTTCTGCAGTACCCGCTTCGGCGTCAACTTCCCCCTGTTCACCAAGGTCGACGTCAACGGCGACCGGGCCCATCCCCTGTTCCGGCACCTGAAGGCGGCCGCACCGGGCCTGATGGGGCTCCGGCCCATCAAGTGGAACTTCACCAAGTTCCTGGTGGATCGCGACGGCCGGGTGGTCCGTCGCTATGCCCCGAACACCCCGCCCGAGCGACTCGCCCCGGACATCCAGCGATTGCTGGAGACCCCGTCCGGTTGACCCGGGGGCCGGCCGGCGCGGGGCGTCAGC
>JBKGXY010000038.1:0-17523 GCA_046546415.1 Ectothiorhodospira sp.
CCCGGGCCCGGGAGGATTGGCGCGCCGCAGGGGGCGGGGTGGTGTCCCTGGACGCGGCCCTGGAGGGCTGTGATGTGATCGTGGATGCCCTGTTGGGCACGGGGCTCGGGCGTCCCGTGGAGGGGGCCATGGCGGACTGCATCGAGCGCATCAATGCCACCGGGGTGCCGGTGCTGAGCCTGGACATCCCCTCGGGGCTGCAGGCGGACACCGGGGCCGTCCTGGGGCGGGCGGTGCGGGCCCGGGCCACGGTGACCTTCATCGGGCTCAAGCTGGGGCTGTTCACGGGCGAGGGACGGGAGTACGGCGGCCAGGTGCATTTCGATGATCTGGCGGTCCCGGCGGCGGTGTATGGGGGGATGACCCCGACGGCCCATCGGGCCGATGCCGGGGGGTTGCAGCACCTGCCCCGGCGCCGGCGCGGCGCCCACAAGGGGGATTTCGGTCATGTCCTGGTGGTGGGCGGCGCGCCGGGGATGCCCGGGGCGGTGCGCATGGCCGCCGAGGCGGCGGCCCGGGTGGGGGCCGGTCTGGTGAGCGTGGCCACCCATGCAGGGCACGCCGCCCTCATCCCCCTGGCCCGGCCGGAGGTCATGGCCCATGGCGTGACCGTCCCGGGGGATCTGGACCCCCTCCTGGATCGGGCCACCGTGGTGGCGGTGGGTCCCGGTCTGGGACAGGGGGACTGGGGCCGGGCCCTGCTGGAGCGGGTCCTGGCCTGGGAGGGACCCCGGGTCCTGGACGCGGATGCCCTGAACCTGCTGGCGGGCGCGCCGCAGCGCCGGGGGGACTGGGTCCTGACGCCCCATCCCGGGGAGGCGGGGCGGCTGCTGGGCTGGCCCACGGTCCGGGTGCAGGCGGACCGGCCCGCCGCGGCCGCCGCCCTGCAGACGCGCTACGGCGGGGTCTGTGTCCTCAAGGGGTCCGGCACCCTGGTGCACGACGGCCGCGGCCTGACGGTCTGCACCGGCGGCAACCCGGGCATGGCCAGCGGCGGCATGGGGGATGTGCTCACCGGGGTCCTGGCCGGGGCGATGGCCCAGGGGCTGGCGGATACCCCCGGGGAGATGGTCGTCCTCGGGGTCTGCGCCCACGCCCGGGCGGCGGACGCCGCCGCCGGGGAGGGGGGCGAACGGGGGCTGCTGGCCTCGGATCTGTTCCCGTGTCTGCGGGGGGTGATGAACCCATGATGCGGATGGAACTGGCGGATGAGGCCGCCACCCGGTCCCTGGGGGAACGGCTGGCCCGCACCTCTCCGGCGCGGGGACTGGTGTTCCTGGAAGGGGACCTGGGGGCGGGCAAGACCACCCTGGTGCGGGCCTTCCTGCGGGCCCTGGGGTGGAGCGGTCCGGTGAAGAGCCCCACCTATACCCTGGTGGAGCCCTACGACCTGGCCGGTCACCGGGTGTTGCACTTCGATCTCTATCGTCTGGGTGATCCGGAGGAGTTGGAGTTCCTCGGGGTCCGGGAGGAGCTGGACGGTGAGGCCCTGGTGCTGGTGGAGTGGCCGGCCCGGGGGCGGGGATGGCTGCCGCCGCAGGATCTGCGCATCACCCTGGAGCCCCTGGGGGCGGGGCGCCGGGCCTCCCTGGAGGCCCTGACCCCGGAGGGGCGGGACTGGCTGGGGCGAATGGCCGAGAATTGACCCGAAGGATCGCGGCTATCTGGTTCATATCCCGGATCTTTAAGCTTGCAATTCCGAAAGGACTGGGCCCATTATTGAATCCAGATGTTTTTGTGGGGGACGTGCCGTGGCCACGGACGAACATGACTTCAGACGGCGGCGCCTGCTGCAGGGCCTCCTGTATGCCCCCGCTGCCCTGGCCCTCGGTCCCTGGGCGGGGGCCCGGGCCGGTTCAGGGGCGCGGGTGAAAGACCTGCGTTCCTCGCTGAACGGGGAGGTGTTGCGCCTGGTGTTCGATCTCTCGGGGTCGGTGGAGCACGCCCTGTTCACCCTGGAAGACCCGCATCGTGTGGTGATCGACCTGCGCGATACGCGGCTCACGGGTGACCTGGACGTGGACACGACCGGAGACGGCCTCCTGCAGCGCATCCGCCATGCCCAGCGCAATGAGGATGACCTGCGGGTGGTGCTGGACCTGTCCCGTGCCGCACAACCACGCAGTTTCCTGCTCCGGCCCACGGAGGAGACCGGGCACCGCCTGGTCATCGACCTGCGCGACGGGGAGGGAGGGGATGTAAAGCCCCCGGTCATCGGCGAATCCGCCCCCCGGTCCCGGGAGGTGATCGTGGCCATCGACGCGGGGCACGGCGGCAAGGACCCGGGGGCCATCGGCCCCGGGGGCACTCACGAGAAGGATGTCGTCCTGTCCATTGCCCGCCGTCTGGAGGCCCTGGTGGAGAAGGAGCCGGGGATGAAACCCGTGATGATCCGCACCGGGGACTACTTCCTTCCCTTGCGTGAGCGCATCCGCACGGCTCGGGGGCGCCGTGCGGATGTCTTCCTCTCCATCCACGCCGACGCCGTTCCGCATCGAGCCGTGCGCGGTTCTTCCGTGTACATGCTCTCGGAGGGGGGGGCCTCCAGCGAGGCCGCCCGTTTCCTGGCCCAGAAGGAGAACGCGGTGGATTCCCGCCTGGGGGCCGTGCCCATCAGCGATAAGGATGATGTCCTGGCCTCCGTGCTGCTGGACCTCTCGCAGACCGCCACGCTGGAGGCCAGCAACGCCCTGGCGGAGGAGGTGATCGGGGCGCTGGGGCGCGTGGGGCATCTGCACCGCTCCCGGGTGGAACGGGCGGGGTTCGCCGTGCTCAAGTCTCCGGATGTGCCCTCGGTGCTGGTGGAGGCCGCCTTCATCTCCAATCCGGACGAGGAAAGCAAACTGCGCAACGCGTCCTTCCAGCAGTCCACCGCCCAGGCCCTGCTGGCGGGGCTGCGGGATTATTTCGGCACCCATGCCCCGCCGGGCACCCTCCTGGCCGAGGGGGGCCGGGATCGTCACGTCATCCGCCGGGGCGAGACCCTCTCCGCCATCGCCGACCGTTACCAGGTGCCCGTCACCCACCTGCGGCAGCATAACAACCTGAACGGCGACATGATCCGGGTGGGGCAGGTCCTGGAGATCCCCGGCCAAGGCAGCTGACCCCGGGGCCGGATGACGCCCTCTTTCCCGGGTGTCGCGTTCCACTCGGCGGTCGTGTCCCGGTGCACCCTGCGCTATCCTTCGCCTCCGTCCCCCGCCCCGATGCGTCATGCCGATCCGTGAACTTCCGCCCCAGCTGGTCAACCAGATCGCCGCCGGCGAGGTGGTGGAGCGTCCCGCGTCCGTGGTCAAGGAACTGCTGGAGAACAGCCTGGATGCCGGAGCGGAGCAGATCCGCGTGGACGTGGAGCAGGGGGGCATGCGCCGTATCCGGGTGCGGGACGATGGTCGCGGCATCCCCCCGGAGGAACTGGCCCTAGCCCTCTCCCGCCACGCCACCAGCAAGATCGTGGACCTGGCGGATCTGGAACGGGTGGTCAGCCTGGGCTTCCGGGGCGAGGCCCTGCCCAGTATCGCTTCGGTCTCCCGGCTGACCCTCACCTCGACGGTGGCGGGGGCGGACACCGGCTGGACCCTGCGGGGCGACGGTGGCGACCGCTTCGAGGCCCCGGAACCCGCGCCCCACCCGGTGGGTACCACGGTGGACGTGCGCGACCTGTTTCACAACGTCCCCGCACGCCGCAAGTTCCTGCGCACGGAGCGCACCGAATACGGTCATCTGGAGGAGGTGATCCGGCGCATCGCCCTCTCGCGTCCCGAGGTGGGGATGGAGCTGAACCACAACGGCCGCGCCGCCCTGCGCCTGCCGCCGGCGGTCCGGATGCAAGCGCGGGACCAGCGGGTGGGGCGCCTCTGTGGCGAGGCCTTCCTCAGCCAGTCGGTGTTCATGGAACAGGCAGGGGCCGGTCTGCGGCTCTGGGGCTGGATGGGGTTGCCCACCTTCTCCCGCAGCCAGGCGGATCTGCAGTATTTCTGCGTCAATGGCCGCATGGTGCGCGATCGCCTGGTGAGCCATGCCGTGCGCCAGGCCTATCAGGACGTGCTCTACCATGGGCGCCAACCGGCCTATGTCCTCTTCCTGGAGCTGGATCCGGCCCTGGTGGACGTCAATGCCCACCCGGCCAAGCACGAGGTGCGCTTTCGGGAATCCCGCCTGGTCCATGATTTCCTGTTCCGCAGCCTGCACCGGGCCCTGGCGGAACTGCGCCCCGGGGCCGTGTCCCCCGGATCGGCCTCCGGGACCGAGGCCGGGACCGAGGGAGGGGCCGAGGGAGGGGCCGAGGGAGGGGCCGGGACCGATGCCCGGGGGATGGGTGCGCCGGACGATCCCGGACCCTCGGAGGGGACGTCGGCCGCCACGGCCCGCCCCCCGATGGGCGGCGGTCCCGGTGGGGGCCAGGGGCAGCTGGGCCTGCCGGTGGCCGAGGCCATGGCGGCCTATCATCGCCTGCACCCGGATCCCGCACCGCAGGCGCCGTCACCCGTCGCGGAGGAGGCGGCGGAGGTCCCCCCCCTGGGCTTTGCCCTGGGTCAGCTGCACGGGGTCTACATCCTGGCCCAGAACCGGGATGGCCTGGTGCTGGTGGACATGCACGCCGCCCACGAGCGCATCACCTACGAGCGCCTCAAGCGGGCGTGGGGGGAGGAGGGCATCCGCTCCCAGCCGCTGCTGATGCCCGAGACGCTGGAGGTGAGCCAGCCGGAGGCGGACCTGGCCGAGGCCCGGCGGGAGACCTTCCAGCGCCTGGGGCTGGAACTGGACCGGGCAGGGCCGCAACGGCTGCGCCTGCGGGCCGTTCCGGCCCTGCTGGCCGGCGGTGACCGGGCCGCCCTGGTGCGGGACATCCTCGCGGATCTCAGGGCCCATGGGCGGTCCACCCGCGTGGAGGAGCGGATCCATGCCCTCCTGGGGACCATGGCCTGCCACGGTTCGGTCCGGGCCCACCGCAGCCTGACCCTGCCGGAGATGAACGCCCTGCTGCGGGATATGGAGGCCACGGAGCGCAGCGGCCAGTGCAACCACGGCCGGCCCACCTGGACGGCCCTGTCCATGGATGAGCTGGACCGCCTCTTCCTGCGCGGCCGCTGAAGGCCCCGTGCGAACCCCTTCAATGACATCCCAAGCCATGCCGAACCCCCCATTGCCCGTCGTCTTCCTCATGGGCCCCACCGCCACGGGCAAGACCGATCTGGCCCTGCGCCTGGTCCGGGAGCTGCCCTGCGAGATCATCAGCGTGGATTCGGCCATGGTCTATCGCGGCATGGACGTGGGTACCTCCAAGCCGTCCCCCGAGATCCTGGGGGCGGTGCCCCATCATCTGGTGGACATCCTGGATCCCGCGCAGAGCTATTCCGCGGCCCGCTTCCGGGACGACGCCCTGGGGCTCGTGGAGGCGATCCACGCCCGGGGGCGCGTGCCGCTGCTGGTGGGGGGCACCATGCTCTATTTCCGCGCCCTGGAGTTCGGCCTGGACCCCCTGCCGGAGGCGGACCCGGACATACGCCGGGAGATCGAGGCCCTGGCGGCGCGCTCCGGCTGGGCGGCGGTGCACCGGGAACTGGCCCGCGTGGATCCCGCCTCGGCGGCGCGCATCCACCCTAACGATCCCCAGCGTCTGCAGCGGGCCCTGGAGGTGTACCGGGTCACCGGACGCCCCCTCTCGGCGCATCACGGGGAGAGCCCGCGGTCCCGGTTGCCCCATCGGGTGCTGCGCCTGGCCCTGATGCCCGGGGACCGGGGACCGCTTCGGGCGCGCATCGCCCGGCGCTTCGAGGGGATGCTGGAGCAGGGATTGGTGGAGGAGGTGCGGGCCCTGTGGCGCCGGGGGGACCTCTCCCCGGCGCTGCCCGCCCTCCGCGCCGTGGGCTACCGCCAGGTCTGGTCCTACCTGGCGGGGGAACTGGACCACGACACCATGGTCACACGGGGCGTGACCGCCACCCGCCAGCTGGCCAAGCGGCAGATGACCTGGCTGCGCCGTTATCCGGGCCTCGTGCCCCTGGATCCGGAGGGCCTGGATCCGGACCGGGTGGTGGCCCAGGTGCGGCGTCATGTGGATCCGATGGCTAACGGAGGCCTATGCTAGAATTCGCATGAAAGGCGATTCGGTCCGTTGCGGGCACAGGCGCCGGATCCACAATAACGAGACACAAACCGGAGCACCCCATGTCAAAAGGGCAGACCCTACAAGAACCCTTTCTCAACACCCTGCGCAAGGAACGCATACCGGTCTCCATCTATCTGGTGAACGGCATCAAGCTTCAGGGCCAGATCGACTCCTTCGATCAGTTCGTCGTCCTGCTCAAGAACAGCGTGAGTCAGATGGTCTACAAGCACGCCATCTCCACCATCGTGCCCTCCCGGCCGGTGAAGCTGGCCACGGGCGAGGACGCCGCCCACACGGAAGAGCCGTCCTGATCCGCGTCCGCCCCCGCCGGTCTCTCCCCCCGCGGGGCCGGCGGGCATCCATCCCTTCCGGAGGTTGAAACCCCGCCTTGTTTGAAAGACCCCGCCGTGGCGAGAAGGCCGTGCTCGTCCATCTGGACCTCCCGGAACGGGAGGAGGCCGCCGAGGACTGCGACGAATTCCAGGAGCTGGTGCGTTCCGCGGGCGCCGAACCGGTGACGCTGATCACCGGCAGCCGCAGGACCCCGGATCCGCGTTACTTCGTGGGCAGCGGCAAGGCCGGGGAGGTACGCGACCGGGTGCGGGTGGAAGAGGCCGAGGTGGCCATCTTCAACCACGCACTCTCCCCCAGCCAGGAGCGCAACCTGGAGCAGCTCCTGCAGTGCCGTGTCCTGGACCGGGTGGGCCTGATCCTGGACATCTTCGCCCAGCGGGCCCGTTCCCACGAGGGCAAGCTGCAGGTGGAGCTGGCCCAGCTGCGCCACATGTCCACCCGCCTGGTGCGGGGCTGGACCCACCTGGAACGTCAGAAGGGGGGCATCGGCCTGCGCGGTCCCGGCGAGACCCAGCTGGAGACGGACCGCCGCCTCCTGGGGGGGCGCATCAAGCAGATCAGCCGCCGCCTGGAGAAGGTGGAACATCAGCGCGAGCAGGGCCGTCAGGGGCGGCGCCGTGCCGAGGTGCCCACCGTCTCCCTGGTGGGCTACACCAACGCCGGCAAGTCCACCCTGTTCAACCGGCTTACCCGGGAGGCGGTCTATGCAGCGGATCAGCTCTTCGCCACCCTGGATCCCACCCTGCGCCGGGTGGAGTTGCCCTCGCAGCAGGCGGTGGTGCTGGCGGATACGGTGGGTTTCGTGCGCCATCTCCCCCACGACCTGGTGGCCGCCTTCAAGGCCACCCTCACCGAGACCCGGGAGGCCGCCCTGTTGCTGCACGTGGTGGACGCCCATGACCCGCGCCGCGACCTCTACATGGACCAGGTGAACCAGGTCCTGGAGGAGATCGGCGCCCGGGAGGTGCCCCAGATCCTGGTCTTCAACAAGGTGGATCTGATCCCCGGGGCGGCCCCCCGGGTGGAGCCCGGGGCCTTTGGTGAGCCGGACCGGGTGTGGCTCTCGGCGGCCACCGGCGAGGGGGTGGAGGCCCTGCGGGAATACATGGCCCGGCGCTTCGCCGGGGCCATGGCACGGGGCTGGCTGGAGTTGCCCCCCGAAGGGGGGCGGGAGCGGGCCCGGCTGTTCGATATGGATGCGGTGGAGGAGGAGGAGACCCTGGAGACCGGGGGCTGGCGCCTGCGCGTGGCCCTGCCGCGCAGGCGTCTGGACGAACTTTTTCGGGGCGCAGGGTTCACACCGAAACTGTCCGAGGACTAGAATGACCGGCTTGTGTGGCCGGGTCTTCGGCCGCGAGGCCGGCTTTCCCCACACGCACGATCGCGTTTTCGACGGAGTCATCACATGCCCTGGAACGAACCGGGTAACGGCAACAAGGATCCCTGGAGCGGCGGTAACCGCGGCGGTGGTAACCAGGGGCCTCCCGATCTCGAAGAGCTCCTCAGGAAGCTGTCGGCCCGGTTCAAGAGCCTTTTCGGCGACGCTGGAGGCGGCGGGGGTGGCGGCCGCATGGGCCGCGGCGCCCAGGCGGGTCTCAGCCTGGCCGCCATTCTGGTCCTGGTGATCTGGCTGGGTTCGGGCTTCTTCATCATCAATGAGGGGGAGCGCGGCGTGGTCCTGCGCTTCGGTGCCTTCACCTCCGTGGCCATGCCCGGCCCCAACTGGCACTGGCCGTTCCCGGTGGAGAAGGTGGAGACCGTGGACATGGACTCCATTCGCTCCATCGAGCACCGGGCCCTGATGCTCACCGGCGACGAGAACATCATCGATGTGGATGTGGCCGTGCAGTATCGGGTGAGTGACCCGGTGGACTTCCTGCTCAACGTGCGCCAGCCGGATACCACCGTGCGCCAGGTGATGGAATCCGCCATCCGCGAGCGCATCGGCAAGAACAACATGGAATACATCCTGGGTGAGGGACGGGGCCAGGTGGCCAGTACCGCGCAGGACTCCATCCAGTCCGCCCTGGACACCTACGGCCTGGGCGTGGCCGTCACCGCCGTCAGCATGCAGCAGGCCCAGCCCCCGGAACCGGTGCAGGAGGCCTTCGCCGACGCCATCCGCGCCCGGGAGGACGAGGTGCGCTTCCGTAACGAGGCCCAGGCCTATGCCAACCGCGTGGTCCCCGAGGCCCGTGGTCAGGCGGCGCGGCGTGTGCAGGAGGCCGAGGCCTACCGGGACGAGATCCTGTCCCAGGCCACGGGGGATGCGGCCCGCTTCACCCAGCTGCTGACCGAGTACGAGCGTTCTCCGGAGGTGACCCGTGAGCGCCTCTACATCGAGACCACCGAGGAGGTCCTGGGCTCCACCCGCAAGATCTTCCTGGATGTGAAGGATGGCAACAACCTGATGTTCCTGCCGCTGGACAAGCTGCTTGGCGGTCAGGGGGGTGATGCGGAGGATGGCTCCGGTGAGGTGCCCCGAGGTGTGAATTCCAGACCCATGCCGCTGCCCAGCCCGGGCACGCGTCCGGATCCCCGTTCCCGGGAGGTGCGTTGATGTTGAGGATCGTTGCCACCGCCGTTGTCATCGCCCTGGTGATCCTGCTGTCGTCCACCTACACGGTGGATGAACGGGAACGGGTCATCCTCTTCAGCCTGGGCGAGATCAAGAAGGTGGATCCGGAGCCGGGCCTGCATCTGAAGTTCCCGCTGGTGAACAACGTGCGCACCTATGATGGCCGCGTGCTCACCCTGGATATCCCGCCGGACCGCTTTCTCACCAGCGAGGCCAAGAACGTCATCGTCGACTTCTATGCCAAGTGGAGGATCGAGGATGTGGCCCAGTTCTTCCGGGCCACCCGGGGGGACGAGCAGGCCGCCGAGCAGCGCATGGCCCAGGTTCTCCGGGATGCCATGCGCAACGAGTTCGCCAAGTACACCCTGGACAAGGTGGTCTCCGGCGAGCGCCTGACCATCATGGGGGCCGTCCGTCAGCAGGCCCTGGACACCGCGGCGGATCTGGGGATCAGTCTGGTGGACGTGCGCATCCGGCGCATGGACCTGCCCAAAGAGGTGAGCGAGTCGGTGTTCGAACGCATGCGGGCCGAACGCCAGCGCATCGCACAGGAGTTCCGTGCCCGGGGTCGAGAGGAGGCGGAACGCATCCAGGCCAGGGCCGATAGAGAGAGCACGGTCATCGTGGCCGAGGCCTACCGGGAGGCCCAGGAGGTCCGGGGGGAAGGCGATGCCCAGGCAGCGGCGGCCTATGCCGATGCCTATGAGCGGGATGCGGGCTTCTTCAGCTTCTACCGCAGCCTGCGGGCCTACCGCAACAGCATGTCCGGCAAGGACAACGTCTACGTGCTGGAGCCGGATTCGGAGTTCTTCCGCTACTTCAAGAACCGCAGCGGCGTGCCCTCCGTGAATGGGGGTGAGTGACACCGGGGGTGCTGGCCTTGAATTGGTCCGACCTGTTCGCGGCCCTGGCCCTGCTCATGGTGATCGAGGGCCTGCTCCCCTTCCTCAATCCCGCCGGCCTGCGCCGGGCCTTCCTGGAGGCGGCACGGCTGCCCGATCCGGTCCTGCGCGGGGTGGGCCTGTTCAGCCTGGTGGCTGGCGCCCTTCTGCTCTGGTGGGTGCGCGGCTGACCCGGGGGTGCCCCGGGGGCGCTCTGCCCGGGGTCTGTCCGGAGGCCCGAATCCATCGCCCATCGACACGACACCTTGAGCCATGACCGACACCAATCGCTGGTTGCTTCCCGAGGGGGTCGAGGAGGCCCTGCCGCCCTTGGCGGAGCGTCTCGAGACCCTGCGCCGGGAACTGCTTGACCTCTATCACGCCTGGGGCTACGAGCTGATCATGCCCCCCCTGGTGGAGTACCTGGAGTCGCTTCTGACCGGGACGGGGCACGGCCTGGATCTGCAGACCTTCAAGCTGACCGACCAGCTCAATGGCCGGCTCATGGGGGTGCGTGCGGACATGACCCCCCAGGCGGCCCGCATCGACGCCCACTGCCTCCAGCGGGAGGTGCCCACGCGGCTGTGCTATGTGGGCACCGTGCTGCACACGCGGCCGGATGGGTTTGCCGGATCCCGCAGTCCGCTGCAGGTGGGGGCGGAGCTCTACGGGCATTCCGGGCTGGAGAGCGATCTGGAGATCCTGCGCCTGATGCTCCGCACCCTGGAGGTCTGTGGCGTGGAGGCCCCCCTGGTGGACCTGGGGCACGTGGGCATCTTCCGCCGGTTGGCGGAGGATGCCGGCCTGGACCGGCAGCAGGAGACCGAGTTGTTCGACATGCTCCAGCGCAAGGCGGTGCCGGAGTTGGAGGCCCGCCTCGGGGAGATGGGGCTGCCGGATCGCAGCCGGGGGCATCTGGCTGCCCTGGCGGATCTCAACGGGGGCGCGGAGACCCTGGATCGGGCCCGTGAGCGCCTGGACGGGGCGGGGGAGGCGGTATTCGCCGCCCTGGACGCCCTGGAGCGCATGGCCAAGCGGCTGCAGGCCGCCCATCCCGGGGTGGCACTGCACTTCGATCTGGCGGAGTTGCGGGGCTATCACTATCACACCGGCCTGGTGTTCGCGGCCTTCCTCCCGGGCAATGGCCAGGAGGTGGCCCGGGGCGGGCGCTACGACGACATCGGCCGGGTCTTCGGCCGGGCCCGTCCGGCCACCGGATTCAGTACCGATCTCAAGACCCTGGCCCGGCTTTCCCGGTGCCCCGAGGCCCCGGCGCCGTCGGCGGTCTTCGCGCCGGCGGATGCCGACCCCGGACTGGACGCGGTGGTGGAAGACCTGCGCCGCCGGGGGGAGCGGGTCATCCGGGGGCTGTCGGCCCAGGACGGGGATGCCGTGGCCATGGGCTGTGATCGGGTCCTGGTGAAAACAGACAATCATTGGACAGTGGTGGACGCTAGAGCATGAGTAAATTCGTGGTGGTCCTGGGCAGTCAGTGGGGCGATGAAGGCAAGGGCAAGGTGGTGGACCTGCTCACCGAGAAGGCTGCAGCGGTGGTCCGCTTCCAGGGTGGGCACAACGCCGGTCACACCCTGGTGATCGACGGCCGCAAGACGGTGCTGCACCTGATCCCGTCGGGCATCCTGCGCGAGGGGGTGCAGTGCCTCATCGGCAACGGTGTGGTGCTCTCACCGGAGGCCCTGATCAGCGAGATGGCGATGCTGGAGGACAACGGGGTGCCGGTGCGTGAGCGCCTGCGTCTGTCCGAGTCCTGCCAGCTGATCCTGCCCTATCATGTCACCCTGGACCAGGCCCGCGAGAAGGCCCGGGGGGCCTCGGCCATCGGCACCACGGGGCGGGGCATCGGCCCGGCCTACGAGGACAAGGTGGCCCGCCGGGGCCTGCGCCTGGGGGACCTGTTCCATCGGGAGCGGTTTGCCGCCAAGCTGGGGGAGGTGCTGGATTACCATAACTTCGTGCTCAAGCACTATTTCAAGGCCGAGACCCTGGATTTCCAGGCGGTGCTGGAGCATGCCCTGGAGGTGGGGGAGCAACTGGCCCCCATGGTGATGGACGTTCCCGCCCGACTGCAGCAGCTGCGGCGCGAGGGGGCGGCGGTGATGTTCGAGGGGGCCCAGGGGACCCTGCTGGACGTGGACCACGGGACCTATCCCTTTGTGACTTCATCCAATACCACCGCCGGCGGGGTGTGTACCGGCAGCGGGGTGGGGCCGCTGGATCTGGACTACGTGCTGGGGATCACCAAGGCCTATACCACGCGGGTGGGGGCGGGTCCCTTCCCCACGGAGCTGTTCGACGCCATGGGGGAACACCTGGCCCAGAAGGGGCACGAGTTCGGGTCCACCACCGGTCGTCCCCGGCGCTGTGGCTGGTTCGACGCCGTGGCCCTGCGCCGGGCCGTGGCCATCAACAGCCTCAGCGGTCTGTGCATCACCAAGCTGGATGTGCTGGACGGCATGGATACGGTGCGCCTGTGCGTGGGCTACCGCTGTGGCGGCACGGTGAGCGCCGAGCCCCCGGCCGGGGCCGATGCCTTCGCCGAGTGCGAACCGGTGTACGAGGACCTGCCCGGCTGGCGGGAGTCCACCGCCGGACTCACCGCCCTGGAGGACCTGCCGGCCAACGCCCGAACCTATCTCAAGCGGATCGAGGAGGTGGCGGGGGTGCCGGTGGACATGATCTCCACCGGTCCGGATCGGGACCAGACCATCCTCAGCCGGCATCCCTTCCATTAACGGCCGGGATCGGAGCCGGGCGCACTGCGGGGTATGGTGGCCCTGGCCCCGGAAGTCATGCCATGCCCCTGCACGCTTGTGTATCCCTGAAGCGGATCCGGGCGAGGCCGGCCCGACGCCCCCTTCCCGGGGGCCGGGGCCGGACAGGATCCGTATCCGGCTGGGCGCCTGCCCGGCAGAAAGTAAAAAAGGGCCGCTCCGGTCGGGACACACGGGGCTCGGAAGGAAGCGGAGTGGGATTTCCCGGGGAAAGGGCGTAGTATTAGCGCCCTTGAACGAGAAAAGGCCCGCTGAGCGGGCCTTTTCAAGTAAAGATTGGTGCCGAGGAGAGGACTTGAACCTCCACGGGGTCTCCCCCACTAATACCTGAAACTAGCGCGTCTACCAATTCCGCCACCTCGGCAGAGGTGCGGGCTTTTCTATTGCCCGCGTCTCAAGTGAGCGCAAACTTTAAAGTCATCCGGGGCCTTTGTCAACGCCCCGCAACAAAAATATCCGGCGATTCCATGACAAGAAAGAAGAAAGCGATCCAGGACCCTCATTACGACCGCGAGGCCAGGAAGTACGAACGTCCCATCCCCAGCCGGGAACTGATCCTCAAGGTGATCCAGGAGGCGGACGGCCCCGTGGCCTCCGAGGCCCTCTCCGGGCTGTTGGATCTGCACGAAGATACGGATCTGGAGGCCCTGCAGCGTCGCCTGCGGGCCATGGAGCGGGACGGCCAGCTGGTGTGCAACCGGGCCGGTGGCTGGTTGCCGGTGAACCAGTCGGACCTGGTGCGGGGCCGGGTTACGGCCCATCCCGACGGGTTCGGATTCCTGGTGCCCGACGAGGGCGGGAACGATCTCTTCCTCTCCCCCCGTCAGATGCGGGCGCTGATGCACGGCGACCGGGCCGTGGCCCGGGTGGTGGGCATCGACCGGCGCGGGCGCCGCGAGGGGGCCGTCATCGAGGTCCTGGAGCGGAACACCGAGCAGGTGGTGGGCCGTCTGAGCATCGAGGGGGGGATCGGTTTCGTGGATCCGGACAACAAGCGCCTGCCCATGGATGTGCTCATCCCGCCGGAATGGCTGGGTGGAGCGAAGGCCGGGCAGATCGTGGTGGTGGCGATCCGCGATCAGCCCACCAAGCGCACCCGGCCCATCGGTCAGATCGTCGAGATCCTGGGGGAGCACATGGCCCCCGGCATGGAGGTGGACATCGCCGTGCGGGCCTACGGGCTGCCCTTCGAGTGGCCCGATGAGGTCCTGGAGGCGGCGCAGGCCCTGGGAGACCACGTACCGGAATCGGCCAGGAGGGATCGGCTGGACCTGCGGGAGATGCCCCTGGTGACCATCGACGGGGAGGATTCCCGGGACTTTGACGATGCCATCTATTGTGAATCCCTGGGCCGGCGTGGCTACAAGTTGTGGGTGGCCATCGCCGACGTTTCTCATTATGTCCATCCCGGCGAACCCCTGGACCGGGAGGCCTACCGCCGCGGCACCTCGGTCTATTTCCCGGACCGGGTGATCCCCATGCTGCCGGAGGCCCTGTCCAACGGGCTGTGCTCCCTGAACCCGGATGTGGATCGCCTCTGCATGGTCTGCGAGATGACCATCAACTCCCGGGGCCGGATCACGGAGTTCCAGTTCCACGAGGGGGTGATGCGCTCCCACGCGCGGCTCACCTACACCCAGGTGGCGGCCATCCTGCTGGGCCAGGACGGGACGACGCGGAGCCAGTTCGAGGCGGTGGTACCCCATCTGGAGGATCTGTACGGGCTCTACAAGCTGCTGCGCAAGGCCCGGGACCGTCGCGGCACCATCGACTTCGAGACCACCGAGACCCGCATCCTCTTCGGGGAGGACGGAAAGATCGAGCGCATCGTGCCCTACGAGCGTAACGATGCCCACAAGATCATCGAGGAGTGCATGATCGCCGCCAACGTGGCCACCGCCCGCTTCATGCGGCGTCACCGCATGGCTACGCTGTACCGGGTGCACGAGGGGCCCAAGGCGGAGAAGCTGGCGGACCTGCGGGAGTTTCTCGGGGAACTGGGCCTCTCCCTGGGCGGAGGCGACGACCCGGAACCGGGGGACTTCGCCGCCCTCCTGGAGGCGGTGAAGGAGCGGCCCGATGGCCACCTGGTGCAGACCGCCCTGCTGCGCTCCCTGTCCCAGGCGGTGTACAGCCCTGAGCGGCTCGGTCATTTCGGCCTGGCCCATGAGGATTACCTGCACTTCACCTCACCCATCCGCCGTTATCCCGATCTGCTGGTGCATCGGGGGATCCGGCACATCCTGCGCGGCGGCAAGCCACGGGAGTTCGAGTACACCCATGCCGACATGGTGGCCCTGGGGGAACACTGCTCCATGGCCGAGCGTCGCGCCGACGAGGCCTCCTGGGACGTGGAGGCCTGGCTCAAGTGCGAATACATGCAGGACCGTGTGGGGGAGACCTTCGACGCCGTGGTGAAAACGGTCACCTCCTTCGGACTCTTCGTGGAGCTCAAGGACATCTATGTGGAGGGACTGCTGCACGTCACCAGCCTGTCCAACGACTACTACCACTTCGATCCCGTGGCCCACTGCCTCAAGGGGGAGCGGAGCGGCCGGGTCTACCGCATGGGCGACCCCATCCGGGTGCGCCTGGCGGCGGTGAACCTGGATGACCGCAAGATCGACTTCATGCCCGAGTCGTCGGAAGACGCGGGACAGGATACCGGCGAAGGGGGGCGCTCGCGTAAGAAGGGTTCCTCCTCGCGGCGCAAGCCCCGCAACAAGCCCCGCGAGGCCGGCAAGACGGAGGAACCCGTGCCCTCGTCCGGCGAAACCCCGGAGAAGGGCCGCAGCAAGCGCCGCCGTCCCCGTCGCAAGGACGGCTGAGCCGTGGCCCTGAAGGATGCGGTCTTTGGCCTCCATGCCGTGGAGGCCCTGTTGCGGCATGATCCCGGGCGGGTGCAGGGCCTGCAGGTGCAGCAGGGGCGGGACGACCCGCGCATGACGGCCCTGCTGGCCCGGGCCGGGACGGCCGGCATCCCGGTGCAGCAGGTGCCCCGCGGGGATCTGGACCGGGCCAGCGGCGGCGGCCGTCACCAGGGGGTGCTGGCCCGGGTGTCCGCTGCCCGGGCGGTGGAGGAGCGTGACCTGCCGGATCGGGTGATGCAGGCCGGGGAGACGGCCCTGCTGCTGGTGCTGGACGGGGTCACCGATCCCCACAACCTGGGGGCCTGCCTGCGCACCGCCGATGCCGCCGGGGCCAGCGCGGTGATCGCCCCCCGGGACCGGGCCGCCGGCCTCACGGCGGTGGCCCGCAAGGTGGCCTGCGGCGCCGCCGAGAGCGTGCCCTTCGTGCAGGTGACCAACCTGGCCCGTACCCTGGATCTGCTCAAGGACCTGGGGGTCTGGGTGGTGGGCACGGAGGGGGAGGCGCGGGACGACCTCTACGCGGCCGATCTCACCGGCCCCGTGGCCCTGGTGCTGGGGGCCGAGGGGCGGGGCATGCGCCAGTTGACCGCCCGCCACTGCGATGCCCGGGTCCACCTGCCCATGCTGGGGCAGGTGGAGAGCCTGAATGTGTCCGTGGCGGCCGGGGTCTGCCTCTACGAGGTGGTCCGCCAGCGCCTCAGTCGAAGGGTGACCGCCCCCGGGGTCTGATGACCAGCAGCAGGATCATCCCGGCGACGAAGCCGGTCACATGGGCCAGGAAGGCCACCCCGGGCTGATCCGGCGGGGTGAACAGGGCCTGGAGCAGTTGCAGCCCGAACCAGAACAACAGCATGAAGGCCGCCGGCAACCGGGCGGGGTAGAGGATCACCCCCAGGGGGATCAGGAGCGTCACCCGCGCCGCGGGGTGCAGCAGCAGGTAGGCCCCCAGCACCCCCGAGATGGCCCCGCTGGCCCCGATCATGGGCACCTCCGAACCCGGGGCCAGCAGGCCATGGCCCAGGGCGGCGGCGGCCCCGCACAGGAGATAGAACACCAGGAATCGCACATGTCCCAGGGCGTCCTCCACGTTGTCGGCGAAGACCCATAGGAAGAGCAGGTTGCCGATCAGGTGCAGCAGGCTGCCGTGGAGGAACTGGCTGGTGAAGGGCGTCAGCCAGGGGTTGATCATCTCCACCTCCGAGGGGAGCCGCGCACCCTCCAGGACCACGGCCGGAATGAAACCCAGGGCGTACACGGCCCGCGCCGCCCCCTCCTGATCCAGGGAGGTCTGCCAGAAGAAGGCCGTCACGCAGGTGGCCAGGATCGCCCAGGAGACCACCGGGGTGCGTTCTGTAGGGTTCTCGTCGGAGATGGGGATCATGTGCGTCGGTTCCCTTTGGCTTGAGGGGCCGTGACCAGCGCAGGGGCCGGGATTGATTGATCCTAACGCATGAACGGGTTAAGATCCCGCTCTTTTCCGGGCCGTTTACCGGCTCGCCGTCCTTGCCTCACCGGGCGCTCCGGGAGGCTGATACCCGAAAGGAAAGCCGCATGCGTCACTATGAGATCGTCTTCATGGTCCACCCGGACCAGAGTGAACAGGTGTCCGCCATGATGGAACGCTACCGGGGGATCGTCGAATCCGCCGAGGGCGAGGTCCATCGCCTGGAGGACTGGGGCCGCCGCCAGCTGGCCTACCCCATCCAGAAGCTGCACAAGGCCCACTATGTCCTCATGAACGTGGAATGCCCCGAGAGTGCCCTGGAGGAGTTGGTCAGCGCCTTCCGCTTCAACGATGCCGTGATCCGTCATCTGGTCATGCGCATGGACCGGGCCTTCACCGAGCCTTCGCTCCTGGCCAAGAACCGGGATGAAGAGGAAGGCGAATCCTCCGGCGAGAACGCCGCCTGATCCCCCGTTCACCCCTGACTCCGAG
>JBKGXY010000039.1:0-17438 GCA_046546415.1 Ectothiorhodospira sp.
CGGTGGCGGTCAGCGCGGTGCAGCCCTTCCAGGTGGTCAGGTTGGACGGCGCCAGATCGGCCGAACCGCCGACCAGCTCGGGCAACATGTCGGCCAGCCCGGTGATGACGGCCTGGGAGGCCTTGCGCGAGGCGACGCTCTCGCCCTTGGCGTCGATCTCCTTGATCAGCGCGCCCATCTTCTGCTCGAAGTCGGCCGGCAGCTCGCCGGCGAGACGACGCTTGAGTTCGGCGGCCTCGGCGGGGTACGCCTTCTCGTAGGCGGCGAAGGCCTCGTTCCACTCGGCCTCGGCCGCAGCACCCTTCTCGGTCGCATCCCAGCCGGCGTAGACCTCGTCCGGGATGACGAACGGCTCGTGGTGCCAGCCGATGTTTTCGCGGGTCGCCTTGACCTCGGCATCGCCCAGGGCGGCGCCGTGGCAGTCGTGGGTGCCGCAGAGGTTCGGCGCGCCGAAGCCGATCACGGTCTTGGTACAGATCAGGGTCGGCTTGTCGTTGACCGAGCGCGCCTCGCGGATGGCCGCGTCGATGGCCTCGGCATCGTGACCGTCTACGTCGCGCACGACGTGCCAGCCGTAGGCTTCGAAGCGCTTGGGCGTGTCGTCTGTGAACCAGCCCTCGACGTGACCGTCGATGGAGATCCCGTTGTCGTCGTAGAACGCGACCAGCTTGCCCAGACCCAGGGTGCCCGCCAGGGAGCAGGCCTCGTGGGAGATGCCCTCCATGAGGCAGCCATCCCCCATGAAGACGTAGGTGTGATGGTCCACGATGTCATGGCCGGGCCGGTTGAACTGACCCGCCAGGGCCTTCTCGGCGATGGCCATGCCCACTGCGTTGGCCAGGCCCTGCCCCAGGGGACCGGTGGTGGTCTCCACACCGGAGGTGTAGCCGTATTCCGGGTGCCCGGGGGTCTGGGAGTGGAGCTGGCGGAACTGCTTGAGCTCCTCCATGGGGAGGTCATAGCCGGTCAGGTGCAACAGGGAATACACCAGCATGGAGCCATGGCCGTTGGACAGGACGAAACGGTCGCGATCGGCCCAGTGAGGATTGGCCGGGTTGTGCTTGAGGAAATCGTTCCACAGCACCTCGGCGATGTCGGCCATGCCCATGGGGGCTCCGGGATGTCCGGAGTTGGCCTTCTGGACCGCATCCATGGAAAGGACGCGCACCGCGTTGGCGAGCTCTTTGCGAGACGGCATGAGATTCTCCTGACAAGGGTCTAATGGATGGAAACCAGGGGGCGGACGCGGCGGCACCTTCATGGGGGCTGCTACCTGTTTTCTCGTCCGGTCTTTTGCTTTCGCGACCGCCCGGGATTCGGGCCATGAAGTGGTCTGCCGTGTTTCGCGGAGCGCCCCGGGAGATCGGTCCCGAAGGGCGCTGCAACGCGATGTAAGGACAGACAACCACAGCGTTGGAGCGCTGCATTTTGGCTGAGAGGATGGCTCGGGGCAAGTCCGAGGGAAGTACACGGCCTTTTGCTGCACCGCGATATAAAAACATCCGATACTACAAGTAAAATGCCTTGGTTTCTTTAATTCTCGAAATGATAAAACCCAACATGGAAAACCCCGCCGCGACCCGCACCAGCGACCCCATCCGCCGGGATACACGGGGAACGGGTGGTGGCCGGTCGGGGGCATTGGGTAAGATCCGGCCGGACACGCCACACGGCCCGGAGCCCCCTGCCGATGCCGCACCTGCCACGCCCGCTGTACCGACCCAACGCGACCGGCGGCCCTCTCGGCCCCGGGGAGCCGGGATGCCCATCCCCGGGGGCCCGGCCATGAGCCTGCGCCTCCTCTTCCTGCACGGCTGGCAATCCCGGCCGGGGGGACTCAAGCCCACCTACCTGCAGTCGCAGGGACACACGGTGCTCAATCCCGCCCTGGACGATGACGACTTCGACGCGGCCCTGGCCACGGCCGGGGCGGCCCTGGCCGCCGGCGGGCTGGATGTGGTGGTGGGCTCCTCCCGGGGCGGGGCGGTGGCCATGAACCTGGACACCGGCGGGGTCCCGCGGGTGCTCCTGTGCCCCGCCTGGCGGCTGTGGGGGGAGGCCGACCGGATCCCGCCCGGGAGCGTGATCCTGCACTCCCCCAGGGACGAGGTGGTCCCCTTCGAGGACTCCCGCGTGCTGGTGGCGCGCAGCGGCCTGGACACCTGCGCCCTGTGGGCCGTGGGGGAGGATCACCGCCTGGCGGATCCCGCATCCCTGGAGGCCCTGCACCGCGCCTGCCTGCGGGTGGCCGGGCGGGAGACGCCGTGAACAGCCGGGCAGGCCGCCGGCCCCTCACGGCCCGGGCCCACGCGGAGGTGGCGGCGCGGCTCTTGCCCGGCGCCCTGGTGGTGGACGCCACCGCCGGCAATGGCCATGACACCCGCTTCCTGGCCGAGGCGGTGGGGGCGTCGGGACGGGTCTGGGCCTTCGATGTGCAGATCCCGGCCCTGGAGGCCACCCAGCGGCGGCTGAAGGCGGCGGGTGTGGCGCAGCGGGTCAGCCTGATCCACGCCGGTCACGAGACCCTGGCGGCTCACCTGCCACCCGGGGTCCGGGGCCGGCTGGGTGCGGTCATGTTCAACCTGGGGTACCTGCCCGGTGGCGATCACGCCCGGATCACCCGTCCCGACACCACCCTCGCCGCCCTGGAGACGGCCCTGGAATGGCTCCATCCCCGGGGGCTGATCAGCCTCATGGTCTACCGTGGCCATCCCGGCGGCGAGGCGGAGTACGCGGCGGTACGTGCCTGGATCGGGGACACCCCCGCCGCGCGCTGCCTGACCCGGGAGAGCCCCGGCCCCGGTGCCCCGGTACTCCTCCTCCTGGAGCGCGGCGACGCCCCGGGTGAGCCACCCAGTGGGGGCGGGATGATGCCGCCAGGGGATGCGTGACCCCCGGGATCTGGGGTAAGTTCACGGGCCCAAACCACGGGCCCCACCCACGATCCCACCGGAGACCTCCATGACGGATCCGCGCACCGGCACCCTGCGCCAAGCCATCGGCCCCGGCCTGCTCATGGCCGGGGCCGCCATCGGTGTATCCCATCTGGTGCAATCCACCCGCGCCGGCGCGGAATACGGGCTGCTCCTGCTGCCTGCGATCCTGCTGGCCTGCGTGCTCAAGTATCCCTTTCTGGAGTTCGGGCCCCGCTATGCCGCCGCCACCGGGGAGCACCTGCTCAGTGGCTACCGCCGCCTGGGACGATGGGCCCTGGGGCTCTTCGCCCTGGTGACCCTGGGGACGATGTTCATCATCCAGGCGGTGGTGACCCTGGTCACGGCGGGCCTCCTGGGCATGCTCCTGGGGCTGGAGGCCTCGACATTCACCCTATCCCTCTGGGTCCTCGGGGCCTGTGTCGTGCTCCTGGCGGTGGGCAACTACCGGGGCGTGGACCTGGGCATGAAGCTCATCATGGCGGTCCTCACCGCCTGCACCGTAGCCGCCGTGGCCCTGGCGGTGGGCGGGGCCCCTGACTGGCAGGGCCTCACCGGCCTGGAAGAGGCCCCCCACCTGTGGACCGGCGCCGGCATCGCCTTCCTCCTGGCCCTGCTGGGATGGATGCCCATCCCCCTGGACGTGGCCGTGTGGCATTCCCTGTGGACCCTGGAACGGGCCCGGGAGACCGGCACCCGTCCCAGTCTGGGACAGGCCCTGACGGACTTTCGCATCGGCTTCTGGGCCGCCACCCTGATGGCGGTGGCCTTCCTGCTGCTGGGGGCGCTCACCCTCTACGCCGACGGCCGGGTCTTCGCCGACTCGTCGGTGGGCTTCTCGGGGCAGCTGGTGGACCTCTACGCCCTGACCCTGGGGGAATGGAGCCGGCCCATCATCGCCGTGGCGGCCCTGACCGCCATGTTCAGCACCACCCTGGCGGTGACCGACGCCTATCCCCGGGTGGTCCTGGCCCTGTGGCAGACCGCCCGGGGCGGCGGCCGGGAGGACGGCCCTGCCCCCGGCGGACGCCTGGCCTACACCCTGGTCCTGGCGGTGATCGTCGCCGTGGCCCTGGCCCTGATCCGCTTCGCCGGGGCACGCTTCACCGCCTTCATCGACCTGGCCACCACACTGTCCTTCCTCTCGGCACCCATCCTGGCCTGGCTCACCCTTCGCGTGGTCACCGACGAACACATGCCCCCGGCGGACCGCCCCGGGGGCCTCACCCTGGTCCTGGCCTGGACCGGGCTGGTCTTCCTTGCCGGGTTCTCCCTGGTCTGGCTGGGCTGGCGGCTCCTGGGCTGAGGCCACGGTACAATGACGGGATCCGGATCAAGGAGCGTTGCATGGACACCTTCAAGCTGGTGCGACCCGAGCACCTGAACCACTACGGCTATCTGTTCGGCGGATTCCTGCTCAAGTGGGTGGACGAGATCGCCTGGATCGCCGCCAGCCGGGACCATCCCGGCTGCCGCTTCGTCACCGTGGCCATGAACTCCGTGGAATTCCACCGGGGGGTGCACCAAGGGGACGTGCTGCGCTTCAACGCCCGCGAACACGAACGCGGCCGCACCTCGGTGCAATACGCCGTCAGCGCCTTCTGCGATGACCTGGAAAACGGGGACGAGGAGGCCATCTTCTCCACCTGCGTCACCTTCGTGCGCCTGGACGACCAGGGCCACAAGATCCCCCTGCCCCCACCCCGCGGTACCGGCGCCTGACGGACCCCGGGACCTACCAGGGGACATCGACCCCCTCGGCCCCCGCATCGGAGACGGCGGGCGCCGCCGGGCCGGAGGTCCCGGGTTGCGGGCCGGCGAGCCCGAACAGCCCCTCCAGGGCCCCGATCACCCCCCGCAGCTCCTGGCTCACGAGGGTGAACTCCGCGTCCATGCGTGCCCGGGCGTCCTCCGCCTCGGCCATGCCCCCTTCCTCGATGAGTTCGTCCGCCAGACGCAGGCGCTTGAGGGAGAGGTCCTCCCCCAGGGTGAAGGACAGGCGCTCGCTCCAGTCCAGGGCCAGCTGCACCACCTGCTTGCCCGCCTCCAGGTGCTTGGCGATCTCCTCGCCGGCCAGGTCCTGCCCCCGGCAGCGCACCACCGACTGCCGGTCCCTGGGATCCCGCAGCTCACAGGCATCCCCCAGGGCAAAGCCGGCCTCGCCGTGGCCCTGGGAGACCCAGCGGGTCATGAGCGCGGCGGGGGAGGTGGCGGGGTTGGGCAGGGCCACGGGGAGGCTGCCCAGGGTCTCCCGCAGCAGGGTCACCACGTCGTCCGCCATGCGCTCGCTGGCGGCATCCACCACCAGCCAGCCGGCCACGGTGTCCACATGGGCCAGGATGCGGCGGGAGCGGGTGAAGGCCTGGGGCAGGAGTTCGGCGGTGACCGCCTCCTTGAGACGGCGCCGCTCGGCCCGTCCCACACCGCGCCCCTCCGCGGACTCGATCCCGGCGATCCGTTCATCCAGCAGTTCGTTCACCACCGAGGCGGGCAGCAGCCGTTCCTGACGCCGGGCGCAGACCAGGCGGCAGCCACCGCCCTCATGGACCAGGGCCCGGGTCTCCTCCCCCAGGGGCCCGGTCCAGCCCAGGGTGGCGGTCTCCAGCGGGCCGCAGGGCCTGAAGCGGTGCTGCGCGAGCCGCTCCTCCAGTTCAAGGGGGGTGAGGGAAAGGGGTTCCTGCAGACGAAACAGACGTGCGTTCTTGAGCATGGGGCGACCTTCCGGGAAAAGGCGCCCGATTATACCGATCCCACCCCGCCCCGTGGTCCCCGATCAGGGGGCGGCCAGGTCGTCGTGCACCTGGCCGAGGATCTCCGTGGCCACCTGGATGACGTGGTCCCGCGCGAAACCGGCCCGGAGCATCTCGTCATAGAGGGTATGGGCCATGAGCCGGGCCACCCGCTCCGGATCCTGGGTCATCTGCCCCGTCCGCTGGGCCTCCCGGGCCAGGACCAGCTGCATGAAATGGGTCTTCAGCAGCCCCTGCAGGCGGTGGATATGGATGGACTTGGAGACCACCAGGGCCAGGATCATGGCCAGGCGCAGATCCGAGGCATCCAGGCGATCCCGGCCCTCGGGGCTGTCCACGTTGATGACGCCGAGGACCTGGTCCTCCAGGATGATGGGCACGGAGACCACGTCCACGGTGCCGGATTCGCCGCGGCGGGCCAGGGGGGCGTAGGGGGAACGGTGCAGATCCCGGATGAGCAGCGGCTCGCCGGAACTGGCCACCCGGCCGGCGATCCCGTCCCCCAGGGGCTGGGTGTGGCCCCGGGCCTCCGGCGGCAGCAACCCGCCGCAGTGGGCCTCCACCCGCAGCCGGGGCTCCTCCCGTTCCGGCGACCGGGAGATGAGCATGATGGAGCAGTGATGGCAATCCATGGCGTGGGCCACCAGCTGGCTGAGGGTGTCCAGGCCCTCCTCCAGCGAGGCGGTGGTCTCGACGAACCGGGCCAGTTCGGAGAGTTTGCTGATGAAGGAAGGATCCGACATGGGGGACCTCAGAGGGGTACCGGGGGGAGCCGCAGGGTGAAGCAGCCACCCCCCAGGTGGCCGTGATTGGAGAGCTCCACGTAGCCGCGGCGGGTCTCATCGGCATGCAGATCCGCCACCAGGGCGCAGAAATAGAGTCCGAGCCCCGTGCGCCCCTGGCCGGCATCCAGGGGCTCACTCTCTTCCAGGGCGCGGCGGCCGAGCATGTGATCCGGGAATCCCGGGCCGTCGTCGTCCACCTGGATCACCAGCCAGCCCCGCTCCTCCCGGGCGACGATGGCGATCCTCTTCTGAGTATATCGCACCGTGTTGTTGATCACATTGTCCAGCAGGCTGTCGATCAGGCCCCGGTCCAGCCCCCAGAGCAGGTCCTCCGGGTCACATTCCACGTTGCAGGCAACCCCACGCTGCTCCAGCATGAGCTGGTTGCTGAGCCAATGATCCTCCAGCAGTTCGGCGATCACCACCGGGGCGAAACGGGGGGTGTAGAGGCCGTGCTCGTTGCGGTAGATGGTGAGCAGCTGCATCAGGTTGTCGTTCACCCGGCGGGCCTCGTAGCGCAGATGGGACAGGCGCTCCGGGGTGTCCACCGGGCTGGAGGCCGGATCCTCCAGCAGGGTGTCCAGGGCCGTGAGGACGGCGTTGAGGGAGTTCTTCATGTCATGGATGCTGATGGCCAGCACCGTATTGAAGTCGAGCTTCGACAAGCCTGCCCCCGTTGTGGCGCGAACACCTGCCCGCTACGGATATCCTACTACGGCAGTCACCCGTCCGTGGTCAACCCGCTTCCCGGCCCAGCAGTTCGGCGCGCTCCGTCTCGCCCATGCGCACCAGCACCTGCAGCAGGGCGGCACGCGCGGTCTCCGGCGGTGGAGACCACAGCAGGCGCGCATCCAGGGCATCCAGGAGTTCCGTCGGATCGGCGGCCATGACGCCGCACAGGTCCAGACGGCCGATCAGGGACCACCACGGCAGTTCCGGCTGCCCCTCCAGGTCGGCATCCATCCGGTTGAGACAGCGGTGGGCCCCACGGGGATCCCCGGCCCGGGCCAGGGCGAAGGCCGTCCAGACGAAGTCCTCGGGTCGGGCCTCCCCCTGGGGGACGGCCAGATCAATGGCCCGCTGCCAGGCCTGGGCCGACAGATCCCAGTGGCCCTGCTCCAGGGCCAGGCGCCCCAGACGGCGCTGTCGGGACAGGGAACGGGAGGAGCGCTGCACCGCACGGTCCAGGACATCCAGGGCCTCGTCGGGGCGATCCTGCAACTCCAGCACCGCCGCCAGGTGGTCGTGGGCGGACATGAAATAGGGCGTCACGGCGATGGCCTCGCGGAACCGGGTCTCGGCCGCCGCCAGATCCCCGCGCAGCTGCGCCACCCGCCCCAGGGCGTTGCAGGCCCAGGCCGGGGGGCGGTCCTTCAGGGCCTCCAGGGCGGCCTGCTCGGCGATCGCCAGGTCCCCGGCCTCGATGCCCAGATCCGCCTGCAGCCGCAGGATATCCGCCGTTTCCCCCTGATCCGAGGCCCGCATCAGGGCCAGGAGATCCAGGGCCCGGGACACCTCCCCCCGGGCCAGGGCCTCCGCCACCGGCCGCATGGGGTCGCGGCGCTTCAGGGCCCGTTCCAGACGGGTACGCAAAAGCAACTTGGTGATGGGCTTGGAGAGATAGGCATCCGGTCCGCTCTCCAGGGCGGCCATGACCATCTCGCTGGAGTTTTCCGCGGTGATCAGGATGAAGACACAGGCCACATCCACACGGCCCTCGCGGCGGGCGATATCCAGCAGTTGCTGGCCATCCATGCCGCCCCCCAGGTTGTAGTCGCACAGGACGATATCGTAGCGCCGGGCCCGTAGCCGGGCGAGGGCCTGGGCGGCATCCGCCGCCGTGTCGGGCTCGTCCTCCAGCCCCATGGAACGCAGCATCTGCGACAACGTGGCGCGCATGGCCGGGAAATCGTCCACCACCAGCACCCTGCGCCGGCCCAGGAACCTATCCATCGCTTCCGTCACCCATGGTCATGTCGCTCCCCGACGGGCCCCGCTTGGGGATGGAACCAGCCTGAGGGTGGCGCCGGTTGTGGCATTTTTCAATATCCCACTCATTCTGCTAGATTCACTGTGGCCATTATGGCACCGTCGCATGCTCCGTTGGAGCGGCGCCCTTGATCACCCTGCTGAGGGGACCGGCATGAGCAAGTTCTGGATCGTCCTGTTGGCGCTCCTGGTGGTGGCCGTACTGGCGGGCGCGGGCGTCGGTGGCCACCAGGCCTCCAAGAGCAACACCTTCTGCATCGGCTGCCATGCCTACGAGAAGGTGGCCTGGGACCACGGTGATCACTTCAACACCGACTGCATCGACTGTCACACCAAGGGCCTCGTCGATGACAAGGTCCAGGGGATGCGCAAGGTCTACCTGATGGCCACCGGGCAGAACAATCCCCACAACGACCCCTCCGGCCGCAGTTATCCCCGGATCACCAGCGACAACTGCCAGGGCTGCCACATGGGCCCCGAGGTGGAAGAGAGCGATCCGGCCTTCTTCGAGGAACATACCGCGTTCATGGCCGATGGCGGGCTGTGTCTGGACTGCCATGCCGACACCGGCCACGATCCGGAATTACAGGCCCTCAAGACCGAGGCGCCCCGCTACGAGTCAGGGCGATAGCCCATCCGGGGCATGATGCCCCTTCGGGTCTAGGCCCGCCGCCGCAACCGCCGCCGCAGCGTTCGGCTGCGGCGGGCCAGGGCCAGCACCTCCCAGAGCAGGGCCACAAGCCCCGCCCCGTAGGCCCCCCAGACGAACACGCCGTGCCCGCCCATGGCGAAGTATTCGGTCATACCCGACCCTCCTCCACCCGCTCCGCCACCCAGGCCGACCGCCGCTCCCGCTCCAGGAGCTCCAGGCGGGCCCGCCAGAGGATCACGGCGATGGCATACATCCAGCAGGCCAGGGTCATGAGCAGCAGCGCCACCACCATCACCGTGTCCATGCTGGGGGCGCTGGTCACACGGATGGACGCCCCCTGGTGCAGGGTATTCCACCAGGTCACCGAGAAGTAGATCACGGGCACGTTCACCACCCCCGCCAGGGCCAGCACGGCCCCAGCGTTGGCCGCACGCTGGCGATCCTCGATGGCGGCGTGCAGGGCGATGAAACCCAGGTAGAGAAAGAGCAGGATCAGCTCCGAGGTAAGGCGCGCATCCCAGACCCAATAGGCCCCCCAGGTGGGCCGCCCCCAGAGGGCCCCCGTCCACAGGGCCAGGAAGGTGAACAGGGCCCCCGTGGGGGCGATGGCCTTGGCCATCACCTCGGCGGTCTTGATGCGCCATATCAGGCCGATGCCGGCATAAGCGGCCATGAGGACATAGAGGAACATGGACATCCAGGCCGCCGGCACGTGGATGAACAGGATGCGGTAGCTCTCCCCCTGGCGGTAGTCCGGCGGGGCCTGCACGAGGCCGGCGTAGAGCCCGGCGGCGAAGAGCAGCACCGCCAGGATCGCGAACCCCGGGGCCAGCCGCCCGGCCAGGTCGTGGAACCGGGGCGGCGAGGAAAACCGGAGCCAGCGGGTCTGCCTTTCGGTCATGATCTTCACCTCAGTCCAGCATGATGCGCAGCGCGGCGGCGATGGCCCACGGGGCCAGCAGCAGGGTCAACAACAACAGCGCCCCCAGCAGCGACAGATGGGCACCCGGGCTGGTGGCATACAGGGCGGCATCCACCGCCCCCGCCCCCAGCACCAGGGCCGGAACGTAGAGGGGCAGGATGAGCAGGGCGATGAGCACGCCCCCGCCCCGCAGCCCCAGGGTCAGCGCGGCCCCGATGCCCCCCACCAGGCTGAGCACCGGGGTACCCAGAAGCAGGGCCGCCACCAGCACCCCGATCTCCCCGGCGCCCAGCCCCAGCTGCAGCCCCAGAAGCGGTGAGACCAGGGCCAGGGGCAGTCCGGTGACCAGCCAGTGGGCAAGGACCTTGGCCAGGACCAGCAGCGGCAGCGGCCGGGGGCTGAGCAACATCTGCTCCAGGGTCCCGTCGCGTCCGTCCTCGGAGAAGAGCCGTTCCAGGGAGAGCAGGGTCGCCAGCAGGGCCGAGACCCACAGCACCCCCGGGGCCATGCTGCGCAGGAGCTGGGGATCGGGCCCCACCCCCAGGGGGAACAGGGAGACCACCACCACGAAGAAGCCCAGCACCACCAGGGCGTCCTGACGCCGCCGCAGGGCCAGGGTCAGATCCCGCGCCAGCAGGGCGAGGAAGGCCTTGGCCAGGGCCCTCACGCCGCCTCCAGATCCAGGGTGCGGCAGTCGCCGCGGATGGGCACCGGCTGGTGGGTGGTGAGCACCACCAGCCCCCCGGCCGCCAGGTGGGCCTCCAGCACCGCCCCCAGGGCCTCCACGGCCGCGGCGTCCAGGGCGGCGAAGGGCTCGTCCAGGATCCACAGCGGCCGGCCCAGCAGCACCAGACCCGCCAGGGCCACCCGGCGCCGCTGGCCCTGGGAGAGATGCCGCACCGCCACCTCCCCATGGTCGGCCAGGCCCATGTCCCGCAGCGCATCCGAAATCGCCTCCGGGTCCACCCCCGCGCCCTGCAGGGCGCAGTGGGCACGCAGATTCTCCCGGGGAGACAGCCCCGCCTTGAGGGGATCCACATGCCCCAGGTAGGCCAGGTGCCGGGCACCCACCCCATCCGCCCCCATCAGGGGATGGCCATCCCAGGTCACCCGGCCGGACAGGGGCCGGGTCAGGCCGCACAGGACCCGCAGCAGGGTGGTCTTGCCGGCACCGTTGGGCCCCGCCACCTGCAGCAACTGGCCGCCGCCCACCTCCAGAGCCACCCCGTCCAGCACAGGCCGATCCCCACGTTCCACCACCACGTCCCGGGCCTCCAGGCGATGGGCGGGGAACCCCCCGGAGACGGGCGGGACTTCAGCGGTCGGCATGGCGCCATCCATCGCGGAACGGGTTCATCTCCGGCATGGGGCCGATCCTACCGCGCACCGGGGCGGATTGCGAACCGTCAATCCCTCTCTTCCACCTTCCGGATCCGATCGCGCACGGCCTCCGCCAGGTCATCCGGGTGGTACTTCTGGATGAACTTGTCGGCCCCCGTGCGTCGCACCATGTCCATGTTGAACACCCCGCTGATGGAGGAGTGCAGCAGGATGTACAGGTCCTTCAGGCGCGGATCCTCTCGGATGTGGGTGGTGAGCTGGTAACCATCCATCTCCGGCATCTCGATATCGGAGATGATCATCAGGTAGTCCCGGGCCACGTCCACCCCCTCGGACTGCAGGCGTTCGATGAACTTCAGGGCATTCCTGCCGTCCGTGACGGCGGTACTGCCCACCCCCAGCTGCGCCAGGGCGGAGCGGATCTGGTTGCGGGCCACGCTGGAGTCGTCCACCACCAGGACCTTGTACGCCCCCGGTGCCAACCCCTCGCTGTACACCCCCGAGACCTCCGTGCTGGCATGCACCACCTGGTCCAGCACCTTCTCCACATCCAGGATCTCCACGATCTCGCGGTTCTCCAGCAGGGTCACCGCCGTGACGAAGGCATGGCGGCCGGTGGCCCGTGGCGGCGGCTGGACCCGGTCCCACTGGGTGTTCATGATCCGGTCCACCCGGCGGATGAGAAAGCCGTGGACGGAGCGGTTGTACTCGGTGATGATGATGTAGCCCTGCTCCGGATCACTGAGCGGCGGTCCCCCGATGGCCAGGGAGAGGTCCATGATGGGCATGGTGATCCCCCGCAGGGTGGCGATCCCCTTCACCAGGGGATGGGCGCCGGCCAGGCGGGTCATGGGCTGGTAGGGGATCACCTCCTGGACCTTGAAGATGTTGATGCCGTAGAGCTGCCGCCCCTCCAGCTGGAAGAGGAGCAGTTCCAGGCGGCTGCCGGCCGCCCGGTTGGACTCCAGGGAGGATCCCCAATGCTGTTCCGCCATCTCCGCGCTCCGGCTCATCGATGCATACCCCTCCATCTTACTCACTCCGCCATCGGGAAGACCATCGGCGGAATCGGGCCCGGGGCTCAGGGTCTATTTTTTGACATCCATCAATCACAGGAAGGAAAATCCCCAAACCCCGGGACCGGAGCCACGGCCCGTGTCAATATATGGATGCATATCCCCTGGTTGCGGTGGCCGGATGCGGGCGTGCCCGGCGAGGTAGGAGAGAGAACAGCGATGACCCCTCGACAGAAACGGCGGCTGGGCGCCGCGGCCCTGGTGGTGCTGGTGGTCTCGGGCGCCTCGGCCCTGGCCCTGAGCGCCTTCAGCGAGAACCTGATGTACTTCTACGCCCCCTCGGACCTGGCCGGGGACGGGGCCCCCGACGGACGCATCATCCGCCTCGGGGGGCTCGTGGAGCAGGACTCGGTGGAGCACGACGCCGAGGGGATCCGGGTGCGCTTCCGGGTCACCGACACCGCCCACAGCATCCCCGTGGTCTACGAGGGCCTGCTGCCGGACCTGTTCCGCGAGGGTCAGGGGGTGGTGACCCACGGCCGCCTGGGGGATGACGGGGTCTTCCGGGCGGAACGGGTCCTGGCCCGCCACGACGAGAACTACACGGCCCCCGAGGTGGCCGAGGCCCTGGAGGCCGCCGGCCAGGGCAAACCCGGCAACCCGCAGGCCTACTAGATGATCCCCCAACTCGGCCAGTTCGCCCTCGTCCTCGCCCTGCTCATGGCCCTGGTGCAGGGGGTCCTCCCCCTGCTGGGGGCGCAGGGGGGACGGCGGACCTGGATGGATGCCGCCCACACCGCCGTGGCCGGGCAGTTCCTGTTCCTGCTGACGGCCTGGGCCGCCCTCACCTGGGCCTTCGTCACCCACGACTTCTCGGTGGAATACGTGGCCAGGCACTCCAACTCCGCCCTGCCCCTGCTCTATCGCCTCTCCGCTGTCTGGGGGGGGCACGAGGGCTCCCTGCTGCTGTGGACCCTGATGCTCGGCGGCTGGTCCCTGGCGGTATCCCGCTTCAGCGGCGGACTCCCGCCGGTCCTGGCGGCCCGCACCGTGGCGGTCCTGGGCCTGGTGAGCGCCGGGATCCTGTCCTTCACCCTGTTCACCTCCAACCCCTTCGCGCCCCTCTTCCCGGCGCCGGCGGACGGGCGCGACCTCAACCCCCTGCTGCAGGACCCGGGGCTGGCCATCCACCCCCCCATGCTCTACATGGGCTATGTGGGTCTGGCGGTGCCCTTCGCCATCGCCATCGCGGCCCTCATCGGCGGCCGACTGGACGCCGCCTGGGCCCGCTGGACCCGGCCCTGGGCCACCACCGCCTGGGCCTTCCTCGGGGCGGGCATCGCCCTGGGGAGCTGGTGGGCCTACTACACCCTGGGCTGGGGCGGCTGGTGGTTCTGGGACCCGGTGGAGAACGCCTCCCTCATGCCCTGGCTGGTGGCCACGGCCCTGATCCACTCCCTGGCGGTGACGGAGAAACGCGGGGCCTTCCGCAGCTGGACCGTGCTGCTGGCCATCCTGGCCTTTGCGTTGAGCCTGCTGGGCACCTTCCTGGTGCGTTCCGGGGTGCTGGTGTCGGTGCACGCCTTCGCCACCGACCCGGCCCGTGGGGTGTACATCCTCGCCCTGCTGCTCCTGGTCACCGGCACCTCCTTTGCCCTCTATGCCTGGCGGGCCCCACAGGTACACGGCCATGCCGCCTACCATGCCGTCTCCCGGGAAGGGGCCCTGCTGGCCAACAACGTCCTCCTGGTGGTGGCCATGGCGGCGGTGCTGCTGGGGACCCTCTATCCCCTGCTCATGGATGCCCTGGGGCTGGGCAAGCTCTCCGTGGGGCCCCCCTATTTCGATCGCGTCTTCGCCCCCCTGATGCTGTTCCTGATCCTGCTCACGGGCCTGGCCCCCCTGCTGCGCTGGAAGCGCAGCCCGCCGGGGGAGCTGGTTCGCAGGGCATGGCACACCCTCCTGGCGGCGCTGGCCGGGGGCGTGGTGCTGCCCCTGGCCGCCATGGGCAGCACCACCCTCCTGGTGAGCCTGGGGGTGGGGCTGGGCCTGTGGGTCGTTGGGACCGCCGCGCGGGACCTGTACCTGCGCCTGGCCCGGCCCGGCGGCCCCTGGGGGCACCTGCGCCGGCTGCCGGCCGGCTACTGGGGCATGACCGCCGGCCACCTGGGCTTCGCCGTGCTGGTGATGGGCATCACCCTGCTCAGCGCCTTCGAGCAGGAACGGGACGTGCGCATGGCGGTGGGGGATAACGCGGACCTGGCGGGCTACACCTTCCAGCTGCAGGGGATCCGGCAGGTGCAGGGAGCCAACTGGGAGGCCACCGAGGCCCATGTGCACGTCCACCGCGACGGCGAACCGGTGGCCGACCTGTATCCCCAGCGGCGCATCTACCGGGTGCAGCGTCAGCCCATGGCGGAGGCGGCCTTCCACACCCGCATCACCCGGGACCTGTTCGTGGCCCTGGGCGAGCCCATGGCGGGGGACACCTGGGCCCTGCGCCTGTACCACAACCCCTTCCAGGTCTGGCTCTGGATCGGCGCCGCCCTGATCGTGGCCGGCGGGCTCGTGGCCGCCACCGACCGGCGCTACCGGGTCTTCGCCCGCCAGCGGGCGGTGGCACCAGACGCCCGGACGGAGATCGCCCCGTGAGACGACTCGTCTTCCTGCTGCCCATGGCCCTGCTGCTCCTGCTGGGGCTCTTCCTGCTGGTGGGGCTGGGACTGAACCCGCGTCTCATCCCCTCGCCCCTGGTGGACCGGCCGGTACCGGCCTTCACCCTGCCGGCCCTGGAGGAGCCGTCCCGCCAGGTCGGCAGCGACGATCTGACGGGGCGGGTGGCCCTGGTGAACGTATGGGCCAGCTGGTGCACCTCCTGCCGCCAGGAACACCGGGTGATCTCCGACCTGGCCCGGCGCCACGACCTCCCCCTCTACGGCATCAACTACAAGGACGAGCGGGACGATGCCCTGGCCTACCTGGGCCGCTTCGGCAACCCCTACCGCTGGAACGCCCACGACCGGGAGGGGCGCGTGGGGATCGACTGGGGGGTGTACGGCACCCCGGAGACCTTCGTCCTCGACGCCGACGGACGCATCCGCTACAAGCACGCGGGCCCCCTCACCCCCGAGCGGGTGGAACGGGAGATCCTGCCCCTGGTGGCCCGGCTCCGTCAGGAGGCCTCATGACACGCCTGTGGTGGCTGCCCCTGTTGCTGCTCCTGATGCCCTCCCCCATCCCGGCCCAGGGGGTGGACCCCACCCGGTTCGATGACCCGGCCCTGGACGCCCGCTACCGGGACCTGCTGCATGAGCTGCGATGCACCGTCTGCCAGAACCAGTCCCTGGCGGACTCCAATGCCGGCCTGGCGCAGGACCTGCGCCGTGAGGTGCGCGAACAGCTCCGCTCGGGGGCCTCCGACCAGCGCATCACCGAGTACATGGTGGCCCGCTACGGGGACTTCGTCCTCTATCGCCCCCCCTTCTCACCCCGCACCATGCTGCTCTGGACGGGGCCCTTCCTGCTCCTGGCCCTGGGGCTCGTGGTGCTCGTGCTCGCCGCCCGCCGGAGCCGGCGCGCCAGCTACCGGCCCGCGGTGGACCCAGCCGCCCGCGAGCGGGCCCGCCGCCTGCTGAACGGGGAGGATGAGGGATGACCACAGGCTTCTGGATCGGCGCCAGTGCCCTGGCCCTGATGGCGGTGACCGCCGTGATCTGGCCCTGGCTGAACCGCCGGAGGGAGGCGGCCGTGGAGGCCCGCGGCCTGAACCTGACCATCTACCGCCAGCGTCTGGCGGAGCTGGACCGGGAGCGGGACGCCGGCCTGATCGACACCCGGCAGCACGAAATCACGCGCCGGGAGCTGGAGGACAACCTGGCGGCAGACCTCTCCGCCGCCGGGGATCCCGGCGGCGATGCCGGCGGCGACCACCGGGGCGGCCTGCTTCTGATCGCGGTGGCCGCGATCCTGCCGCCGCTGGCCGTGCTCATCCACCTGCAGATGACCCCGGCGTCCCCGTCCCCGGTCCACGACGCCATGGCCGACGGAACCGACGCGGACAGGGGGCTGGAGGATACGGAACTGAAGGCCATGGTGTCCGACCTGGAGGCACGCCTGGAGGCGGACCCGGAAGACGCCGAGGGCTGGCTCATGCTGGCCCGCACCCACCGTTTCAGGGATCGCCACGAGGCGGCGGTCCGCGCCTTTCGCAAGGCCCACCGCCTCCTGGGGGACCGCCCCGAACTCAACGTGGCCTTCGCCGAGAGCCTGATGCTCGCCCAGGACGGAAGCGCCCCTCCCGAGGCGGTGCGTCTCCTGGAAGCGGCCCTGGAGGCCCGCCCCGAGCATCCCGACGGCCTCTGGCTCGGGGCCATCGCCTCCTACCAGGCGGGGGAACTGGACACCGCCCGCACCCGCCTGGAACGCCTGCGATCGCAACTGCCCGAGGACAGCGAAGCGGCCCGCTCGGTGGAGGACGCCCTGGGGCGGGTGGCCGCCGCGGAAACGGCGTCCGGCGAGACCGGCCCGAACCTGCGCGTGACGGTGGAACTGGCCCCCGCACTGGCGGACCAGGTGGGCGACGACGCCGTGGTCATGGTCTTCGCCCGCCCCGTGGAGGGAGACATGCCCCTGGCGGTGGCCCGTACCCGGCCCGACTTCCCCGGGACGGTGACCCTGGAGAGCGCGTCCATGGGGGGCGAAGGGCCGGCCCTGTCGGAACTGGAGCAGGTGGAGATCATCGCCCGTGTCAGCCAGGGCGGCGACGCCACCCCACGCAGCGGCGACCTGCAGGGGAGCGTCACCGTGCCCCCCGACACCGGGGACATCCGCGTGACCATCGACCGGACCCTCCCCTGACCGGGGGCAACGGCCCCCTCATCCCCGCTGCCCCCCAGGGGTGCCGACTCCTTTCCCCCGGATGCCCGGGTGTGGGAAAATCCCCACCCCAACCGGACCCCGCATCCAGGAGAGCCGCCCCCATGCCCCCCATGCCCCCAACGGACGACCCCCGGCCCGAGGCGCGGCCCGCGCCCCACCGGGACCTGTGCAC
>JBKGXY010000040.1:0-17299 GCA_046546415.1 Ectothiorhodospira sp.
TGTAGAGCTTCCACAGCTCCGGGCGCTGGTTCTTGGGGTCCCAGCGGTGCCGGTCGGTGCGGAAGGAGAAGATCCGCTCCTTCGCCCGGGACTTCTCCTCATCCCGTCGCGCCCCGCCGAAGGCGGCGTCGAAACCGTGGGCGTTCAGGGCCTGTTTCAGTCCTTCCGTCTTCATGATGTCGGTGTGCAGGGCGGAACCGTGGGTGAAGGGGTTGATGTCCCGCTCCACCCCCTCGGGGTTGATGTGCACGATCAGGTCCAGCCCCAGCTCCCGGGCCATGCGGTCGCGGAAGGCGTACATCTCCCGGAACTTCCAGCGGGTGTCCACGTGCAGGAGCGGAAACGGGGGAGGTGCCGGGTGGAAGGCCTTCATGGCCAGGTGCAGCATCACCGAGCTGTCCTTGCCGATGGAGTAGAGCATCACCGGGTTCTCGGTCTCCGCCGCCACTTCCCGCATGATGTGGATGCTCTCCGCCTCCAGGCGCTGGAGGTGGGTGAGGTAGTCGCCGTCGCGCATGTCGCGTGCCTGTATCCCTTGAATCGTTGAACGGGATGATGCCTGAAACCGTCGCCTGCTTCCATGAGCAGCAGCCGGGCGCATGTCCTACATGCGGGGGGCGTTGTCGTCTTTGCGACACCCCGCGGCCCCCCAGGGGCGCGTTGCCACGCCGTTTTTTTCTGGCCCGGGGATTGCTTGTTTCCCCATAAGGCATACGCGGCAGGGGAGACCAGGCATGAAGGCGGGCGAGATCAGGGCACTGATGGACGAACCGGCCTGCGGGCACAACACCGCGTCCAAATCCGGCTGCGCCCGGCCCAAGCCCGGGGCTGCCGCCGGGGGCTGCGCCTTCGATGGGGCCCAGATCGCCCTGCTGCCCGTGGCGGACGTGGCCCATGTGGTCCACGGCCCCATCGCCTGCGCGGGCAACTCCTGGGACAACCGGGGCACCCGCTCCTCCGGGCCGGATCTGTTCCGGCGGGGTCTGACCACGGACCTGACGGAGCAGGACGTGATCATGGGCCGCTCGGAGAAGCGCCTGCTGCACGCCATCCGCCAGGCCATCGAGACCTTCGATCCCCCGGCGGTGTTCGTCTACAACACCTGTGTGCCGGCCCTGGTGGGGGACGACGTGGGGGCGGTGTGCCGTGCGGCACAGGCCCGCTTCGGCGTGCCCGTGGTGTTCGTGGACGCGGCCGGGTTCTATGGCTCCAAGAACCTGGGCAACCGCATCGCCGGGGAGGCCATGGTGGAGCAGGTGGTGGGCACCGGTGAGCCCCCGCCCCCGCGGCAGCCGGTTCACGGGGGGCGGGTCCACGACATCAACCTCATCGGGGAGTACAACATCGCGGGGGAGTTCTGGCACGTGCTGCCCCTGCTGGACGAGCTGGGGTTGCGGGTGCTGTGCACCCTCTCGGGGGACGCCCGTTTCCACCAGGTGCGCACCATGCACCGGGCCCGGGCCAGCATGGTGGTGTGCTCCAAGGCCATGCTCAACGTGGCCCGCAAGCTGGAGGAACGCCATGGCATCCCCTGGTTCGAGGGCAGTTTCTACGGCATCACCGACGTGTCGGAGGCCCTGCGGGGTTTTGCCCGGCTGCTGGGGGACCCGGACCTGACCCAGCGCACCGAGGCCCTGATCCGGCGCGAGGAGGACCGCATCCGGGCCCGCCTGGCCCCCTGGCGCGAGCGCCTGGCGGGGAAGCGGGTGCTGCTCTACACCGGCGGGGTGAAGTCCTGGTCCGTGGTCTCGGCCCTGCAGGATCTGGGCATGGAGGTGGTGGCCACCGGCACGCGCAAGTCCACCGAGGCGGACAAGGCCCGCATCCGCGGCCTCATGGGGGAGGACGCCCGCATGATCGAGGAGGGCAATCCCCGGGCCCTGCTGGAGGTCTTCGAGGAGACCCGGGCGGACGTGCTCATCGCCGGCGGGCGCAATCTCTACACGGCCCTCAAGGCCCGGATCCCCTTCCTGGACATCAACCAGGAGCGGGAGCACGCCTATGCGGGGTATGAAGGGATGCTGGAACTGGCCCGGCAGCTGGCCCTCACCCTGGAGAGCCCCATCTGGCCCTGGGTGCGGGGTGATGCCCCCTGGGATGAACAGGGATGGCCCCACACCGCCCCGTCCACGGCGGAGGTGCGCTGACATGGCCGAGGTCACCCAGCGCGCCCGCCCCCTGTCCGTCGGTCCCCTCAAGGCCAGCCCGCCCCTGGGGGCGGCCCTGGCCATGCTGGGGATGGACCGGTCCATCCCCCTGCTGCACGGGGCCCAGGGCTGCACGGCCTTCGCCAAGGTCTTCCTGGTGCAGCACTTCCGTGAGCCCATCCCCCTGCAGACCACCGCCATGGATCAGGTGAGCGCCGTCATGGGGGGCGATGATCACCTGCAGGAGGCCCTGGTGACCCTCTGCGGGAAGACCCGGCCGGCCCTCATCGGCGTGCTTACCACCGGTCTGTGCGAGACGGAGGGCGCCGACGTGGAACGGGTGATCCGGCGTTTCCGGGCGGATCACCCCGAGTTCGAGGACGTGGCCGTGGTCCCGGTGGCCACGCCGGATTTCACCGGGGATGCCGAGAGCGGTTTCGCCCGGGCGGTGACGGCCCTCATCGACACCCTGGTGCCCGCAACCGACCGTGCCGGCGCAAGCCCCCGGCAGGTGAACGTGCTGGCCGGTCCGGCCCTCACCCCGGGGGATGTGGAGGCCCTGCGGGATCTGATCGAGGCCTTCGGCCTGGAGCCCCTGATCCTGCCGGATCTCTCCGCCTCCCTGGACGGTCACCTGGAAACGGCCCGCCTTGCCTCCACCAGCACCGGCGGCACCCCCGTGGAGGCCCTGCAGCGCATGGGCGAGTCGGCCCTGACCCTGGTGGCCGGGGCCGCCCTGGCCCCGGCGGCAGACCGGCTGCGGGCCCTTACCGGCGTGCCCGACCTGCGCCTGGACACCCTCATGGGGCTGGCGGCGGTGGATGAACTGCTGGTGGCCCTGTCCCGCCTGAGCGGGTGTCCGGTCCCGGCCCGGCTGCGGCGTGAGCGCAGCCGGCTGCAGGACGCCATGCTGGACAGCCATTTCATGCTGGGCTTCCAGCGGGTGGCCGTGGCCGGAGAGCCGGACCGGGTCTATGCCCTGTCCCGGTTGATCCACGAGATGGGCGGGGAGGTGGTGGCCGCCGTGGCCACGCGTCGCGCCCCCGTCCTGGAACGGGTCCCCGCCGCACAGGTGCGGGTGGGCGACCTTGAGGACGTGGAGGCCCTGGCCCGCCGGGGCGAGGCCCAGTGCCTGATCGCCAACGCCCACGGCGTGGAGACCGCCCGGCGCCTGGGGATCCCGCTGCTGCGGGCGGGGTATCCCCAGCACGACCGCCTGGGGGGCTTCCAGCGCACCTGGATCGGTTACGCCGGTACCCGCCAGACCCTGTTCGACCTGGCCAACCTGCAACTGGAATCGGCGGGGCACCACGAGGTGTCCCCCTATCACCCCTTCCATGCCCACCCACCCCCGGAGGAACCGGCCCATGGGACTGCAACGCCGTCTGCAGCTGATGCCGCCGCCCGGCCATGATCCGGAAGGGGCGGGTCTGCGTCTGGCCTTCGCCAGCAGCGATCTGAAACGGGTCGACCAGCATTTCGGCGACGCCACGACCCTGGTGATCCATCGGCTGAGCGCCGATGGTCAGCGGCAACAGGTGGCGGTGGCCCAGTTTGCATCGGCGGATCGGGACGGCGGCGAGGACAAGCTGGTGCCCCGGATCCGGGCCCTGGAGGGCTGCGCCGCCGTGTACTGCGAGGCCGCGGGGATCTCCGCGGTTCGCCAGCTCCTGGACCGGGGGGTGCAGCCGGTGAAGGTGCCCCGGGGCAGCTCGATCCGGGATCTCCTGCGGGAGCTCCGGAATGGGATCCAGGCGGGACAGCCCCCTGCCTGGATGGTCCGGGCCGCCCTGCGCCGGGAGACCGATCCCGGGGACTTCGAGGCCATGGCGGAGACCCCCTGGGAGATGGAATGAGGCCCCGAAGCCATTCTTTCATCATGGATAACCATCGAAGACCACACTGAGGAAGACCCTACCCATGAGTTCCGAGACCCTCGAAAACGACCCGATCCTGCAGACCGATTTCGTGCAGGAGGTGATCCGCCAGCTCCGTGCCCTCGATACCTATGGTACGCGGGAAGGGGCGTCCGACAGCCAGCTCCTGGAGCGTATCCTGCTCACCCGGGAGCGCCTGCGGGAGATCCCCATGGTGGGGGCGCCGGACGAGGCGGCCATGACCCGCCTGCAGGTCTTCTATCACGCCCTGGCGGCCCTGATCGAGCGGGAATGCGGCCGCATGGCCTCGCCCATGATCAGCCTCAACTCCGAGGGCTTCGGGCGGGTGATCCTCTCCGTGGGCAAGCTGCTGGTGCTGGACCGGACCCTGCGGGATGTCCACCGCTTCGGCTTCGAGGACCTGTCGCGCATGAAGACGGAGGCGGACAAGCAGCTTTCCGTGGCCCTGAACATCCTTGGCGATCACCCCAAGGCCGCCGGCATCTGAACCCGGGACACGCGCCCCCGGGAAAGCCCCGGGGCGTTGTGGGCCCGAAGCAAGAGGAGACGTCACTGTGGAACCCATCACCGGTGTGACCCGGGGCGGCACGCCCTGGACCCCCGCCTTCGTCATGGCCCTGAACGAGGCCCACTGCATCGGTTGCGGGCGCTGTTTCAAGGTCTGCACCCGCAACTGCTTCGAACTGGTGGAGCGGGAGCTGGACGACGACGAGGACGAGGACGATCTGGACGAGTGCGGCATGGTGATGCGCCTTTCCGATCCCATGGACTGCATCGGCTGCGGGGCCTGTGCCCGGGTCTGCCCCAAGCAATGCCATGAACACGCTCCGGCCGCCCTGGCGTCCTGAGACCCCGGCGCGCCCCGGATCCAACCGCGTTTCAAGCTCACAGGAGGGCCCAGCCCATGTGGAACTACTCCGATCAGGTCAAGGACCATTTCTTCAACCCCCGCAACGTGGGGGTGGTGCCCCGGGCCAACGCCGTGGGGGAGGTGGGGTCCATCAGCTGCGGTGACGCCCTGCGCCTGACCCTGCGGGTGGAGCCCGAGACCGGGGTCATCCGGGAGGCGGCCTTCCAGACCTTCGGCTGCGGCTCCGCCGTGGCCTCCAGCTCCGTGCTCACGGAGATGATCAAGGGCCGGACCCTGGACGAGGCCCTCGAGATCGGCAACGAGGACATCGCCGCCGCCCTGGGCGGGCTGCCGCCGGAGAAGATGCACTGTTCGGTCATGGGGCGGGAGGCCCTGGAGGCCGCCGTTGCCGCCTATCGGGGTGAGACCTGGCGGGACGACCACGAGGAGGGGGCCCTGGTGTGCAAGTGTTTCGCCGTGGACGAGGTGAAGATCCACCGGGCCGTGCGCGAGCATGGCCTGTGCAGCGTGGAGGCCGTGACCGGCTACACCAAGGCGGGCGGGGCCTGCACCTGCTGCCATGAGCGCATCGAGGAGATCCTGGAAGGGGTGCTGGCGGAGCAGGCATCCGCCGCAAGGGATCCCGGCCCGCAGGACAATGATGAAGCGAACGCACCCTGCGGTGCCCTGGAGGTTTGACCATGGATCCCGTCTATCTGGACAACAACGCCACCACCCGCGTGGATCCGCGCGTGCTGGAGACCATGCTGCCCTTCTTCACGGAGCAGTACGGCAATCCATCCTCCATGCACGCCTTCGGCGACCGGGTGGGGCACGCCCTGGAGACGGCGCGGGAGCAGGTGGCCGCGCTTGTGGGGGCGGCCCATGCCTCGGAGATCGTGTTCACCTCCGGGGGTACGGAAGCGGACTCCACCGCATTGTGGTCGGCGCTGCGCGCCCAGCCCGATCGGCGGGAGATCATCACCACGGCGGTGGAGCACCCGGCGGTGCTCAACGTGTGCGAGCAGCTGGAGAAGGAGGGCTATCGCATCCATCGCCTGGGGGTGGACGGCCGCGGCCGCCTGGATACGAGGGCCTACGAGGACCTGCTCTCGGAGCGGGCGGGGCAGGTGGCCCTGGTCTCGGTCATGTGGGCCAACAACGAGACCGGCACCCTGTTCCCGGTGGAGGCCATGGCGGAGCAGGCCCGTGCGGCGGGGGTGATGTTCCATACCGACGCCGTGCAGGCGGTGGGCAAGTGTCCCGTGGACCTGAAGGCAACCGCCATCGATCTGCTCTCCCTCTCCGGCCACAAGCTCCACGCCCCCAAGGGGGTGGGCGCCCTGTATGTGCGCCGGGGCCTGCGTTTCCGGCCCCTGCTGCGGGGAGGGCACCAGGAGCGGGGGCGGCGGGCCGGCACCGAGAATGTCCCCGGGATCGTCGGCCTGGGCCGGGCGGCAGAGCTGGCACAGACGCATCGTTCCGGGGAGCAGGGCCGGGTCCGTGCCCTGCGCGACCGACTGGAGCAGAGGCTTCTGGCGCAGATCCCCCACGCCTTCACCACCGGCGATCCGGAGAACCGTCTGCCCAATACCCTGAACATGGCCTTCGAGTACATCGAGGGGGAGTCCATCCTGCTCATGCTCAACCGGGAGGGGATCGCCGCCTCCAGCGGTTCCGCCTGCACCTCCGGGTCCCTGGAGCCCTCCCATGTCCTGCGCGCCATGGACATCCCCTATACCGCCGCCCACGGGGCGGTGCGCTTCTCCCTGTCCCGGTTCACCACCGAGGCGGAGATCGACCGGGTGATCGCCGTCCTGCCGGGGATCGTGGAGCGCCTGCGGCAGCTGTCCCCCTACTGGGGAGAGACGGGGCCGGTGACGGAGCCGGAACGGGCCTTCGCCCCAGCCTTCTGAGGTCCTCTTCGGTGCGCCCCAGCCCCGCCCGCGGATGTCGCACATCCCACAGGCGGGACCGATGTGTGCCACAACCGCCTTTCATCTGCCCGGCAAAACGATAATTTTTTATTAAAAATCAAATATCTATTTTTATGGCACGAAGTTCGCTAATGAAAGGGACAGACCCTCGGGAGAACGTGCCATGCGCAGACATCCGCCCCTCGTGATCGACGATACCACCCTGCGGGACGGCGAGCAGTCCGCCGGGGTGGCGTTCAGCAATGTGGAGCGCATGGCCATCGCCCGGGGTCTGGATGCCCTGGGGGTCCCGGAACTGGAGGTGGGCATCCCCGCCATGGGACCGGAGGAACGGGAGTCCATCCGCATGATCGCCGGACTGGGGCTGCGGGCCCGTTTGCTGGTCTGGGCCCGCATGCGGGGCGACGATCTGGATGCCTGCCGGGATCTGGGGGTGGGGATGGTGGATCTCTCCATCCCCGTATCGGATCAGCAGATCGGCCGCAAGCTGGGCCGGGACCGGGCCTGGGTGCTGGCCTGCATCCGCCGCCATGTGGGGGAGGCCCGCGAACTGGGGCTGGAGGTGGGCGTGGGCGGGGAGGACGCCTCCCGGGCCGACCCCGATTTCCTCTGCCGGGTGCTGGAGACGGCCCAGGCCGCCGGGGCGCGGCGATTCCGGTTCGCCGATACCGTGGGGATCCTGGAGCCCTTCGGGGTCCTGGAGCGCTTCCGCCGCCTGTCCGCCGCCACGGACCTGGAGCTGGAGATGCATGCCCATGACGACCTGGGTCTGGCCACGGCCAACACCCTGGCGGCGGCCCTGGGAGGCGCCACACACGCCAACACCACGGTGAACGGCATCGGCGAGCGGGCGGGCAACGCGGCCCTGGAGGAGGTGGTCCTGGGGCTGAAGCAGCTCCACGGCATCGACACCGGGGTGGACCTGACGCCCTTCCCCGCCCTGTCCCGCCTGGTGGAGACCGCCTCGGGGCATCCTGTCCACTGGCAGAAGAGCCTGGTGGGGGAGGGGGTGTTCACCCACGAGGCGGGCATCCACGTGGACGGACTGATGAAGGACCCGGCCAACTACCAGGGGGTGGATCCGGCCCTGCTGGGGCGGGAACACCGCCTGGTGTTGGGAAAGCACTCCGGTAGCGGGGCCGTCATCCAGGCCTATGCCCGCCTGGGCATCACCCTGGACCGCACCCGGGCCGAGATCCTGCTTGCCCGGGTGCGGCGCCATGCCTGTGCCCATAAGCGGTCCCCCACGCCGCCGGAACTGGTGACCTGGTACCAGGCCCTGGAAGGGGGGCCGGTCCCCGCTGCCAACGAAGACGCCCCCGTGGCGGCCAATGCTCGTCCCTGACGCCGCCTGCTGGCGGCCCCATCCACCGAGGGAGGATCCCCCGATGCATACCCCCCTGTACGATGAACTCAACGATCTGGAATCCGCCGAGGACTTCCTGGAGCATTTCGGGATCCCCTATGACCCCCAGGTGGTGCGTGTCAACCGCCTGCACATCCTGCAGCGCTTCCATGACTACCTGAACGCCGCCGCTTCCCCCGAAGGCGATCTGCAGGCCCAGAGGGACCACGGCCGCGCCCTGTTGCTGCAGGCCTACACCGACTTCGTGGACTCCGATGCCCGCACCGAGCAGGTCTTCGCCGTCTTCCGCCGCCCGCCGCCGGGGGTCACCTGCATCCCCCTGGAGAACGCCTTTCCGGGACGGGAGCCGGGTCATGACAGCGCCTGATGTGCCTTATGAATATGGCACCCGTGTGCGGGTGATCCGCAGCCTGCGCAACGATGGCACCTATCCGGGGCTGAACCGGGGGGATCTGCTGGTGCGCCGCGGATCCCTGGGGGTGGTCATCGACCGCGGCACCTTCCTTCAGGACCAGGTGATCTACAGCGTGAACTTCCTGGAAGCGGGCCGGGTGGTGGGCTGCCGGGACAGCGAGCTGATCCCTGCCGAGGCCCCCTGGGTGCCTACCCGTTTCGAATCCCGGGACCGGGTCAGGCCCCGGGTCCCCCTGGGGATCCGGGGGGAGGTGGTGGTGGCCCCGGGAACCCCCGGTGAGGTGACCCAGGTGCTGCGGGAGACCCCCTCAGGGGTGGCCTATCACGTGAATTTCGACGGGCGGATCCTGGAGGTTCCGGAAACGGCCCTGACCGCCCTGGAAGAAGAGGAGGCTGGATGATGACACCACATACCCAGGACCCGGATCTGACCTATCTGCGCCTGCGCACGGCCCTGGATTGTTTCCAGAAGCCATGGAAGGATCTGGACGAGGCACAGCAGCGGACGGTCCGGGCACGAGCGCGCCGGGCCCGTGAGATCGGGGCCCGGGCCCTGGCCTCGCCGGAGGCCTCCGATATCCACGTGCCCGAGGAGACGGTGGACCATGCCCTGTCGGAGATCCACGGGCGGTACCCGGATGAGGCGGTCTTTCTTCAGGACCTGCAGGCCCAGGGCTTCGATGTCCCGGCCTTTCGCCGTGCCCTGGAACGGGATCTGCGCCTGGAGGCGGTGCTGGACCGGGTGGGTCACCGTGCGGGTCCGGTGAGCGAGGTGGAGGTGGAGTTGTTCTATCACCTGCACCGGGAACGCTTTCGGCGACCCGAGACCCGTACCGTGCGCCAGATCCTGGTGACCGTGAATCCCGACTATCCGGAGAATACCCCCGAAGCCGCGGGCCGGCGCATCGGGGATATGGCCCGGGCGCTGCGCCAGGGTGCGGCGCGGTTCGAGGATCTGGCGGCGCGCCACTCCGAGTGTCCCAGCGCCCTCAAGGGCGGCCTGCTGGGCACGGTGCCCCGGGGAACGCTCTTCCCTGTGCTGGACGAGGCCCTGTTCACCATGGAACCCGGGGAGATCAGCCCGGTCCTGGAGACGGAGGTAGGGCTGCATCTGCTGTGGTGCGAGGCCATCGTGCCGGCGGGGACGGTCCCCCTGGAACAGGTGCGGGAGCGCGTACGCACGCAACTGGAGGCGCGCCGGTGCAAGGCCTTCCAGCGGGCCTGGCTCGAGACGCTGATGCCGACCTGAAGGGGGTCAGCCGACGGGTTGCGGTTCCGGGCCGTAGGGACCGCTGCGCACCCGGTCGTGGACCTCCATGCGGTAGTGGACGAAGGCCTCGGGGTCATCGAACTGCAGGAAGGGATTCCCCCGGATCTGCTGTTCCAGGGTGGCGGTGGGTTCCACGCCGTAGTCGTGCCCGGGGTGGATGACGGTGCGGGGGGGAAGGGTGTCCTTCAGACGCTGCAGGCTGGTATGCATGGCCCGTGGATCCCCCCCGGCGAGATCACAGCGGCCGCAGCCATAGACGAACAGGGTGTCCCCGGTGATCAGGTCATCCCCCACGTGATAGCAGGCCCCCCCGGGGGTGTGTCCCGGTGTGTGCAGGACGCGGATGGGTGTGCCTCCCAGGTGGAAGGTGTCGCCGTCCTGGAGCAGGATGGCGTCCTGCGGGGCGTGCCCCCAGGCCCTGGCCTCCGCTTCCAGCAGGTGGACGCGCAGAGGGGCGCGTGCCCGCAGGGGTTCCAGGGCATTGACGTGGTCCTGATGGCTGTGGGTGAGCAGGACGTCCGTGAGGGTGAGCCCGTGGGTGTCCACGCAATCCATGATGGCATCGGCGTCCCAGGCCGGATCCACCACAGCGGCGTGGCGCGTGGTCCGGTCCTCGATCAGATGGACGAGGTTGTCCATGGCGCCGAGGCGGAGGGTATGGATCAGGTGGCCGGGTGCGGTGGGCATGATGGGGCTCCGGCGTTACACGGGTTCGAGGGGCAGGGGCGGCCCCGCCGGGGCGGGGCCGCCGGGCCGGACCTTCAGTCGAAGGCCTGACCGGACTTGAAGCCGAACTTCTTCAACACGATGGCCGCCGGGCAGAAACCCGTGAAGGCCGACTGGATCAGGTTCACGCCCACCAGGGCGGTGAGCCACAGCCACACGGGGCTGGCCAGGGACAACAGCAGCGTCAACAGGATCATGCCGCCGGCAACAACCAGGACCGCGCGATCGATACTCATATTGCTCATGGTCCGTTCCTCTCCTTGAGTTTGGGTAAGGGCACTATAGCCTTGGGCTCAGCGCTTCTCAATGGGTATATAGTCCCTCGGGGCGGCCCCGGTATAGAGTTGGCGGGGGCGCCCGATACGGGATTCGGGATCCTGCATCATCTCGCACCAGTGGGCATTCCATCCGACGATACGGGCCAGGGCGAAGATGGCGGTGAACATGTTCAGGGGGATGCCCATGGCCCGCAGGATCAGCCCCGAGTAGAAGTCCACGTTGGGGTAGAGCTTGCGTTCCTTGAAGTAGTCGTCCTCCATGGCGATGCGCTCCAGTTCCATGGCCACCTCGAACATGGGCTGGTTCTCCGCACCCATCTGCCGCAGCAGCTCGTGGCACATCTTGCGGATGATCTTGGCCCGGGGGTCGTAGTTCTTGTAGACCCGGTGACCGAAGCCCATGAGCCGGAAGGGGTCGTCCTTGTCCTTGGCGCGGTGGACGAAATGCTCCACCTTCTGGCCGCTCTCGACGATGTCCTCCAGCATGCGCACCACCTTCTCGTTGGCCCCGCCATGCAGCGGCCCCCACAGGGAGGCGATGCCGGCGGAGACGGCGGCGAAGGGGTTGGCCTCGGAACTGCCGGAGAGGCGCACCGTGGAGGTGGAGGCGTTCTGCTCGTGGTCCGCGTGCAGGATCAGGATCAGGTCCAGGGCCTTGGCGAAGATGGGGTTGGGTTCGTAGCGCTCGGTGGGCACGCCGAACATCATGCGCAGGAAGTTCTCGCTGTAGCCCAGTTCGTTGTCCGGATACAGGAAGGGCTGGCCGATGGCGTACTTGTAGGACCAGGCGGCGATGGTGGGCATCTTGGAGATCATGCGGTGGGCCGCGATCTCCCGGTGATGGGGGTTGTGCACATCGGTGCTGTCGTGGAAGAAGGCCGACAGGGCCCCGAAGACCCCCACCATGATGGCCATGGGATGGGCGTCGTGGCGGAAGCCGTCATAGAAGCGGCGGATGGCCTGATGGGGCATGGAGTGCTTCTGGATGATGCGGGTGAAGGTCTCCAGCTCCGTGGCCGTGGGCAGCTCGCCGTAGAGCAGCAGGTAGCAGGTCTCCAGGTAGGTGCTGTGCTCCGCCAGCTGCTCGATGGGATAACCGCGGTACATCAGGACGCCTTTCTCGCCATCGATGAAGGTGATGTCGCTGCGGCAGCTGGCGGTGGACATGAAGCCGGGATCGTAGGTGAAGTAGCCCAGCTCATTGGACAGGGGGCGGATGTCCACCGTGGCCGGACCCAGGGTCCCCTCGAGGACGGGCAGCTCCACCCGCTTGCCAGTGGCGTTGTCGATGACCGTGACGGTACGGGATGTCATGGGGATTTCCTCGTCATCCGTTGTGCTGAAAGAGATCGTCCCGGGGCGGGCCATGGATCGCCTGTGGCCAGCCCGCGCGGAGTTTGCGTCCCGTACTTTATTGCGACGCAGCACCCGGCGTCCACGTTCCCGGTCCGCGACCATGAATCCGCTCATTATGCCAGAGAATATCCCACCGGGTCCGGCCAACGCCCCCGGGGCGGGGTGGGTGCCGGATGCAAAGGCAGGGTTTGACACCAGGCCCCCCCGGCCCTAATTTCTGAGTATTACAGTCAACAATGAGGTGATGTGATGTATGTGTGCCTGTGTCGGCAGGTGACCGATCACCGTATCCGCGAGGCCATCGCAGAGGGGGCCGACACCCTGGAGGCCCTGCAGGATCGACTTGGGGTCACCCTGGAATGCGGGCAATGCGCCGACCAGGTGGCCGACCTCCTGCGGGAGACGCGGGAGGTGCAAGCCCCCGTCGGGGAGGTGGATTCCGATCCGCCCCCCTCTTCCCCCTGGGGCTGACATCCTTTCAAAGGGTGGTCTTTTCCGGAAAATGATTTAGAATAATTCCAAATATCGCCCTTCATATCTGCAGGGCGGTTTCCAGAGGCACCCATTTCAGGGGAGGAGAACAGATGAAAGGCGACAACCAGGTCATCGAACATCTCAATGAGGCCCTCAAGGGGGAATTGACCGCCATCAACCAGTACTTCCTCCACGCCCGCATGTTCAAGGACTGGGGGCTGAGCCGGCTGGATGCCTACGAATACCGGGAATCCATCGACGAGATGAAGCATGCCGACCGGCTCATCGAGCGCATCCTGTTCCTGGAGGGGCTGCCCAACTTGCAGGATCTGGGCAAGCTCAACATCGGGGAACACGCCCGGGAGTGCCTGGAAAGCGACTTGAAGCTGGAGCTGGAGGGGCACGCCGTCTATAAGCGGGGGATCGCCCACGCCCATGAGGTGGGGGATCACGTGACCCGGGATCTGCTCACGGAGATCATCACCGAGGAGGAGGGGCATATCGACTGGATCGAGACCCAGCTGGAGCTCATGGACCGCATCGGCATGGCCCGCTGGGAGCAGACCATGATGGGGGATCCCACGGCCCCGGAGGAGGGTGCGTGAACCCGGTGCCCTGCCGGAGAAGGGGCGCCGGGGTGCCTTTCGGGGGGGCGACGAAGTGGGCTATCCTATGGGCCCCGTCAGGGCGCTTTCCTGGCGGGGTACGCCCCGGTAGCTCAGCTGGATAGAGCATCCCCCTCCTAAGGGGAAGGTCGCAGGTTCGAATCCTGCCCGGGGCGCCAGTTCTTCCACGGCCCCCCCGTGGCGCCCCCCGGAACCGGCAGGAGAGGGAGATCCCATGAAGGAGAAGATCGGTGTCATCGGCCTCGGGTATGTGGGCCTGCCCGTCGCCCTGGGTTTTGCACGGCGATTCCCGGGCACCGTGGGTTTCGACATCAGCCCCCGCCGCATCCGCACCCTGCGGGACGGCCACGACTATACCGGTGAGGTGACGTACCAGGAGCTGCAGGAAGCGGATCTGCACCTCACCGACGCCCCGGGGGATCTCTCGGGCTGCACCTTCCTCGTGGTCACCGTGCCCACCCCCATCGACGGGAACCGTCAGCCGGACCTGGGTCCGCTGATCCGTGCCTGCGAGACCGTGGGGCGGGTGCTTGCCCCGGGGGCGGTGGTGGTCTTCGAATCCACGGTCTACCCCGGGGTCACCGAGGAGATCTGTGGACCCACCCTGGCCCGGGTCTCCGGGCTGCGCCAGGGGGTGGATTTCAAGCTGGGCTATTCCCCCGAGCGCATCAACCCCGGTGACCGGGAACACACCCTGTCGCGCATCGTCAAGGTGGTGGCCGGAGAGGACGCGGTCACCCTGGAGCGGGTGGCCATTGCGTACGGCGCCATCGTCGAGGCCGGCGTGCACCGGGCCCCCACCATCCAGGTGGCCGAGGCCGCCAAGGTGATCGAGAACACCCAGCGGGACCTGAACATCGCCCTGATGAACGAGCTGGCCCTGATCTTCGACCGCCTGGGCATCCGCACCCGGGACGTCCTGGAGGCCGCCGGCACCAAGTGGAACTTCCTGCCCTTCCGCCCCGGTCTGGTGGGGGGGCACTGCATCGGTGTGGACCCCTACTACCTCACCGCCAAGGCCAAGGCGGTGGGTTATTATCCCCAGGTGATCCTGGCGGGGCGGCGCATCAACGACGGCATGGGGGCCTATGTGGCCCAGCGCCTGGTGAAACTGCTCATCGAACAGGACCGGCCCGTCAAGCGCGGCCGCGTGGGGGTGCTGGGCATCACCTTCAAGGAGGACGTGCCGGACCTGCGCAATTCCCGCGTGCCCGACATCCTCAAGGAGCTGCGCCAGTTCGGCATCGAGCCTTGGGTGCACGACCCCCTGGCGGACCCGGAAGAGGCCCGGGAGGAGTACGGCCTGGAGCTGGTCGACCTGGAGGCCTTCACCGATCTGGACGGGCTCATCCTCGCCGTGCCCCACCGGGCCTATCTGGAGCGCGGCACCGAGGGGCTTTGCCGGCATCTCGTGGAGGGCGGGGTGGTGGTGGACGTGAAGGCCGCCCTGCCCCCGGACGAGATCCCCCCCGGTCTGCGCCACTGGAGCCTCTGAGTACCCCGGGGAGCGCACCATCCATCCTTATTGAGGAAAGCCCATGAAGGTCCTGGTCACCGGTACGGCGGGGTTCATCGGCGCGGCCCTGGCCCAGCGCCTCCTGGAGCGAGGCGATGAGGTGGTCGGCGTCGACAACCTTAACGACTACTACGATGTGAATCTCAAGCGGGCGCGCCTGGAGCGTCTCACCCCTCACCCGGGATTCACCGACGTGCGCGCCGACATCGCCGACCGTGAGGCCATGGAGGCGGTCTTTGCCCGCCACCGGCCGCAGCGGGTGGTGAATCTGGCCGCCCAGGCGGGGGTGCGCTACTCCCTGGAGAACCCCCACGCCTACGTGGACACCAACCTGGTGGGCTTTCTCAATATCCTGGAGGGCTGTCGCCACTTCGGTGTGGAGCACCTGGTCTACGCGTCCTCCAGTTCCGTCTACGGGGCCAACACCCGCCTGCCGTTCTCGGTGCACGACAACGTGGACCATCCCGTGAGTCTCTACGCCGCCAGCAAGAAGGCCAACGAGCTCATGGCCCATACCTATAGCGCCCTCTACGGCCTGCCCACCGCGGGCCTGCGTTTCTTCACCGTCTACGGCCCCTGGGGCCGGCCGGACATGGCCCTGTTCCTCTTCACCCGTAACATCCTGGAGGGGCGGCCCATCGACGTCTTCAACTACGGCCACCACAAGCGGGACTTCACCTACATCGACGACATCGTCGAGGGGGTCCTGCGCACCCTGGACCGGGTGGCCGAGCCCGATCCCGACTGGTCCGGCGAGCGGCCGGACGCCGCCACCAGCTTCGCCCCCTACCGGCTCTACAATATCGGCAACCACCGCCCGGTGGAGCTCTTGCACTATATCCGGGTGCTGGAGGACTGCCTGGGACGCAAGGCGGAGAAGAATCTGCTGCCCCTGCAGCCGGGGGATGTGCCCGATACCTTCGCCGATGTGCAAAACCTGGCGGACGACGTGGGATACTCGCCCTCCACCCCCGTGGAAGAGGGTGTGGCGCGGTTCGTGCGCTGGTACCGGGATTTCTACGAGGTCTGAACGTGTCCGTCATGCCCCCCTGTTTCAAGGCCTACGATATCCGCGGCCGCGTCCCCGATGAACTGGACGCGGACCTGGCCTGGCGCATCGGCCAGGCCTATGCCCGGGTGATCCACCCTTGCGGGCCCGTGGTCGTGGGGGAGGATATCCGCCTCTCCAGCCCGGAACTGGCCCGGGGCGTGGTTCGCGGGCTCAACGAGGCCGGCGTGGACACCCGCTCCCTGGGGCTCTGCGGCACGGAGACGGTCTACCACGCCGCCTCCCTGGAGGGCATGGGTGGCGGTATCATGGTCACCGCCAGCCACAACCCCATGGACTACAACGGCATGAAGCTGGTGCGGGCCGGTGCCGTGCCCGTCAGCGGGGACAGCGGCCTGAAGGACATCGGCCGCCTGGCGGCCTCCGGCGATGCCTCCGGGGCTGTGCCCACGCCGGGAGAGGATCGCCCCCTGGATGTGACCGGGAGTTACGTGGAGCGGGTGCTGGGCTTCGTGGAGCGCGAGCGCCTGGCGCCGCTGCACCTGGTGGTGAACGCCGGCAATGGGGCCGCCGGCCCCACCTTCGACGCCCTGGTGGCGCACCTGCCGTTTCGGGTCACCCGCATCCATCACGCCCCGGACGGGCATTTCCCCAACGGGATCCCCAATCCCCTGCTGCCGGAGAACCGGGAGGTCACCGCCCACGCGGTCCGCGTGCACGGCGCCGACCTGGGCATCGCATGGGACGGGGACTTCGACCGCTGCTTCCTGTTCGACGAGAACGGAGCCTTCATCGAGGGCTACTACATGGTGGGCCTGCTGGCGGAGCGGATGCTGGAGAAGGTCCCGGGTGGACGTGTCATCCATGACCCCCGCCTGGTGTGGAACACCCGCGACAGGGTCCGCGCGGCGGGGGGCGTGGCGGTGATGAGCAAGACCGGACACGCCTTCATCAAGGAGCGCATGCGCCGGGAGGACGCAGTCTACGGCGGGGAGATGTCCGCCCATCACTACTTCCGTGGCTTCTCCTATTGCGACAGCGGCATGATCCCCTGGCTGCTCACCACCGAGGCCATGAGCCTCACCGGCCGGCCCCTCTCCGATCTGGTGGCCGAGTGCCAGCGGGCCTACCCCTGCAGTGGCGAGATCAATTTCCGTGTCCCGGATACGGAGGCCGTGATGGAACGGGTGCGCACCACCTTCGCGCCCCAAGGGCCCGAAGTGGACGAGACCGACGGCCTGAGCATGGCCTTTGCTGACTGGCGCTTCAATCTGCGCAGTTCCAATACCGAGCCCGTGATCCGCCTCAACGTGGAGACCCGGGGAGACCCGGTGCTCCTGCAGGAGCGCACCCGGGCCCTGGAACAACTGATCCGGGAATAGGCCGGATGCCGGATCGTTCTTGGGATCGGTCGGCAACGAGCCAATAACCC
>JBKGXY010000041.1:0-17203 GCA_046546415.1 Ectothiorhodospira sp.
GCCTGCCACAAGAACGTCAGCGAGTTCCTGCTCGACGCGGGTGTGACGGCGGCCGCGCAGACGCTGGCGGATCGTCGTCAGTTCGTGCTGGACGACGCACAGTGGCAGGCGTTCCAGGAAGCGCTGGATCGACCGGTGCAAAGTAAGCCGCGTCTGAAGAAGTTGCTGCGTGAACCCGGGGTGCTGGGTTGAGCAATGGCTACTCACCCGTTCGAAAGCTGGCCGCAACCGATCAGGTCGATGCTTTCGACTGCGGCCAGGCCGCACTGAACCAGTTCCTGCAGCGCTACGCGCTCGTCAACCAGAAGGCCAACAGCGCGCAGACCTACGTCTGCTGCCAGGGTGATGTGGTGGTCGGCTTCTACAGCCTCGCCGTCGGCAGCGTCGATCCGGAAGCCGCGCCGTCGAGAGCGATGAAGGGGCTCGCACGTCACCCGGTACCGGTCATGATCCTGGCCCGGCTCGCGGTGGACAAGGAGCATCAGCGCAAAGGCTTGGGCCAGGCCTTGCTCAAGGATGCGTTGCTGCGCACCGCACAGGCCGCCGACATCGCCGGCATCCGCTGCCTGTTGGTCCATGCCAAGGACGACGCAGCGCGGCAATGGTACGAATCGTGGGAATTCGAGCCCAGCCCGACCGATCCGTATCACCTGTTCCTGATGCTCAAGGATCTCAAGGGCATGTTGAGCTGAGGTGGTGTCTCCACCTCCCCCGAGATCCTGAACCGGATCGCCGCCATCAGCTTTGGCCTCGGGCGGCTGACCGAGCTCGCCGACCAAGCGAGGGCATTGCGGCTTAGGCGCATCAACCGCATCTGCACCATTCACGGCTCCCTGGCCATCGAGGGCAACACCCTGAGCGAGGCGCAGATCACCGCAATTCTGGAGGGCAAGCGGGTCATCGCTCCACCCCGCGAGGTGCAGGAGGTGAAAAACGCCCTGGCCGACGGCCTGATCGAGATGACCACCCCCGACAAACCCAACAGCCGCATGCAGAAATACCGCCTGACCCTCAAGGGCCGCCAAACAACAGCGGGGGCATCCGCCCCCGCTTGATTCCTCCCGGTGTTGCCACCGGGGCCTTATGGGCCAGCCCGCCCGGCTATCTCAGATCGAACCGGTCCGCGTTCATCACCTTGGTCCAGGCCCGGGCGAAGTCGTGGACGAACTTCTCGCCGGCGTCGTCCTGGGCGTAGACCTCGGCGTAGGCGCGCAGGATGGAGTTGGAGCCGAAGACCAGGTCGATGCGGGTGGCGGTCCATTTCACCCGGCCCGTCTTGCGGTCCCGCACCTCGTAGAGGTTGTTGCCGGTGGGCTCCCAGGTGTTGCCCATGTCCGTGAGGTGGACGAAGAAGTCGTTGCTCAGCACACCCTCGCGGTCGGTGAACACGCCGTGGGGGGTGCCGCCGTGGTTGGTGCCCAGCACACGCATGCCGCCCACCAGCACGGTCATCTCCGGGGCCGTCAGGCCCATGAGCTGGGTACGGTCCAGCATCAGCTCCTCGGGGCGGACGGCGTAGTCCTCCTTGAGCCAGTTGCGGTAGCCGTCGTGGATGGGTTCGAGCACATCGAAGGATTCCGCGTCGGTCATGTCCTCGGTGGCGTCGCCCCGACCCGGGGCGAAGGGCAGGGTGATGTCCACGCCGGCGGCGCGCGCCGCCTTCTCCACCGCCGCGGTGCCCCCCAGCACGATCAGGTCCGCCAGGCTCACCGGTTTGGACAGGCCGGCCCGGAGGTCTTCCAGGGTGCCCAGCACCTTTTGCAGCCGCTGGGGTTCGTTGCCTTCCCAGTCCTTCTGGGGGGCCAGGCGGATGCGGGCCCCGTTGGCCCCGCCCCGGTAGTCGGAGCAGCGGAAGGTGCGGGCGCTGTCCCAGGCGGTGGCCACCAGTTCGGGGGTGCTCAGACCGGTATCCAGGATCTTCTGTTTGAGATCGGCGATCTCTGCGTCACTGAGGGTGTAATCCACCTTCGGGACCGGGTCCTGCCAGATGAGGTCCTCCCGGGGCACGTCGGGGCCCAGGTAGCGGCTCTTGGGCCCCAGGTCGCGATGGGTGAGCTTGAACCAGGCCCGGGCGAAGACCTCGTTGAAGTACTCCGGATCCCTGTAGAACCGTTCGGAGATCTCGCGGTAGACGGGGTCCTTGATCATGGCCATGTCGGCGTCGGTCATGATGGGGTTGTAGCGGATGGAGGGGTCCTCCACGTCCACCGGCTTGTCTTCCTCCTTGATGTCCACCGGCTCCCATTGCCAGGCCCCCGCCGGGCTCTTCCTGGACTCCCATTCGTGCTCGAAGAGCATCTTGAAGTAGCCGTTGTCCCATTGGGTGGGGTGGGTGGTCCAGGCCCCCTCGATGCCGCTGGTGATGGCATCGCGGCCGCAGCCCTTGCCCTGGGGGTTGCGCCAGCCCAGGCCCTGCTCCTCCACGTCGGCCCCTTCCGGGGCCGGACCCAGTTTCGTGGCGTCGCCGTTGCCGTGGCACTTGCCCACGGTGTGCCCACCCGCCGTCAGGGCCACGGTCTCCTCATCGTTCATGGCCATGCGGGCGAAGGTGGTGCGCACGTCCTGGGCGGTGCGCAGGGGGTCGGGGTTGCCGTCCACCCCTTCGGGATTCACATAGATCAGCCCCATCTGCACGGCGGCCAGGGGGTTCTCCAGGCTTTCCCGGTCCTCGCTCTCGTAACGCCCGGAGCTCTGGGCCAGCCATTCCTTCTCGGAGCCCCAGTAGGTGTCCTTTTCCGGATGCCAGATGTCGGCCCGCCCGCCGGCGAAGCCGAAGGTCTTGAAGCCCATGGACTCGTAGGCGACGTTGCCGGCCAGGACGATCAGATCGGCCCAGGAGAGCTTGTTGCCGTATTTCTTCTTGATGGGCCACAGCAGACGGCGGGCCTTGTCCAGATTGCCGTTGTCGGGCCAGCTGTTGATGGGCGCGAAGCGCTGATTCCCCGTGCCGGCCCCGCCCCGTCCGTCGGCGATGCGGTAGGTGCCCGCCGCGTGCCAGGCCATGCGGATCATCAGGCCGCCGTAGTGGCCCCAGTCGGCCGGCCACCAGTCCTGGCTCTCGGTCATCAGGTTGCGCAGGTCCTGCTTCACCGCCTCCAGATCCAGCTTCTTGAAGGCCTCGGCATAATCGAAGTCCGGCCCCAGGGGGTCGGTCTTGGTGTCATGCTGATGCAGGATGTCCAGGTTCAGCGCATTGGGCCACCAGTCCATGATGGAATTCCCGACCGCGGTGTTGCCACCGTGTAGTACCGGGCACTTGCCCGCGCTTGCCACGTCGTTGCCTGCCATGTCTCTTGCTCTCCATCCGTCGTGATGTCTCAACCCCTGCTGCAGACCGCAATCGGGGCCGGAAGGTTCCGGTCCTGCGACCTGACGGCAGTGGGATTTCCCAGCATGCCGGGATGCGCAGGGGCCTGGTTGCTGCCCGTTTTCGCGCCGTCTTTCAGGTTATAGGAAAGATCCTGGATGTGTTCAAATGAATCACAGTGATAGCTTCCATAGCCCCCGTCAATGGATTTCGACCTCGGGCTGGCCCCCGCATCCATCGTTGCGTATGTTCTACGACAGGGACTTGCGGTTTGCATTCCCTCGTTGCCGTACCCTATCTTTAGACCCGATCCAAGCAGACACTGCCTGAATACAGCCAAGGCACGCAAGGAGAAAAGGCGATGACCCACGAACTACCCCCCCTGCCCTACGACAAGAACGCCCTGGAACCCCACATCTCCGCCGAGACGCTGGAGTATCATCACGACAAGCACCATGCCACCTACGTGGCCAACCTGAACAAGCTGATCCAGGGTACTGAATTCGAGAACCTGTCCCTGGAGGAGATCATCCGCAAGGCACCCGCCGGCGGGATCTTCAACAACGCGGCCCAGGTGTGGAACCACACCTTCTATTTCAACGGACTGAGCCCCAATGGGGGCGGCGAGCCCAGCGGGGCCCTGGCGCAGGCCATCCAACGGGACTTCGGCTCCTTCGAGACCTTCAAGGAGAAATTCGCCGCTTCCGGGGCCGGTAACTTCGGCTCCGGGTGGACCTGGCTGGTGAAGAACACCAGCGGCCAGCTGGAGATCGTGAACACCAGCAATGCCGAGACCCCGCTGACCTTCAGCCGCATGACTCCGCTGCTGACCATGGACGTGTGGGAGCACGCCTACTACATCGACTACCGCAACGCCCGGCCCAAGTACATCGAGCACTTCTTCAACGTGGTGAACTGGGACTTCGTCGCCAAGAACATGGGCTGACCTCTCCCTATCCCCGCCCCGCCCTGCGGAAAACGGCTGCAGCGGCGGGGCTTTGCGCGCGCCGTCCCGGCGTCGTATGATGGCCTGTCCGGCGGGGACGCCGGACAGGATCCGCATCCTGCGCAGGGAACGCGTGGCAGGCCGGCAGCCTTGGGCTGCCTTTTTTCGTTTTAAGGAGGGGGAATCACCCGATGTCAGACGCGCTGGTGCAGAACTACAGGCGCCAACCGGTGGCCTTCGAACGGGGCGAAGGGGCCTGGCTGTGGGATCCCTCGGGGCGTCGCTACCTGGACGCCCTGGCGGGCATCGCCGTATGCGGGCTGGGCCATGCCCACCCGGCCGTGACCCGGGCCCTGTGTGACCAGGCCGGCCGCCTGGTGCACACCTCCAACCTCTACGAGATCCCGCTGCAGACCCGCCTGGCCGAACGCCTCACGGCCCTCTCCGGCATGGAACAGGCCTTCTTCTGCAACTCCGGGGCCGAGGCCAACGAGGCGGCCCTGAAGCTGGCGCGCCTGCACGGCCACCGCCGGGGCATCGATCGCCCGCAGGTGGTGGTGATGGAGGGCAGCTTCCACGGGCGCACCCTGGCCACCCTCACCGCCACCGGCAATCCGGCGGTGCAACAGGGCTTCGAGCCCCTGGTGGAAGGGTTCATCCGCGTGCCCTACGGCGACCTGGCGGCGGTGGAGGCCCTGGCGGGGCGCGACGACATCGCCGCCGTGCTGGTGGAGCCCATCACCGGCGAGGGGGGCATCCGCATCCCCCCCGGGGGCTATCTCCCGGGTCTGCGCCGCCTCTGTGATGAACACCACTGGCTGCTGATGCTGGACGAGATCCAGACCGGGATCGGCCGCACGGGCACCCTCTTCGCCTTCCAGCAGGAGGAGGTGCATCCGGATTGCCTGAGCCTGGCCAAGGGCCTGGGCAACGGCGTGCCCATCGGCGCCACCCTGGTGGCCGGCCCCGCCACGGGCCTGTTCACCCCGGGGACCCACGGCACCACCTTCGGCGGCAATCCCCTGGTGTGCGCCGCCGCCCTGGCGGTGCTGGACACCCTGGAGGCGGAGGACCTGCCGGTCCAGGCCGCGGCCATGGGCCGGTATCTGGCCGATGGTCTCGCCCGGCGGCTGGGGCAACACCCCGCCGTGCGGGAGATCCGTCACCGGGGCCTCATGATCGGCCTGGAACTGGACCGGCCCTGCGGCGAACTGGTGGGCCAGGCCCTGGAGCGGGGGCTGCTCCTGAACGTGACCGCCGGACAGGTGATCCGGCTGCTGCCCCCCCTGATCATCGACCACGCCCAGGCGGACGAGATCATCGACACCGTCTCGACCCTGGTGGAACGCTTCGCGGCCGAGGCCGCCTGAGGAACGCACCATGGCTGTTCGTCATTTTCTCTCCCTCCTGGACCTCTCCGCCGAGGAGCTGCGCCACCTGATCCATCGCGCCATGCAGATGAAGGCGCAGCAGCACCAGGGCAACGCCCATGCCCCCCTGCGGGGCAAGACCCTGGCCATGATCTTCGAGAAGTCCTCCACCCGCACCCGGGTGTCCTTCGAGGTGGGGATGCAGCAACTGGGGGGACATGCCCTCTTCCTCTCGCCCCGGGACACCCAGCTGGGCCGGGGCGAGCCCATCGAGGACTCCGCCCGCGTGCTCTCGCGCATGGTGGACGCGGTGATGATCCGCACCTATGAACACGAGAAGGTGGAGCGTTTCGCCGCCCACTCCCGGGTGCCGGTGATCAACGGCCTCACCGACCTGGAACACCCCTGCCAGCTGCTGGCGGACCTGCAGACCTGGTTCGAGCTGCGGGGCGACATCGCCGGGCGCACCGTGGTCTGGGTGGGGGACGGCAACAACATGTGCCACAGCTACATCCACGCCGCCGAGCGCCTGGGATTCACGCTGCGCATCACCTGTCCCGAGGGCTACGACCCGGACCCGCTCATCCTCGCCTCCGCCGGACGCAGCGCCGCCATCGTGCGCGACCCCAGGGAGGCCGCCGAGGGGGCCCACCTGATCGTCACCGACGTCTGGGCCAGCATGGGACAGGAACAGGAACAGGCGGCCCGGCGGCGGGCCTTCGGCGATTTCGTGGTGGACGAAGGCCTCATGGCCCGGGCCGCCCCCGACGCCCTGTTCATGCACTGCCTGCCCGCCCACCGCGAGGAGGAGGTGAGCACCGGGGTGCTGGAGGGGCCGCAGAGCGTGGTCTGGGACGAGGCGGAGAACCGCCTGCACGCCCAGAAGGCCCTGCTGGAGTTCCTGCTGGCCTCCGGCGAGACCCAGCCCCTGTCACGGCAGTGACATGAAGCGCCGGTAGGGTGGCGCGGACCCGGGCCGCCACCCCAGGCGGGCCCGGGCGAAGAGGCACGCCACCATGCCCCGGACACAGGCCCAAGGGACACCATGAACGACATCGACCTGAGCAATCCGGAGTTCTACCTCAACCGCGAGCTGAGCCTGCTGGCCTTCAATCAGCGGGTGCTGGAGCTGGCCAAGCAGGAGGACATCCCCCTGCTGGAACGGCTGCGGTTCCTGTGCATCTCCTCCACGAACCTGGACGAGTTCTTCGAGATCCGCGTGGCGGGGCTCAAGCAGCAGCTGGCCCTGGGGGTGAACACCCCCGGGCCGGACGGGCTGAGCGCGGCGGAGCAACTGACCCGGGTGGGCCAGATGGCCCACGACCTGGTGGATGACCAGTACCGCACCTTTAACGAGATCCTGGTGCCGGCCCTGGCGCGGGAGGACATCCGCTTCGTGCGCCGCACCCAGTGGGATCAGCAGCAGGCCGCCTGGGTGAAGGACTTCTTCAACCGGGAGCTGCTGCCGGTGCTCTCCCCCCTGGGACTGGACCCGGCCCACCCCTTCCCGCGCATCCTCAACAAGAGCCTGAACTTCATCGTCACCCTGGAGGGCAAGGACGCCTTCGGCCGCGAGAGCCGCATGGCGGTGGTACAGGCCCCCCGCTCCCTGCCCCGCCTGGCGCGGCTGCCCCGGGAGATCGCCCAGGGGGACCACGACTTCGTCTTCCTCTCCTCCATTCTGCACGCTCACGTGGGCGAGCTCTTCCAGGGGATGAAGGTCACCGGCTGCTACCAGTTCCGGCTCACCCGCAACTCCGACCTGTTCGTCCACGAGGAGGAGATCGACGACCTGCTCATGGCCCTGGAGGGGGAACTGCCCCAGCGCAACTACGGCGAGGCGGTGCGTCTGGAGGTGGCGGACAACTGCCCTGCCAAGGTGGCGGACTTCCTGCTGCGCCAGTTCAAGCTGGAGCGGGAGGACCTCTATCAGGTGAACGGGCTGGTGAACCTCAACCGGCTCATGGCGGTGCACGAGATGGTGGACCGCCCCGAGCTCAAGCACCCCTCCTTCGTGGCGGCCCTGCCGCCGTCCCTCACCTCCGCCTCGGACATCTTCCATACCATCCGGCGGGGGGACATCCTGCTGCACCACCCCTACCAGTCCTTCCTGCCCGTGGTGGAGTTCCTGCGCCAGGCGGCGCAGGACCCGGACGTCCTGGCCATCAAGCAGACCCTCTATCGCACCGGGGAACGCTCCCAGCTGGTGGAGACCCTGATCCAGGCGGCGCAGGCGGGCAAGGAGGTGACCGTGGTCATCGAGTTGCGGGCCCGCTTCGACGAGGAGGCCAACATCCAGCTGGCCAACCGGCTGCAGGACGCCGGGGCCCATGTCACCTACGGCGTGGTGGGCTACAAGACCCACGCCAAGCTGCTCATGGTGGTGCGCCGGGAGAAAGGCCAGATCCGGCGCTACGTGCACCTGGGCACCGGCAACTACCACGCCGGCACCGCCCGGGCCTACACCGACCTGGGCCTGCTCACCGCCGACCGGGCCGTGGGGGAGGACGTGCACAACATCTTCCAGCAGCTCACCGGGCTGGGCAAGGTCTCCAAACTGCGCAAGCTGCTGCAGTCGCCCTTCACCCTGCATTCCGGCATGGTGGAGCGCATCGAGCGGGAGATCGGGCATGCCCAAAACGGTCGGGGCGGGCGCATCATCGCGCGCATGAACTCCCTCATCGAACCCCGGATCATCCAGTGCCTCTACCGGGCCTCCCAGGCGGGGGTGCGCATCGACCTGGTGGTACGGGGCATCTGCTCCCTTCGTCCCGGGGTGCCCGGGGTCTCGGAGAACATCCATGTGCGCTCGGTCATGGGGCGTTTCCTGGAACACTCCCGGGTGTCCTACTTCCATAACGCCGGCAACCCGGAGGTCTTCCTCTCCAGCGCCGACTGGATGCCGCGCAACTTCTTCCGCCGGGTGGAGACGGCCTTCCCCGTGGACACCCCGGAGCTGCGCCAGCGGGTGATCGAGGAATCCCTCGAATGCTACGTGGAGGACAACACCCAGACCTGGGTACTGGAACCGGACGGCAGCTACCGGCGCATCCGGCCCCAGGGGGAGGAGCCCCCCCGTTCGGCCCAGGCCCTGCTCCTGGAGCGACTGAGCGCCCCCTGACGGGCCTTCTCAGGCCCCGTTTCGGGGCCCCGACGCCTCCTCCAGCTTGAGCTTGAAGTCGGCGTGGCGCAGATACTCCGCCTCCCGTTCCAGGTCGGCCCGGGTCAGGGGATGGGCCTCCAGCCAGCCGGGGGAGAAGCGCAGCTTCAGTCCCTGGGGCTTGGGCTTGAGCCCCGTGATGGCCTGCGCCCCTTCCCCGTTGCGGGCGCGGTGCAACAGCACCGCCAGGCGCAGCAGCACCGCCAGGCGCGTGAGCCGGTCCCGTTCCGGCGCCGGCAGGGCGGAGAACAGCTTGACCGGGAACTTGCGCCGGTGCGCCCGCACCAGCAGGGCCATGCGCCGCTGCCCCTCCAGGGTGAACCCGGCCAGATCGGCGTTCTCCACCAGATAGGCCCCGTGCTTGTGGTACTGGCTGTGGGAGATGCTCAGCCCCACCTCGTGCAGCCGGGCGGCCCAGGCCAGGCTGTCGGCGTCGTCCTGGTCCAGATCCCAGCCATCCCCCGCCTGCTCCACCAGCAGGAGGGCCGTGCGCTCCACCCGCGCCGCGTGCTCCGCGTCCACCTGGAAACGCTTCATGAGCCCGTCGATGGTGCGCCCGCGCACGTCCTCGTGCTGGCTGCGCCCCAGCAGGTCGTAGATCAGACCCTCGCGCAGGGCCCCGTCGGAGACCCGCATGCGCTCGATACCCAGGGACTCGAAGACGGCGCTGAGCACCACCACGCCCCCGGGTAACACCGGTCGACGGTCATCGCTCAGGCCCTTGAGCTGCAGTTTCTGAGGGTCCTTCGCCTCCAGGATCACATCCCGTAAACGCCGCAATCCCTCCAGGGTAATCCCCTCCCGGGACCAGTCCTGCTCCCGCAGGATGCGGTCCACCGCCAGCAGGGTGCCGGAGGCCCCCAGGGCCTCCTGCCAGCCCACACGGCGGTAGGTCTCGGTGATGGGCTGGAGCTCCAGGCGGGCGCCGATCTCCGCGGCCCGCCAGGCGGTGTCGCTGACCCGGCCCTCGGGGAAATAGAGTCGCCCCATATTCACACACCCCATATGCAGGCTCTCCATGTGCAGGGGCTCGAAGCGCTCGCCGATGATGAGTTCGGTGCTGCCGCCGCCGATGTCCACCACCAGGCGGCGACCGCCGTCATCCGCCAGGGAGTGGGAAACCCCCAGGTAGATGAGCCGGGCCTCCTCGCGCCCGCCGATGATCTCGATGGGATGGCCCAGGGCCCGACCCGCCCGTTCCTGGAAGCCCTCCACCGACCGGGCCTTGCGCAGGGTGTTGGTGCCCACGGCGCGCACGCTGCCCAGTGGGAGTTCCTGCACCCGCTGCCCGAAGCGCTCCAGGCACCCCAGGGCCCGCTCAACGGCCTCGTCGCTGATCCCGCCGCGGCTGTCCAGGCCACTGGCCAGGCGCACCGGCTCGCGCAGGCGGTCCAGGACATGGACCTCACCGTCCCGCACCCGGGCGACGATCATGTGGAAGCTGTTGGAGCCCAGATCCACGGCGGCCACCGTTTCAAAGGCTTTGCGACGTCGGAACATGGGCGTAACCGAAGGGGTTCAGTGGGGTTGAATCAGGCGCAGCTGCCGCTGGGTCAGGAGCCACTGGAGCACGGCCCGTCCCTCCCGGCAGTCCTTCTCCAGGGTGAGGGCACAGGCGCCGCCCTTCTTCATGCGCACCGGGGCATGGTGGCGGCCGGTCAGCAGCCAGCCGGCCAGGAGCGACAGGTTGGGCTCATGCCCCACCAGGATCACGTTCGGTGGAAGCTCCTTCCCGAGCCCCCGCATCCAGGCCATCTGACGGGCCGGATCGGCCTCGGGCACCAGCTCGGGGGACTCCTTCACGGCCCGGGTGGGCAGGGCCCGGGCCAGGATCTCCGTGGTCTGCCGGGCGCGTACGTAGGGGCTGGTGAGCAGGGTCACCTCCCCCTTCAGCAGGCTGGCCAGGCCCAGGGCCGCCTCGTCCATGCGCGCCACACCCCGGGGGGTCAGGGGCCGCAGGTGATCCTCCTGGCCGGTGCGGGCGAAGGCGTCGGCATCCCCCGCCTGACTGTGACGGACCAGGATCAGGGTCTTGGGACAGGTCATATCAGGCTCCGCTTGGGCATCGGTGCATCCTCTGCTCGGGCAACCATGCATGATCGTCCCTGATGGGGCGGATGACAACCGGGCCCGGCGGGGACCGGCACCCCGGTGAAACCCATCATGCTGCCCCAGGGAAATGAAGCCTGGGTGACAGCGGCCATGGGCCCGGGGGCATTCAGCCCAGCACGGCCCTGAAGATCAGGAAGAAGGCGATGGACAGCAGGGCCCCCGCCGGCAGGGTGATGATCCAGGACATGAACACGGTGCGCACCACGCTCAGATTGATGGCGGCGATGCCCCGGGCCAGCCCCACCCCCAGCACTCCACCCACCAGGGTATGGGTGGTGGAGATGGGCAACCCGGTGCCCGAGGCCAGGACCACGGTCATGGCGGCCCCCAGGGTGGCGGCGAAACCCCGGCTGGGGGTGAGTTCGGTGATGTTGCTGCCCACCGTGGCGATCACCTTGTGGCCATAGGTCACGAGCCCCAGGACGATCCCGGTTCCGCCCAGCATCAGGATCCACATGGCCATGGGGGCCTGGGCGTTCACATCCCCATCCTGCGAGACGCTCACCACCGCCGCCAGCGGCCCCACGGCGTTGGCCACGTCGTTGGAACCGTGGGCGAAGGCCATGGCACAGGCGGTCACCAGCATGAGCACGCCGAAGACCTTCTCCACATTGGTGAAATGGAACTCCCGGTCCGCCGCCGCGTCCAGCTTCAGGCGACGGATGGCCAGGATGCCCAGCCCCATCACCCCAACCCCCACGATGGCGGCCAGGCCATAGCTCTGCACCATGGAGAACTCCAGACCCACATGCTTGAGGCCCTTGAGCAGGGTGATCAGGGCGGTGAAGAAGGCGGCGAGGAAGATATAGATGGGGACGAAGCGGCGGGCGTTGTCCAGGGGCCGCTCGGTATCCAGGATCAGCCACTGGACACTTCGGAACAGGATGAAGGAGACCAGGCCCGCCAGGGCCGGGGAGACCACCCAGCTCATGGCGATGGTCCCCACCCGATTCCATTCCACTGCGCTCACCCCCAGGGCCACCACGGCGAAGCCGACGATGGCCCCGACGATGGAATGGGTGGTGGAGACCGGCCAGCCGAAATGCGAGGCCACCAGCAGCCAGATACCGGCGGCCAGCAGCGAAGAGAGCATGCCGTAGATCAGGATCTCTGGTGTCCCCTGGAACAGATCAGCATCCAGCATCCCGCTGCGGATGGTCTGGGTCACCTCCCCGCCGGCCAGCCAGGCCCCGGCGAATTCGAACACGGCCGCCACGAGGACCGCCTGGCGGATGGTCAGGGCACGGGATCCCACGGAGGTACCCATGGCGTTGGCCACGTCGTTGGCCCCCACCCCCCATGCCATGAAGAACCCGAAAAGGCAGGCGAGGGCGACGAAAAGCGCTGCATATTCCATGGAATACCCGGTTCAGGCGGTCGGTGTGATAGGGGATGTGAACGGACTACTGCGCCAGCATCAACTGCAGCCGGCTGCCCACCCGCTGGGCCAGGTCGGCCAGATCACCGGTCTCGTCGATGATGCGGTACATGAACATGACATCCACGGGGGGCAGGGAGGACTCCAGGTCGAACAACTGCCCCCGCACCTGGACCTGGATCCGGTCGGTATCGTGCTCGATGCGGTCCAGTTCCTTGAGGAGGTTCTCCATCACCTCCACCTCGTGACCACGGAACCCCGCCTCCGCCAGGTCCTCCAGTTCGTGCACAGCCCGGGCCGACTGCTCCACCGCTTCCACGCTACGGGCCAGGAATTCCCGCAGGCCTTCCCTGAGGGGATCGGGGAAGCCCATGCGGCGCCCCAGGATGAGCCCGGAGATATCCTTGGCCGTATTGGCGATTTGGTCCTGCACGGTAAGCGCCTCGAGGACATCCCGACGGGACATGGCCAGCATCAATCCCTTGGGCAGATGCAGGCGCAATTCCTTCTTCAGTGCATCGGCCTCGTTCTCCAGGGCCGCGATGCGGTCCCGATGCGCCCGGGCGGTCTCCCAGTCCCCCGAGAGGACGGCCTCCAGAAAGGCGGGCAGTTCCGACACGCAGGCCTGCACCTTGTCCGCGTGCGCCTGGAGCGGGCGGATGGGGGATTTACCGAACAGGCTGGAGAAATAGCTTTTTGGAGGAGACATGGCAGCACCGTCTGGACTGGGCGGGATTGTAACGCAACGGTCACATGGAACGGGAGCCCCACCCCGGGGCCCCGGGGATGGGGGCGTTCCGGGCCCGGACAGGACCCGGACGATGGCGCCGAAAGCGGTGCAGAGGGAGATCAAGCCCCTGGGACGACGCGGGACCCTTCGGCGGGATTCAGCCCGCCGGGCGGCGGATCAGCCGGGCGGGGGGGAAGTCGCTACTGAAGACGCTGCCACGGTCGGGCTCGCTCTCGATGCGCAGCACGGCCCCATGACGCTGGAGCACATGCTTGACGATGGCCAGCCCCAGACCGGTGCCGCCCCGGGCCCGGCTGCGGTCGGATTCCACGCGATAGAAACGCTCGGTGAGCCGCGGGATATGCTGGGGCGGGATGCCGATGCCCGTGTCCTCCACCTGGAAATGCGCACCGGCATCGTCCTGGAACCAGCGGATGGTGATCCGCCCACCGTCAGGGGTGTAGCGGATGGCGTTGGTCACCAGGTTGGAGAAGGCGCTGTGGAGTTCGGTGCGGCTCCCGCGCAGCCACAGGTCCGGGTCCGACTCCACGGTGACCGTCTGACCCTTCTCCCTCGCCAGCACATGGGCCTCCTCCTCGATCCCCCCCACCAGGGCGGGCACCGGCACGGGGGTCTGCTCGGCCACCGGATCCTCGCGGGTCTCCAGATGGGAGAGGGTGAGCAGGTCCTCGATGATCCGGCGCATGCGCTCGGCCTGAAACTCCATGGACTGGAGGGTCGTGCGGATCTCCGGGTCCAGGGCCTCGTCGTCCACCAGGGTCTCCAGGTAGCCGTTGATGACCGTAAGCGGGGTACGCAGCTCATGGGAGACATTGGCGACAAAGTCGCGGCGCATGGATTCCAGACGGTGGATGCGGGTCACGTCCCGCACCGTGAGCAGGAACTGCCGGTTCCCATAGGGGACGATGCGGGCCGAGAGCCGTACCTGGTGATCCGGGGCCCGGGAGAACTCCACCCCCTCGGCGTACTTCCCCCCCTGGATATAGGCGACGAAGTCCGGATGCCGCAGCAGATTGGTGATGCGGGCGCCGATATCCCGGGGGGATTCCAGTTGCAGCAGTTCCACGGCGGCACCGTTGAACCACTCGATCTCGAAGCGGCTGCCCAGGATCACCGTGGCATCGGGCATGGCCGCGCTGGACTCATGGAAGCGGTTCAGCAGCTTGGCGATCTTCTTCTTGCGCCGCCGGTTGCGCTGGTGCAGGCGGTAGAGTTCGTGGATCAGGTCCCGCCAGATGCCCGAGGCCTCCGGAGGGTCACTGCGCCGACCCGCCCGCACCCAGTGGTGGAAGCGCCAGAGCTGGTAGACGTGCCATCCCAGGTAACCGGCCAGGGTCAGGGACAGCCCGAGGAAGACGCCTCCCAGGAGACCGCCCAGCAGGAGACCACCGGCAAGGCTACCCGCCAGCCGCCAGGCCTCCACTGCCCATGGATTGGGATCACGGATCATGGGGCTGCTCAGGCGCGCTGGGAGAAGCGGTAACCGGCACCGCGCACGGTCTGGACGTAGCGGTCACAACCCGAGGGCTGCAGGGCCTTGCGCAGACGCAGGATGTGCACATCCACCGTACGCTCCTCCACATAGGTGTTGCGCCCCCAGACCCGGTCCAGGAGCTGGGCGCGGGAATAGACCCGTTCCGGATGCGTCATGAAGAAATGCAGCAGGCGGAACTCCGTGGGGCCCACCTCCAGGGGCTGCTCCCCCACCGTCACCCGGTGACTGGAGGGGTCCAGGGTCAGGGCCTCCACGGTGATGGGCTTGGCGTGCTCCTCCTGCACGCTGCGGCGCAGGACCGCCTTGATGCGGGCCACCAGCTCCCGGGGCGAGAAGGGCTTGGTGATGTAGTCGTCCACCCCGGCCTCCAGGGCCCCCACCTTGTCATCCTCCTCGCCGCGGGCGGTGAGCATGATGATGGGCACCTCGCCGGTGTATTCCTCCCGTTTGAGCCGGCGCGCCAGCTCGATGCCGCTCACCCCGGGGAGCATCCAGTCCACCACGATCAGGTCAGGCAGGCGCTCCGCCAGGCGGGCATGGGCCTCCTGGGCGTCCCCCGCCTCCTCCATGCAGTACCCCGCCCGGGCCAGGGCGAAGCCCACCATCTCGCGGATGGCCGGTTCGTCTTCCACCACCAGGATCGTCTTCTCGGTCATAAGGTCCGTTCCACCATGAGCCGTCATATCCGGACATTAAAGCGAAGAGCCATTACATATCCATGACAGAATGACAGAGACTTGAAGGATCCATGACACCCTCAGTGCAGGGTGGAGGACCGGGAGAAGAACTGGAGCACGATCACCCCGGCCAGGATGAGCCCGATACCCAGGACCCCGGCCAGGTCCAGGCTCTGGCGCAGCCAGACCACCCCCACCAGGGTGATGAGCACGATCCCGCCCCCGGCCCAGATGGCATAGGCCACCCCCACGGGTACGTGCCGCAGCACCAGGCCCAGCAGGTAGAAGGCCGCCCCATAGCACAGCACCACCCCCAGACTGGGGCCCCAGCGGGTGAAACCATCGGAGAATTTCAGGGCCGTGGTGCCCATGACCTCGGCCAGGATGGCCAGTGAGAGCAGGATAAAGGGCGGCAAAGGGGGTCCTCCTTAACACAACTGAAACAGGACAGGGGTACGCTGAACGGTGAATCCTCGATGACCGGATCATACGCCCCCATCATGCCCTGGATGCAGTCCCCAGCACGACATCTCCATCCCCCCCACACCAATCCGGCACGGCGCGCCATCCCCTGGTGTCTCCTTTTCCTGCTCCTGACCGGGATCGGGGCACCACCGGTCGTGGCGGAACCGGCCCCCGAGGCCACGCAGGGGCAATCCATGGCCCGGCTGGAGGCCGAGGCCCGATCCCACCTGGAGGCGACCCCTCCGGATTACGACCAGGCCCGGAAGGGGTTCTCCGTGGCGGCCGAACGGGGCTCCCCCCGGGCCATGGCCTACCTGGGGTGGTTCCACGAACACGGCCACGGGGTGGAACAGGATACGGCCCGGGCCGTGAGCTGGTACGCACGCGCCGTGGACGCCGGGGCCCTGCAGTACACCCTGCATCTGGGCTGGATGCACCTGGACGGGCGGCGCATACCAGCGGATCAGGCCGCCGCCGAGGCCTGGTTCCAGCGCGGCATCCAGGCCGGCTACGTCCCCGCCCAGGTGGCGCTGGCCTCGGTATGGATCGCAGACGCCATGGGAGACAAGTCCCCGGAACGGGCCTCGGAGGCGGAAGCGCTCCTGCTGGACGCCCATGAACAGGGGGCCCCCAAGGCCGAATACTTCCTAGCCAAACTCTACCTCCAGGGCATCGGCAACGTGGAGGCCGACGCCGACAAGGCCTTCCATTACACCCGCCTGGGGGCACGCCGCGGCGAACCCACCCTGCAGGCCTGGCTGGCACAGCAGTACCTGGAGGGGCACGGCGTGGAGGCGGACCCGGCTCAGGCGGTGAAATGGGCCCATCGTTCCGCCGCCGCCGGAGACCCCACGGGGCGGGCCGTGTGGCAGGACCTGGAGAACCGCCTGGCCCCCGATGTGATTCGGGAGGGGAAGGCCCTGGCCGGGGAGGGATGAGCCCCCCGGTACAGGGACCGGCCCCGGGACGCTCGACCGCCACCACCCCCTTTGGCTACACTTGAGGGCTTGTCGGCCACACGATCCGCGGTCCGCCGGCGGGACCGGCACGGGGTGTTCCATGAAACGCGTCATCTTCAATCAGAAAGGCGGGGTGGGCAAATCCACCATCACCTGCAACCTGGCGGCCATCAGTGCCGCCCGCGGCCTGCGCACCCTGGTGGTGGACCTAGACCCCCAGGGGAACTCCACCCACTATCTGCTGGGTGAACAGGCGGAACACTGCCCGCAGACCATCTCAGACTTCTTCGGCGCCACGGTGGGCTTCTTCGCCAACCGCAAGCCGGCCCACCTCACCCCCCTGGAGACCCCCTACGAGCAGCTCCACATCGTGGCCGCCAACCGGGAGCTGGAGAACCTGCAGACCAAGCTGGAATCCCGCTACAAGATCTACAAGCTGCGCGAGGCCCTGCAGGGGCTGGAAGGGGAATACGACGCCGTCTTCATGGACACGCCGCCGGCCCTCAACTTCTTCACCCGTTCCGCCCTGATCGCGGCGGACCGATGCCTGATCCCCTTCGATTGTGACGACTTCTCCCGACGC
>JBKGXY010000042.1:0-17114 GCA_046546415.1 Ectothiorhodospira sp.
CGGGGCGGGTCCGGAGGCCTGCCTGCGCCCCTCCTCCCAGTCTTCGTTCTGGCGGGCCACCGCCCGGCGGGCCTCCTCGGGGGAGAGCCGGGTCAGCTCCTCGCGATCGGGGACCCGGAGGACAAAACCGCGGCGTAGATGATTGATGTTCCCGTCCCCAAAGGCCTCGGGATTGGCCTCCATGAGGGCCATCATCATCTGTTCCACGGTGATGTCCCCATCGGGCCGGAGCCGTTGCCCCAGGGACCAGAGGGTGTCCCCCGCACGCACTCGATGGGTGGAGGGCGATTCCGCCGCTTCCTCCCCGCCATCTCCGCCGGCGTCCCCGCGGTCCGGGGCCGCGGCCTGCGTCGGCGTGGGCCGGGATTGCTCGAATCGGGCAGGGGGGTCCAGCAGGAGGGTGTACTCGCGCACCAGGCGGCCATTGGGCCAGCTGGCCTCCACGAGGAAGTTCAGGAAGGGCTCGCGCACGGGCCTGTCGGAGGTGACCCGGATGCGGTAGCCGCCGTCGGGCAGGGCCACGGGTTCGAATTCCAGCCGCGTGAGCACGGGAGGACGGGGGATCCCCATGCGCTCGTAGAGGGCCTGGGGGGCAAGGCGGACCACCAGGTCCTCCACCTCCCGGGGATCCACGGAGACCAGCTCGATCTCGGCCCGCAGGGGTTGATTCAGCGCCGACCGGGCCTCGATCTCACCGAGCCCCAGCCCGTAGGTCGATCCCGGCGCGACCAGGGCCCACACCGCCGTTCCCAAAGCCAGTCTGCGCACAGCCGAATTCCCCCTTGTCGTCACAGCCCTCCGGCACCGGGGGATCCCCCTCCCGGCCCCTGCGGGTGATGCGCCGGATGCGCGGCGATGGGATGAGCCCCGTTCAACGCCCGGCGAGATAGTCTTCTATCAGAACTTCCGCGATCTGGATACTGTTCAGGGCGGCGCCCTTGCGCACATTATCGGCCACCACCCACAGATCCAGCCCCCGGGGATGGGAGATGTCCTCGCGGATGCGCCCCACGAATACGGGATCGTGGGCCGAGGCCTCGGTGACCGCGGTGGGATAGCCCCCGTCCGCCCGATCGTCCATCACCTGCACGCCGGGGGCCGCCATGAGCAGTTCCCGGGCCCTGCCTGCCGTGATCTTCTCGCGGGTCTCGATGTGCACCGCCTCCGAGTGACCATAGAACACGGGGACACGGACCGCAGTGGGGTTCACCTGGATGTGCTCATCCTCGAAGATCTTGCGGGTCTCCCACACCATCTTCATCTCCTCCTTGGTATACCCGTTCTCCTGGAAGACGTCGATGTGGGGCAGGCAGTTGAAGGCGATCTGCTTGGGATAGACGCTGCATTCCACCGGACGGCCGTTGAGCAGCTGGGCCGTCTGGGTGGCCAGTTCCTCGATGGCGTCCTTGCCGGTGCCGGACACCGCCTGGTAGGTGGCCACGTTGATGCGCTCGATGCCCACGGCGTCGTGGAGGGGCTTGAGGGCCACCAGCATCTGGATGGTGGAGCAGTTGGGGTTGGCGATGATGCCCCGGTTGCGATAGCCGGCCACGGCGTGGCGGTTCACCTCCGGCACCACCAGCGGGATGTCGGGTTCATAGCGGAACTGGGAGGTGTTGTCGATCACCACGCAGCCGGCGGCGGCGGCCCTGGGGGCGTATTCCTTCGACACCGAGGCGCCGGGGGAGAACAGCCCGATCTGCACCCTGGAGAAATCGAACTCCGCCAGATCCTCCACCACCAGTTCGCGCTTGCCGAAGGCCACCCGGGAGCCGGCGGAGCGGCTGCTGGCCACGGCATGGACCTCCCCCAGGGGGAGATCGCGCTCGGCGAGGATGGAGAGCATGGCCTCGCCCACGGCGCCGGTGGCGCCGACGACGGCCACATCGAAGGTCTGACTCATGACTTGGATCCTTGGATAACGTGTTCTGGTCTTGTTCTGCGCCCTGCCCGGCGGTGACCCCGGCGGGCCGGGTGACTCAGTCCGCCAGGGCGGCCACCACCGCCTCCCCCATCTCCCGGGTGCCCACCTTGTCGCCGCCCTCACCCCAGATGTCCGGCGTGCGCAGGCCCTGGTCCAGGACGCGGCCCACGGCCGCCTCCACGCGATCCGCCTGGGCCTGTTCGCCCAGGCTGTAGCGCAGCATCATGGCCACGGACAGGAGCGTGGCCAGGGGGTTGGCGACGCCCTGGCCGGCGATGTCCGGGGCGGAGCCGTGGATCGGTTCGTAGAGCCCCTTGCCGTGCGCATCCAGCGAGGCGGAGGGGAGCATGCCGATGGACCCGGTCAGCATGGCCGCGGCGTCCGAGAGGATGTCCCCGAACATGTTCTCCGTGACGATGACATCGAACTGCTTGGGCGCGCGCACCAGCTGCATGGCGGCGTTGTCCACGTACATGTGGGACAGTGCCACGTCCGGGTAGTCCCTGGCCACCCTTTCCACCACCTCGCGCCACAACTGTGAGACCTCCAGCACATTGGCCTTGTCCACGGAGCACAGGCGACGGCCCCGCTTCATGGCGATCTCGAAACCGCTGCGGGCGATGCGCTCGATCTCCGGCTCGGAATAGATGAGGGTGTTGAACCCCTCCCGCACCCCGTCCTCCCGGGTGCGGATGCCCCGGGGCTGGCCGAAATAGGCCCCGCCGGTGAGCTCCCGCAGGATCATGAGATCCAGGCCGCCGACGATGTCCGGCTTCAGGGCGGAGGCGGAGGCCAGCTGGGGATAGAGGATGGCGGGGCGCAGATTGGCGAACAGCTCCAGTTCGGAGCGGATGGCCAGGAGCCCCCGCTCCGGGCGCTTCTCCCAGGGCAGCTGGTCATAGCGCGGGCCGCCCACGGCCCCCAGCAGCACGCCGTCCGCCTCCCGGGCCAGGTCCAGGGTGGCCTGGGGGAGCGGCTCGCCGGCGGCATCGTAGCCGGCACCGCCGATGGCGGCCTCCTCCAGTTCCACCGCCAGACCGAAGCGGTCCTTCAGGGCGTGAAGCAGACGCGTGGCCTCGGCCACGATCTCGGGGCCGATACCGTCACCGGGGAGGATGAGGATCTTGTGGGACATGGAGGGGTTTCCTGATTCAAGGGTGTGCACATGGAAAGATCCCCCCGCACGCAGGCGGGGGGACCGTTATCGGATTTGCGGGACGATCAGGCCCGGGGGCCGGCGTCGAACAGCCAGGGGGCCCCGGCCCGCCGCCGCGACTCGTAGGCCCGGATCTCGTCGGCATGCTGCAGGGTCAGGCCGATGTCGTCCAGCCCGTTGAGCAGGCAGTGGCGGCGGAACGGCTCCACCTGGAAGGGGAAGGACTCGCCGGAAGGGGACGTGACCACCTGGGCCTCCAGGTCCACGGTGAGGGTATACCCGGGATGGGCCTGGACCTCCTCGAAGAGACGGTCGACGATGGCCTCGTCCAGCACCACGGGGAGCAGGCCGTTCTTGAAGCTGTTGCCGAAGAAGATGTCGGCGAAGCTGGGGGCGATCACCGCCCGGAATCCGTAGTCGGTCAGGGCCCAGACGGCGTGCTCCCGGGAGGAACCGCAGCCAAAGTTCTTGCGCGCCAGCAGGATGCGGGCCCCCTGGTAGCGGGGATCGTTGAGCACGAAGTCCGGGTTCACCCGGCGCTGGCTGTGATCCATCCCCGGCTCCCCCGGGTCCAGGTAGCGCCAGTCATCGAACAAAGTGGGCCCGAAACCGGTACGCTTCACCGACTTCAGGTACTGCTTGGGGATGATGGCGTCGGTATCCACGTTGGAGCGGTCCAGCGGCATCGCCACGGCGGTCAGTCTGTCGAATCTTTCCATCGTTGGGTCACCTCTTTCCGGGATGGACGGGGATCACAGGGCACGCACGTCCACAAAATGCCCCGCCACCGCCGCCGCGGCGGCCATGGCCGGGCTCACCAGGTGGGTACGCCCCCCCAGCCCCTGCCGGCCCTCGAAGTTGCGGTTGGAGGTGGAGGCGCAGCGCTCGCCCGGCTCCAGACGATCGGCGTTCATGGCCAGACACATGGAACAGCCGGGATCGCGCCACTCGAAGCCCGCCTCCTGGAAGATGCGGTCCAGCCCCTCGCGCTCCGCCTGCTGTTTCACCAGGCCGGAACCGGGCACCACCATGGCCAGCTTGATGTGATCCGCCACACGACGGCCCTCCACCACCCGGGCCGCGGCGCGCAGATCCTCCAGCCGGGCGTTGGTGCAGGAGCCGATGAAGACCTTGTCCAGACGGATGTCGGTCACCGGCATGCCGGCCTGGAGCCCCATGTACTCCAGCGCCCGCTCCATGCCCCGGGCCTTCACCGGATCCCCGGCGGCGGCGGGATCCGGCACCCGGTCCGTCACCGGCACCACCATCTCCGGGGAGGTGCCCCAGGTCACCTGGGGCAGGATCCCGGCGGCATCGATGTGCACCTCGTGATCGAATACGGCATCCGGGTCGGAGTGCAGCTCACGCCAGGCGGCCACCGCCCGCTCCCAGTCCCCGCCCTTGGGCGCGAAGGGGCGATCCTTCACGTAGTCGATGGTGGTGTCGTCCACCGCCACCATACCGGCCCGGGCCCCGGCCTCGATGGCCATGTTGCACACCGTCATGCGCCCCTCCATGGACAGATCGCGGATGGCCTCGCCGGCGAACTCGATGGCGCAGCCGGTGCCCCCGGCGGTGCCGATGCGCCCGATGATGGCCAGGACGATGTCCTTGGCGGTCACCCCAGGGCCCACACGCCCGTCCACCGAGACCCGCATGTTCTTCATCTTCTTCTGCAGCAGGCACTGGGTGGCCAGCACGTGCTCCACCTCCGAGGTGCCGATCCCCATGGACAGGGCGCCGAAGGCCCCGTGGGTGGAGGTGTGGGAGTCGCCGCAGACCACGGTCATGCCCGGGAGGGTGGCCCCCTGCTCCGGACCGATGACATGCACGATCCCCTGGCGGACATCGCCCATGGGGAAGAAGGTGATCCCATGGGTGCTCACGTTCTCCTGCAGCGTCTCCAGCTGGGTACGGGCCACCGGATCGGCCACCCCCTGATCCCGGTCCTTGGTGGGCACGTTGTGATCGGGCACCGCCACCACCGTATCCGTACGCCACGGCTGCCGCCCCGCCAGACGCAGCCCCTCGAAGGCCTGCGGCGAGGTGACCTCATGGACCAGGTGCCGGTCGATGTACAGCAACGCCGTACCGTCCTCCTCCCGGCGCACCACATGGGCATCCCAGAGCTTGTCGTAGAGTGTCTTGCCAGTCATGGATGGGATCCTCCAATCGCTTTACCGGGAGGATAAGGGGCGCTCACGAATAACACAAATTCATATTTTTCATGCAAGCCATTCCATGAAAGAATGGATAAGGCGGTGTGCGCCGCAGGGAAGCGGCGCGCAAGCCTCCAGGGAGGGATCCACGGCGGCCGCCGGAGGCAAAGCCCTTCCAGAAAATGGACCGTGCCTGCGGGGGCTTTGCCGAAGGCGGTGTGCGCCGCAGGGAAGCGGCGCGCAAGCCTCCAGGGAGGGGATCCACGGCGACCGCCGGAGGGAAACCCCCTACAGAAAATGGGCCGTGCCTGCGGGGGCTTTGCCGAAGGCGGTGTGCGCCGCAGGGAAGCGGCGCGCAAGCCTCCAGGGAGGGGATCCACGGCGACCGCCGGAGGGAAACCCCCTACAGAAAATGGGCCGTGCCTGCGGGGGCTTTGCCGAAGGCGGTGTGCGCCGCAGGGAGGCGGCGCGCAAGCCTCCAGGGAGGGATCCACGGCGGCCGCCGGAGGCAAAGCCCCCGCAGGCACGGCCTCCTTACAGAAGGGAAGACCCATGACCCCGGAACACCTCAAGGCCTTCATCACCGTGGCCGACACCGGATCCTTCTCCGCCGCGGCCGAACACCTCCACCTCACCCAACCGGCGGTGAGCAAGCGGGTGGCCGCCCTGGAGACCGCCCTGGACCGGCGGCTCTTCGACCGCATCGGCCGGCGCGTACACCTCACCGAGGCCGGACGGGTGCTCCTGCCCCGGGCACGACAGGTGATGGACGCCATGGACGAGGCCCGGCGCCTGCTGGACAGCCTCTCCGGCCGCGTGGAAGGCCCGCTCCTCCTGGCCACCTCCCACCACATCGGCCTGTGGCGCCTGCCGCCGGTACTGCAGGCCTTCGCAGCCCGACACCCCGCGGTGGAACTGGACCTTCGCTTCATGGACTCGGAAGAGGCCTGCCGCGCCGCCGAACAGGGCGCGGTGGACCTGGCCGTGGTCACCCTGCCCTCTCCACCCTCACCGATCCTGACGACCCGAAAGATCTGGGATGACCCCCTGGTACTGCTGACCGCCCCCGATCACCCCCTGGCCACCGGCCCCGTGGACGCCACCCGCCTGGGCCAACACCCGGCCCTGCTCCCCCCCGCCGGCACCTTCACCCGCGGCCTGGTGGACACCGCCTTCGCCCGCCACGGCATCCGCCCGCCCAGGGTCCTGGAGACCCACTACCTGGAGAGCCTGCGCATGATGATCCGCATCGGCCTGGGCTGGGGCATCCTGCCCCGCTCCATGGCCCAGGGCCTCCACATCCTGGACTGGCCCGGTCTCAACCTGCGCCGCGCCCTGGGCTGGGTGGCCCACCGCGACCGCACCCGATCCAACGCCGCCTCCGCCCTGATCCGGATGCTGGAGGACGCATCGGAAGAGGCACAGCATGACCACAGCGCGCCCGAGGCCGGGAACGGCCCCTGGGGGCCGGTGGATCCCCCATCCCGCAATGATCCGGGACTCAGTCCTCGTAATGGAACCGGCAAGCGATGATGATCAGGCTCGACGCATCCGCGCGATACACGAGACGGTGGGTATCGTCGATCCGCCGCGACCAATAGCCGGAAAGGTTGCCGCGCAACGGCTCGGGTTTGCCGATCCCGGCGTAGGGCTCGCGGGCGGCTTCCCGGATCAATGTATTGATGCGCCTGAGGATCTTGCGATCCTGGGATTGCCAGTACAGATAGGCATCCCAGGCATCCGGCACAAAAAGGATACTGCGCAAGATCAGTCCCCGCCGGGATCCCGCAGCGTGTGTTCTTGCGCCTGTCCCGCACGATCCTGCTCGACGGCGCGCGACAAGGCCCTGGCATTGGCCGGGGTGGAGAGCAGATACAGGGTTTCCATCAGACTGTTGTAGTGCGCCAGCGACATGACCACGGCATCGTCCTCGGCGTCGCGGCGGCTGATGACGGTCACGTCGACATCACGCACGACGGAATCGAGCACGGATTTCAGGGCATTGCGTGCCCGGGAGTAGGTGATGACATTCATGGCGGCCCGGAGTTAGACAATAGTTGGACAATGGACTGAACAAGTCTAGCAGAAGGGGGCCGGAACGGACCTCCGGCCCAGGCCGATGCGTCCCACATCAAAGGGCGTGCTGCCGCGCGCGACTGCCGGCCGAGGCGGCGAGGAAACCGGCCCCGGCCAGGGCGGCCGCCAGGACATAGACCGCCGAGGGACTGATCCCGTCCCAGACATAGCCGCCGGCCAGGGAACCCAGGGCGCCCCCCACGCCGAAGCTCAGGGAGGTGTACAGGGCCTGACCCCGACCCTGCTGCCGGCCCACGAAGAAGCCGTGCACCAGGGAGATGGCGGCGGCGTGGTAGAGCCCGTAGCTGGCGGCGTGCATCACCTGCACCAGCACCAGCATGGGCAGGACATCCACGTACACCGCCAGCAGCCCCCAGCGCAGGGTGGTGATCAGAAGGGCCAGGGACAGCAGCCGCCAGGCCCCGAAGCGGGGCAGCCAGCGGTGCATCATGAGAAACACCCCCACCTCCGCCAGCACCCCCAGGGCCCAGAGATAACCCGCCACGGTACGGCTGTAGTCGTGGTTCTCCAGATACAGGGTGAAGAAACCGTAGTAGGGCCCGTGGCTGGCCTGCATGAGAAAGCAGGCGATCAGCAGCAGGGCCACCGCCGGGATGCGCAGGGTGACGGCCAGGGAGGGGGGCTCCCCTTGCACGGGATGCCCCACCCCGTCCCGCACCCGCCAGGTGACAAGCCACAGCAGCGAGAGCAGGGCCAGCACGATCCAGGGGAGGATCTGCACATCAAAACGCTCGAACACCGCCCCCAGGCTGGCCACGGAGAACACGAAACCGATGGACCCCCACAGGCGGATGCGGCTGTAGGCGTGGGTCTTCTCCCCCAGGTGATTCATGGTGGTGGCCTCGAACTGGGGCAGGGCCGCGTTCCAGAAGAAGCTGAACAGGGCCATGAAGGCCGCCACCCACCAGTAGCCGCTGAAGAACAGCAGCCCCGAGAAACACAGCATGGCCAGCCCCGCCGCCACCCGGATCACCCGCGTGCGCTGGCCGGTGCGATCCGCCACCCAGCCCCAGACGTTGGGGGCGATGATCTTGGTGCCCAGGATGATGGCCATGAGCTCCCCGATCTGCCCGGCGGAGAAGCCCTGGGCATCCAGGTACAGCCCCCAGTAGGGCATGAAGGCCCCGATGCTGGCGAAATAGAAGAAATAGAAGCTGGAGAGGGTCCAGTAGGCGGCGGGCATGGATCCGGTGCGCTGGGTAAACCGCGCATGATCGACCCAAACCGTCGCCGGGTTCAATGCGGGTCGTCGAAAAAGTCGCTGGCCGGGCAAAGGGAGGCGTCCCACGCCCGGGCAATGCGCAAGGCGCCGCCGGAACGGGCCCGGCCGGTCTCGAAATCCACCACGGTGCAGAAATCCGCCTGTCGCGGCGGCGGGGGCACCCCGCGGACCCGACCGTCGGTCAACAGCCACACCCCGATATGGGCATGGTCCACCCGGCGCCGGAACCGGGCCATCATCCGGTCCGCCAGGACCAGGCCCTGCCCCATGGGGGTGCCGCCGCCCCCGGGGATGGGGGCGATCCAGTGGTCATTGGCCACACCGGCCCGGGCGGGGGTCTGGATCACCCAGGCCTCCCGGCCGGAAAACCCCACCACCGCCACCTGGGCCCGCTGCCGGTAGATCTGCCCCAGCCAGCCCGACAGCAGCCCCTTGGCCAGGGACAGCCTGCCGCTGCGGAGCATGGAGGCGGAGCAGTCCAGGACCAGGCAGTACAGGACATCCCCGCCCCCCTGCCGGTGGCGATAGACCAGATGCGATGGCTGGAGGGGACCCGGGCCCTTCCGGAGCAGGCTGCGGTGCCAGTGGATGCCCCCGCCGGGAAGGGCATCGGGGGCCCGTTGCCGCCCCGGCCCCTCCCCCGGCCTGCTGGGCAACCGCCCCGGCGCCTGCCGGGGCCTCAGGGCTTTTTTGGCGTCAGTTCCCCCACCCTTGAGAGCGTGCGCAGGGGGACCGGCTCGGGGGGCAGTTCGCCCCATTCCCCAGGGCCGTCTTCGGGCGCATCCCCCGGGGCCTGGCCCCCGTCCCGGGACGTCCGGGCAGGACCCGATCCGTCTGCACCATCCGCCCCGGCGGAGGGCGGTTCCGTTCCCTGGTTCTCCGTCCGGGGGGCTTCGATCTTGCGACGGTGGCCCAGCACCAGATCCTGCACGGCGTCGATGTCCTCCTCCCGGATGCGATCCTGCCCCTCCAGGGCCGCATGGGCCCGGGCCGCCCGCAGCATCACCAGGTCGGCCCGCACCCCCTCCGCCCCCGCCTCGTGACACAGGCGGCTGACCCGGGCATGGACCGCATCGGTGAACGCCAGGGCCTCCAGGGCGGCCCGGGCCCGGAGGATCCGCTCCCGCAGGGCCTGCTGGGCCGGGTCGTGGTGCCCCACGAACCCTTCCGGATCGGCCTCGAAGGCCAGGCGGGCACGGACGATCTCCTCCCGCGTCTGCGGGGGGATCGTCTCCCCCAGCTGCACGAACAGGCCGAACCGGTCCAGCAGTTGCGGGCGCAGGGCCCCTTCCTCGGGGTTCATGGTCCCCACCAGGACGAAACGGGCCTCATGGGCATGGGAGATGCCGTCCCGCTCCACCCGGTTGACGCCGCTGACCGAGACATCCAGCAGCAGGTCCACGAGGCCATCGGCCAGCAGATTGACCTCGTCCACGTAGAGCACCCCCTCATGGGCCCGGGCCAGCAGACCGGGCCGGAAACGGGTGCGGCCGTGCTGCAGCACATCCTCCAGGTCCAGGGAACCCAGCAGCTGCTCCTCGCCACACCCCAGGGGCAGGTTGACGAAGGCCCCCTCCGGCAACAGCTGGGCCAGGGCCCGGGCGCTGGTGGTCTTGGCCGATCCCCGGGGGCCCTCGATGAGCACGCCGCCGATGAGGGGGTCGATGGCCGCCAGCAGCAGGGCCGTCTGCATCCGGGGCATGCCCCGGATGGCGGTGAAGGGGTAATCAGGACGGGGGGATGCGTGCATGGTGACTCACTCTTCCAGATGTTCCTCGGCGTCGATCAGGTGCCCCTGGATCTGCTGCCGGTAAGGGCCGGGATGGGCCCAGAGCCCACGGTCCATGGCCTCCAGCAGGCGTTCGCACATCCCGTGCAGGGCATCCGGATTGTGCCGGAGGATGAAGCCCCGGGTCCGGGGGTCGTTGATGTAGGCATCGGTCACCCGGGCATACTGGTCGTCCCGCACCACCCGGGCGGTGGCGTCGTAGGCGAACAGGTAGTCCACGGTGGCCGCCATCTCGGCCGCCCCCTTGTAGCCGTGACGCATGACCCCCTCGATCCACTTGGGATTGGTCACCCGGGAACGGACGACGCGGCTGATCTCCTGTTCCAGGGTATGGATCCGCGGGGATGCGGGATGGCTGTGATCCCCGAAATAGACCCGGGGCTGACGGCCGCTGAAGTGGCGCACCGCCGCCGTCATCCCCCCCTGAAACTGATAGTAGTCATCGGAATCCAGCAGGTCGTGCTCCCGGTTGTCCTGGTTGTGGAGCACCAGATCCAGGCCCCCCAGGCGGCGGGCCAGGCTCTCCCGGGCCTGGTCCCCGTCCTGGTCCTGCCCGTAGGCGTGGCCGCCCCACTGCACGTAGGCCAGGGCCAGATCCGCATCCGTCTGCCAGTTGCCGGCCTCCATGAGCCCCTGGATCCCCGCCCCGTAGGCCTCCGGCCGGGCCCCGAAGATGCGGTATCCGGCCTGCCGGCGGGCGGTGCCGGCGTCCAGGCCCCGGGCCGTGAGCTCCTCGGTCTCGCGGCGGATCCGGGCCCGCAGGGGGTTCATGTCCTCCGGCTCGTCCAGCCCGGCCACGGCCTGGACGGCGGCGTCGAACAGGCGGATCACCTGGGCAAAGGCATCCCGGAAGAGTCCGGAGATGCGCAGGGTGACATCGACCCGGGGCCGGCCCAGGGCGGACAGGGGCAGGATCTCGAAGTCCGTCACCCGGTGGCTGCCGGCGGCCCAGCGGGGGCGCACCCCGATCAGGGCCATGGCCTGGGCCATGTCGTCCCCGCCGGTGCGCATGGTGGAGGTCCCCCAGACCGACAGGCCGATGGCCCGGGGATAGTCCCCGTTCTCCTGGATGTATTTCTCCACCATGCGGCGCGCCGACTTCTCGCCCAGGGCCCAGCTGGTGGCCGTGGGGATGGCGCGGGCGTCCACGGAGAAGAAGTTGCGCCCGGTGGGCAGGACATCGGGACGCCCCCGGGAGGGGGCGCCGCTGGGCCCGGGGGGGACGAAACACCCCTCCAGCCCCCGGCAGAGCTGCCCCAGTTCCTGCGCACCGCAGGCCCGCAGGTCGGGCCGCAGCCGGCGCTCGATGCGCTCCAGGACCGGACGGGTGTGATGCCAGTGCGTCCCGTCCCGGGGCAGCCCGGCCTCCAGCACCCGGCGGGCCAGGGCCTCCAGCCGCTCCCGGGTGTCCCCCTGATGGCGCCAGGGTTCCTCCAGGATGGAGACCAGACAGGCGGGACGCGGCCCCTCCCAGGGCGTCTCCCAATCGGCCTCCAGGGGATCGAAGTCCCTCCCCAGGCACAGGTCCCGGGCCAGGGCCCGGATCAGGCTGTCGTCCCCATCGTGCCCCGACCCCGAGGGGTAGCGGGCCAGGGCCAGCAGGGTATCCCGCTCCAGGCGCCCCTCGGGGGATTGCCCGAAGACATGCAACCCGTCCCGGATCTGGCTTTCCTTGAGCTCGCACAGGTAGGCATCGGTGCGGTTGAGCAGGAGCTGTTCCTCCGCCTCGCTGCGGGGGGCCTCCAGGCCGAGATCCCGGTGCAGGTCCTGGTCCACGATGGAGGCCAGGATCTGCCGGCGCAGGGCCCCGGCCCGGCGCCGGTCCAGCATCAGGGCCTCGTAGTATTCATCCACCTGGCGCTCCAGATCACGCACGGGCCCGTAGTTCTCCGCCCGGGTCAGGGGCGGCATCAGGTGGTCGATGATGACCGCCTGGGATCGGCGCTTGGCCTGGGTGCCCTCCCCCGGATCGTTGACGATGAAGGGGTAGAGGTGCGGCAGGGGGCCGAAGGCCAGATCCGGCCAGCAGGTCTCCCCCAGGGCCACGCTCTTGCCCGGCAGCCATTCCAGGTTGCCGTGCTTGCCCACGTGGACGATGGCGTCGCAGTCGAAGCGTTGCCGCAGCCAGAGATAGAAGGCCAGATAGGCGTGGGGCGGCACCAGGTCCGGGTCGTGGTAGTTGGCCATCATGTCCAGGTCATAGCCCCGGGCCGGCTGGATGCCGACAAAGACCCGGCCGCAGCGGATCCCGGGGATCATGAAACGCTGTCGCCGCACCATGGGATCGTCCTCCGGGGCCCCCCAGCGGTCCAGCACGGCGCGGCGGTTGACCTCGGGCAGCCCCTCGAAGAAGGCACGGTACTCCGCCATGGCCAGGCTCTGGTGGGCCGGGCGGACCGCCCGGCGATCCGGGTCGTTGGTGACGCCCGAACGCAGACGGTCCATGAGGGCCTCGCCATCGGCGGGGATGTCCTCCACGCCGTAGCCCTGCGCCGCCAGGCGGCGCAGGATGGCGATCACCGAGGCGGGGGTGTCCAGCCCCACGCCGTTGCCCAGGCGCCCCTCGCGGGTGGGGTAGTTGGCCAGCACCAGGCCCAGGCGCTTGTCGGCGTTGGGGCGGCGGCGCAGGTCGCACCAGCGCCGCGCCAGTTCGGCCACGAAGGCGATGCGCCCCGCCTGGGGCCGATAGCGCACCACGTCGCTCTGGGTATGCGGGCAACGGTGGTCCCGCCCCTTGAAGCTGACGGCCCGGGTGATGAGGGCCCCGTCCATCTCCGGCAGGGCCACCTGCATGGCGATGTCCCGGGGCTGAAGTCCGTGGGGGCTCTCCTCCCAGGCGTCTCGGTTGCCCCCGGAGAAGATCACCTGCAGCACGGGCAGGTCGTCCACCAGGGCCGGTTCCCCGTCGCCCCCGGCGCTGCGGGAGAAGGCCGTGGCGTTGAGCACCAGGGAGATGCCCTGCTCCCGGCAGAGCCGGCGCACGGTCTCCAGGCAGTGGGTATCCTTGAGGGAGACCACGGCCATGGGCAGGGGGTTGAGACCGCGTTCCAGCAGTGCCCGGCACAGGGCCTCGATCACCCGGGTGTTCCCCGCCTGGAGGTGGGCCCGGTAGAACGGCAGCGCGACCCGTGGGGCCCCGGGGATCCACTGCGCCTGCCAGGCCGACACCGTGGCCGTATCCTCGTCGGGGTGGAAGATGCTCACCCGGGGCAGCGGCCGCGGCGGCGGCACCTCCAGGGGCATGTCGAAGAAGGTGGCCCCCAGATACCGGTAGAAGGCGCGGATGTTGGCGCTGCCTCCGGCCTTGAGATACTGCCACAGGGTGCGGGACACCTCGGGCGGGACCGTGCTCTTCAGGAGCAGGTTGGGGTCCTCGGTGTGATCACCGGAGAACATCACCAGGGGGATGCCCTTGCGCCGGCAGAGGGCCTCCACCTGCTCCGTGCCGTAGGGCCAGTAGCTCTCGCCGCCCAGGTGGTCGATGAGGATCAGGCGCGCGTGTTGCAGCACCTCCTCGAGGTAGAGATCCACCGAGGCCGGCTGGCTCAGATACAGGAGGTTGGCCAGGCGCACCGACGGATAATCCCCCCAGCCCCTTGCCCGGGGGCATTCGGCGGCCAGCAGGGCGAGGGTGGTGTCCGCCGCGCTGAGGAGGACGATCTCCGCCGGGTCCTGGTCCATGCGGGTGATCACCGAGGGATCGTCCACGAATCCCCCGGGCTGGGCGGCCAGCAGGTGCATCAGGCGCCGTCTCCGACCACGCAGGGGTCCAGGACCCGGCGCAGGGCATCGGCCTCCAGGTCCCGGCCGATGCACATGAGCCGGGTCACGGGGGTCTCCTCCGGCCCCCAGGGGCGATCGAAATAGCTCTCGAAACGGGTGCCCACCCCCTGCACCACCAGCCGCATCGGCTTGCCGGGCAAGGCGGCGAAGCCCTTGATGCGAAAGATGGGGAACCGGGCGGCCAGGGTCTCCAGGCACTCCATGAGCCGGTCCCGGTCCACCCGGGGGAGTTCCAGCAGGATGGAATCGAAGGCGTCGTGATCGTGGTGATCGTGGTCATGGTGATGAGGATGGTGGTGACCATGATGATCGTGGCGCAGATGGATGCCCTCCTCGGAGGCATGGCCCAGACCCAGCAGCAGGGCGGGGTCCAGGCGGCCCTGATGGCAGTGGATGAGCTTCACCTGGGGGGGCAGTTCCTCGCGCACCAGGGCCTCCACCCGCGCCAGGTCCGCGGCCTCCACCTGGTCGGCCTTGCTCAGGATCACCAGGTCCGCGGCGCTGAGCTGATCCTCGAACAACTCGTGCAGGCCCGAGAGGTGATCCAGGTTGGGGTCCTCCCGGCGCTGCCGGTCCACCGCGGCGGGGTCGGCGGCGAACTGCCCCCGGGCCGTGGCGGGGGTGTCCACCACGGTGATCACGGCATCCACCGTGCAGCCGGTCCGGATCTCCGGCCAGTTGAAGGCCTGCACCAGGGGCTTGGGCAGGGCCAGTCCCGAGGTCTCGATGAGGATGTGATCGATCTGATCCCGCCGTTCCATGAGGGCCTGCATCACCGGATAGAACTCCTCCTGGACCGTGCAGCACAGGCAGCCGTTGGCCAGTTCGTACATGGTGCCGGGGGATTCGGCCCCGGCATCGTCACAGCCCAGCCCGCATCCCTGCAGGAGGTCCCGGTCGATGCCCAGTTCACCGAACTCGTTGATGATCACGGCGATCCGGCGGCCCCCGGCGTTTTCCAGGACATGACGCAGCAGGGTCGTCTTGCCGCTGCCGAGAAACCCCGTGAAGATGGTGGTGGGGATCTTGGGGGTATTGAGCATGTTGCCTCCTTGGTCCAGGGCCGGGCCATGCGCCCGGTCCTCTGATTCACTGATTCTGGATGATGCCACCGGCCCTCAGAACCGGTAACGCGCCCCCACCCGGAAGAACCGGCCGGGATCGGCATACAGGGAGGTGTCGTTCTCCCGGTCCATGAGATTGTCGATGCCGGCGCGCAGGGAAAGGTCTTGCCACCGGGGCGGCCGATAGACCGCAGCCAGGTCCACCAGGGCGTAGGCCTGATCCCGCTCGGTGTTGGCGGCGTCCACGTAGCGTTCCCCCTGCCCGCGGACACGCAGGTCCAGCTGCAGGGCCCGGGTCGGCGCCCAGCCCAGGCGGGCCACGCCGATGAAATCCGGGGTCTGGGTCAGCTCCCGGTCGGTGTCCCGGTCCATGGCCTCCAGCCAGGTGGCGTTCAGCCCCAGCTGGACCCGGTGGGGCAGATCCAGCCGTAAGGCGGTCTCCAGGCCCCGGATGCGGGCATCCTGGATGTTCTGGAAGGTGAGATAGGGCCCGTCGCCCCGGGTCTTGGCGATCAGGTCGTCGAAGCGGGTCTCGAACACACCCACCTCGTAGGTCAGGCCCGGGGCCTTGTCGGCCCCCGCCAGATGCCCCGAGACCCCCAGGTCCAGGGTCCGGCTGCGCTCCGGGTCCAGGTCATGGGCCTGCTTGCCCACGGCGGGCTCCACCACGTCCGATCCCAGCACGAGCCGTCCCCGGGGATCCCGGGTATGGACCGTGTAGGAACGCGCCTCCGGGATCTTGAACCCCTCGGCATAGTGGGCGCGCAGGCGCAGGCCGGGGGTCAGCCGGTGCACCACCCCCGCCTGCAGGGCGGTGTTGTCCACCGATTCGGAGGTGTCGTCGTGACGGACGCCGTAGACCAGGTCGGTGTGGGGCGTCACGGCCCACTGGTGCTGCATGAAGACGCCGGTGAGCCACTGCTTCGTCACCGCATCCTGGCTCAGGCTCCGGTCCTCGTATTCCCGGTCCAGGTGCTGCACCCCCACCTGCAGGCGATGGTCCGTGGCGGGGGACCAGGTGGCCATCAGGTCGTGGGTGTGATCGGTGAAGGTCACCTGCCGGGTGCCGAAATCGCTCTCGGACTCCCGGGCAAAGCCCATGTCCCGCCAGGGCACCACGTACACGTGACGGTCCATGCGGAAACGGCTGCGGTCGACGCGGTAACTCAGGTCCAGATCCTGCGTGGCCATCCAGTCCACCCGGGCCGACAGGTCCTGACGGCGGCTGTCCTCCTCCTGGCGCACGGGGGTGTTGAGGGTGCTGCGCAACCGGCCCTCCTCATCCGTCTCGGCCGTGGGCACGGGCAGGTCGGTCTGGATGAAACGCCGCTCCCGGTCGTCGCTGAGCAGGCCCGCCTCCAGCCCCACACGGACGCGATCACTGACCCAGTGTTCCATGTGGGCCTGCAGGTGATGCAGATCCGCCGAGGCCCGGTGGTCCTCATCCAGGCTGTAGGTATCGCGGATGCCGGTATCCTCCAGCTCCGAAGGCGACTGGAGGCTGTCCCCGGTCTTCTCCCCGGTCTTCACCCGGATCCGGGCCAGGGCCTCCTCCGAGTGCGCATCGCGGTTCAGCGCACCGGCGGTGATGCGCCAGCGGGTGTCCCGGTCGCCAGCGGAAAAGGTCACCGAGGGCGCCAGCAGTCCGCCCTCGCCGTCCCCGTTCAGGCCGGCGTTGACATCCAGCGCGGCGGAACCCCCCTCCTGTGGAGACCGGGTGACCACGTTGATCACCCCGCCCAGGGCATCGGAACCGTACAGCACACTGCCCGGCCCCTTGACGATCTCCACCCGCTCCACCTGCTGCAGCGGGATGCGGCTGAAGGCGTCCCCCCGCCCGGAGGTGCCGGTGATGCGCCGGCCGTTGACCAGGAAGACGGCATCCTGCGTCCGCGCACCGCGAATGGACACCCGGTCACC
>JBKGXY010000043.1:0-17035 GCA_046546415.1 Ectothiorhodospira sp.
CCGCATCGCCGTGGACGACGGGACCCTGGCCCGGCGCCGGGCCGCCATGGAGGCTCGGGGCGAGGCGACCGCCTGGAAACCGCTGGACCGCCAGCGGGTGGTGAGCCGTGCCCTGCAGGCCTACGCCCTCCTGGCCAGCTCCGCCTCCCAGGGGGCCGTGCGTGACCTTTCCCAGGTGACCCCGAGGCCGAGGCGCTAACCTCCGGCGTGGGATCACCGCCGGGGTAGATGGCTCGCCGTGCTGCCCCGGGGGTCCCTGACCGGTGGGTCATCCGCCGCTTTCAAGGCCTTGGGGCTTCGTCCCTCTCATCCCTAGGATAGAGTCGATCTATGAAAAAGAAGCTGCTTACCCTGCTGATCACGATCCTGGTGTTGCTCCTGGTCTTCACCTGGTTCCGTTGGGGGCCGGATTCCTGGGAGGTGCAGATCACCGGCATCACCGGGGACGGCCGGGACATCCAGTACCGTATCGAGACGGTCCGCGTTGGGACCTCCAGCACCCTTATCTTCCGTAACGAGGATGCCGGGTTCTTTCCGCCGTATTTCAAGTTCGATTCCGCGGATCTGCAGTCCGTTGCGCGGCGCATCAAGGATCAGTGCCCCGAGGAACCCGTGACGGTCCACGGCTACGGCTGGCGCATCCCGTTCATGAGCATGTTCCCCAATGCCACCGCCATCGACGCCCCGGAGCGGTGCATCCAGGCGGTGCGCCGCCTGGATGCACCGGGGGCCGGGACGGACGGGGGGTGATCCCCTCGTGTCCCTGCCCCGGGCCCAGGGGGCTCAGCGTTCCAGGCGATAGATGAGGTCCATGCCCTGGGCCTCGGAACTGGAACGGGTCTCCAGGCTCAGGTGCTGCGTGAGGGCGTAGCGCAGCAGCACCGTGTTCACCCGATCGAACAGGCCGACGCTGTAGCGCAGGAAGAGACGGGGGGAGAGCTGCTTGCCCATCATCAGGGCGGCCTCGTCCAGCCCGGTCTCGGTGTCCACCGTGAACTCGTCCAGGCCCAGTTCGCTGCCCAGGCGGTCGGTGATGAAGGCCCCGCGCTCGATGCCATAGAGGGTGATGGCGGAGGCGATGGCGTTGCCATCCCCCTCCCCGGCCCCGGACAGGGGGCGGCCTGTGACCAGGAAGGCCAGGGCCTCGGTCTCCTCCATGGGTGGGTCGGAGAAGACCCGTGACCGGGGCTGCTCCAGGGTGCCGCCCATCTCCAGGCCCACCTCCACCTCGTGGGCGGGGATGCGGCGCACGGCCCTCAGGTCCAGGCCCGGGTTCTCCGGCGGGCCCTGGAACAGCAGCAGCCCCCGTTCCACGGTGAGGTCCTGGCCATAGGCCTTGTATCGGCCCTCGGGGATGCGGATCTCCCCCAGCAGCCGCGTGGGCAGCCCGGGGTTTTGCTGCACCTCCAGTTCCCCGGCGAGGCGGGCGTCCAGGCCGTAGCCGCGGATGCGCACGTCCTCCCCCAGGGCGACCCCCACCCGGACCACCATCAGGATCGGATCGCCGGAGGTCTCCTCTTCTTCCTGTACGATGACCTCGTCCCCCGAGACGGCCACGGCCTGGGGCGGGAGCTCCACCAGTTCCAGTCGGGCCCGGGGCACGGTCACGTCGCCGGTGACGATGACGCGCCGGCCGATGACGGTGACGTTCAGGTCCGGGGTGAGGGTGGCCTGCACGTCCGGGCGGCGCAGGGCCTGGAAGTCCTCCCCCTGGATCTGCAGGGTCACCGGCGGAGGACCGTCCTCGGCCCGCTGCACCTCCCCCTCCAGGTTGAGCATCCCCTCGCCGGAGCGCAGTCGCCCGGCAAGCCGCAAGCGGTCCCGGCCCTCGTTGTGCACATCCATTTGGACGCCCCGCAGGGTGATGCCCGCCTCGGGGAGGAAGACCGTGCCGTCGGCAAGGCGGAGCTGGCCATCCAGTCGTGGGGTCCGCAGGGTGCCGCCGATGTCCAGGTCCCCCTGCACGCGCCCTTCCAGGTCCTGCACCTGGGGGATCAGGGGGTCCAGCCAGGAGAGATCGTCCAGGGTCAGCCGGGCGTCTCCCTCCAGTGCGGTGTCTCCATCCTGTCGGCCCCGGCCCTCCAGGCGGGCCTGGATGCGGCCGTCCCCGGCGATGTTCAGCCCCAGACTGGCCTTCAGGTCACGGTCCTGGAGGCGAAGCTCGGCCCGGGCGTCGCCAAAGGGCACGGCCTGCCGGTTGCCTCCCTCATCCAGGAGATGGATGCGGCCGTCGTAGGGGGTGGTCAGCTGGGCCTCCAGGCTGAGATCCGGGTCCAGGCGCAGTCGGGCCCGCCCGTCCACCCGCCCCTCCAGGCGCAGATTGGGAGGCAGCTGCTCCTGGAGGAGGTCCAGGGGCAGCCGCGTGAGCCGGGCCTCGGCCTGGCGGATCCCGGTCTCGTCGGACCAGTCCCCTTCCAGACAGAGGCGGGCGTCGTCCTGGCCCAGGCAGATGGGTTCGGCGCCGGCGGCCATGGGGCCGGCGTGCAGGGCGGCGGGGTCCTGCAGGGTCCAGGGGCCGCCCACGGGGGGGCGGATGTCCAGGGCGGTGAGGCTGCCCGTCCACCGGTGTGGGCGGGTGAGCAGGCCGCCGGGCAGGGCGCCATCGAGGGCCAGATCCGCCCGGGCCCCCCGGCCTGCCAGGGTCAGGTCCAGCTGGTGGTCGGCCGCTGTGCCCCGGCCCTCCAGGGTCAGATCATCCAGCGCGGTGTCGTCGGCGATGCGCAGCTCCCCGAGGCGCAGGTCCAGTTGCAGGGGGGCGTCCGGGGCGGCACCGGCCTGCAGGTCCAGGGCCAGCCGGGTCAGGCCCAGATCCCCCAGGGCCAGGTCGCCGCCCCGGGCCCGGGCGGTGAGCCTGGGGGCATCCGGGGGGCCCTGGACGCGACCTTCGGCCTCGAGCCGGCCCAGGAGGCCGGGCCATAGGGTCTCCAGGGCCGGGGCCTGGAGGCGGAAGTCCAGGTCCATGGGATCCCCCAGGCGACCCCGGGCCTCCAGGCGGTTGTCCCCCGCGGCCAGGTTCAGTCCGGGGATCTCCAGTCGGGTGCCGTCCACCCGGACCTCCCCCTGGCCCCGCACCGGGCGCTCCCGGAGGGTGCCGGAGAGATCCGCCAGGTTCATCCGGGCCTCCAGGGGGGCGCCGGAGGCCAGGCGCCCCCGGGTGTCGGCCCGCAGTTGCAGCCGGCCCGGGAGTTCGGGGGCGAGGGCGGCGGGGTCCAGGTTCCGGCCCCGCAGGTCCAGCGCCCAGTCCACGCCCTGTGTCCAGCCGACCCGCCCCGTCACCTGTAGATCACCGGGGGTCCCGGAGAGGCTCAGGGGGGCCAGTTGCAGGCCCCGGGTGTCCCCCCGGGCGGAGAGGGCCAGGTCCAGTCGGGGCAGGTCGGGTGTACCCAAGGCTGTGCGCAGCCCCAGGGTGTAGTCGTCGGGGGTGCCCCGGGTGACGAGTTGGCCGCTGTCCAGGTCCAGGCGCCGGTCCGCCGTCAGGGCCAGGGGGAGGGCCTCCCAGCGGTGGGTCAGGTCCCAGGCCGGGGCGGTGAGGGGCTGGCGGATGCCGCCTTCGGTGCGGGCCTCCATGGGCCCCTCCAGGCGGTGCTGCAGTGAGAGATCGGTGAGATCCCCGGCCAGGATCAGGCGCCCCCCGGCCCGGTCCGCCGATAGGGTCCGGGCAGTCTCCTGCGGCAGGGACAGGGACCAGTCGGCGGCCAGGCCCAGGGCGTAGGGCCGGGTCAGGGTGACCCGGCCCAGGCCCTGGAGCCGTCCCTGGGGAGCCTGCAGGTCCAGATGGCGCAGTTGCAGGCGCCGGGCATCCAGGTGCAGCCCCAGGGCGAGGCGGTCCACCACGATGGGATCGGCGCCTTCGGAGGGGTGGAGGCGATTGTCGTGCAGCACCCCGCGGCGCAGATCCACGGTGACGGGCATGGGGATGGCATCGGGCAGGGCGAAGGGGGGACTGTCCTCCGATGGGCCCGGCGCGTCGTCGGCGGGGGTGAGCGTGACCTCCAGGCCCCGGCTTTCCAGGTGCGACACATGCACGGTCAGGCGCAGCAGGGCGGTCAGGTCCAGCCCCAGATCCAGTTGCTCCGCGGTGGCCCGCAGGGCGGGATGGGTATAGGCCACGTCCTGCAGGTGCACGCCACTGAGGAGGGTCCCCCGGATCTCCCCGATGCGCAGTTCGCCGGGCACGAACCCCACCCCCTGGTTCAGCAGCAGGCGGGTGCCCGGGGTGGTGCCCACCAGCAGGAGGACGAGAACGGCCAGAACGGCTGGCACCAGGGCCAGGCCCAGGGACAGGCGTCCCAGGCGGGACATCACAGATCCCTCCCCATGCTCAGGTGCAGGCGAACGGCGTCGTCCCCGTCCAGCGGGTGGGCCAGGTCCACCCGGATGGGGCCGATGGGGGAACGCCAGCGCAGGCCCAGGCCGGCGCCGTAGCGGGGGGTGTAGTCCTCCAGCGAGTTGAAGGTGTTGCCACCGTCCACGAACGCGGCCACGCCCCAGGGCCCTGCCACGGGATAATCCACCTCCACGCTTCCGGTGATGAGATGGCGGCCACCGATGACCTCGCCGCGGTCATCCTTGGGGCCCAGGCCCTGGTAGGCGTAGCCGCGCACACTGGCGTCGCCCCCGGCGAAGAAGCGCAGCGAGGTGGGCAATTGATTCAGGTGGTCCACGGCGGTGGTGCCCGCCTCGGCCCGCAACAGCAGGCGGCCACGCCCCAGGGGGTCGATGCGCTTGGCGGTGCCGTGGACCTGGACGAAGTCGGTGGAGGAGAGGATCGCCTCGGTGGCGCCACGCAGCGAGGTGCTCAGGCGCCAGCCCCGTCTCGGGAAGACCGGGTCGTCCGACCGGGTCCGGGCCATCTCCAGGCCGGGGATGAGCAGGTGGGTGGTGTCTTCCCTCTCGTCGGAAATGCGGTAGGTCTCCTGCTCGTAGTGCAGCGAACGGGTCTGCACCCAGCCGGAGGGCATCTGCCGGATGTGGGCGATGCCCAGACCGTAGAGGTTGCTGTCGGCGGTGTCGGTGTCTTCCCGCTTCCAGCCGGCACTGAGGTTGATGCGTTCCCGGGCGGGATCCCCCCGGGGGATCTCGTAGTCCAGGGTGGCGCTGGAACGCACCGGGGAGAGTTCCAGACGGGTGTCGTAGCGGTGGCCGGAGCGGTTGGCGCGATGGTTCTCCACCCCCAGGCGCAGCCGCGGGCCGGTGTCGGTGCTGGCCCCGATGCCCGCCAGGTAGGACCATCGGTTACGGGGTGTCAGCCGCACCTGGATGGGTACGGCCCGGTCCTCGGCCCCGTCGGGGTGGGGCTCCACCCGCACTTGGTCGAAGTAGCCGCTGTCGATGAAGGCCTGCTGCATGCGGATCAGGTGACTCGACTCGAAGGGTTCGCCTTCCTCGAAGGGGATGAATCGGCGCACCAGGCGCTCGTGCAGGGTGTCCTGCTCCAGGGAGACCCGGCCGAGCCGGTAGCGGGGGCCGCTGTCCATGTGGACGATGACCTCCGCGGTGCGCTCCTTGGGGGCCACCCGGAGCTGGGTCCGGGTGAAGCGATTGTCGAAATACCCCCGGGCGGAGGCCAGGCGTCCCAGTTCGGACTTCAGTCGGGCGTAGTGGTCGTGGCGCAGGACCTGTCCCTCGCGGATGGGCGGGGCATCCCGCAGGGCGGCGAAGGCCGGGTCCTGCGCCGCCTCCCCCTCCAGGCGGATCTCCACACGGCGCACCCGTACCGGTTGGCCGGGGTCCACGGTCATCCGGAGCCGCCAGCAGTCCGTCGTGCGCTCAAAATCCAGCTGGATGTCGGGTTCGTAGTGGCCCAGGGCCCGCAGTGCCCGATGGGCATCCTCCTTGGCGGCCTCGATGAGTGGGGCCTCCCGCCAGGCCGGCAGATCGCAATCCTCCCGGGCCATCCGCAGGTGGGCGCGGATGTTGTCGGCCATCGTACCCTCCACGCCCCGGATCTCCACCCCGGGTCGTTCCTGGGCCGCCAGGGGGAATGGCCCCAGGAGCAGGCAGAGTCCGACCAGGAGCAGCCCATGCCACCGGGGCGGTCCATCGGAACCCCGGCCCGCTGTGGGGCATGGCGTTGGGCGGGCGGGTGTCATGTCTGGGGACGGATCCTGTTGCCGGAACGGGGTGGGTTCCGAAGTCTTTGGGGGTTGCGGGGATTCTAGTGGATCAGCGCGGAGCGAGGGAGGGGGAGGGCAGGGCATCGATGCCGGGACACAGCCGCTCCGGGGGCGCAGAACGCAGGGTCCCCGTCCCTTCCGCCCGGTGGGATGGAGAAGGGACGGGATCCGGGGGGGTCAGCTATTGTGGATGGGCTAGGGGGCACGCCGGCGGTGGTTGAGGATCACCACGACCCCTTCGCGCTTGCCCTCGGGCAGGGACTGGACGATGGCACGACCCAGAGGGCGGGGCAACTGTTCGAACAGACGGGCCACGGTATAGGTGGGCAGGCCGCCGGCCAGGCGCACGGCGTCCGCGCGGGGGATGTGCTGCAGCACCCGGATCTGGGAGTCTTCCGCCAGCCGGAGAAAGCGGGTGCGCGCCGTGTGGTACTGCCCCTGGCGGACCGCCCGGTCGACGGTCTGGAGGGCGGGGTCCTGGCGTTCATCGATCCAGTGGACGCCCTGGTTCTCGATGCCCTGGAGGCTGGTGTGGGTGTTGCTCATCGTTTCGGTCATGTCGTCTGTTCCTCCCCGCCCGGGGGCGGATGGTTCGGGTTCCGGTACATGCGGCCGGGCCACGGCACGGCAGGTGGGAGTGCCGCGGGGGAAGGGGTCGGACACGACAGAAAGGATGACGACGGGCATCCGCTCGGGGCGGTACCCTTTTGCCCCCTGATGGGGTGGTCATGGGCCCTGCCGTGTGCCTCGGGGGTGGGGCGCGCGGCGATCAGAGCCCAGGGGCGGTCCCATGACCGTTCCGGAAGGCTCCTATCGACGGACGTCCCGCACCACCCGTGCCTGCCCCCCGGGGGGCGCCACGTGCCTGCGCGTTGAACTGCAACCGTCCATACGAAGGGTGATCCTCTATTGCCTCGGAAGCGTTCCCGGTGCCCGGCCCTGGGGGGAATCGCGGGGTTCGGGAACGGGCGCAAAGATACCCCTTTGCACGGTATTTTTAAAGGCCGCAATGGGCGATTCCCTGGATGGCGGAGGTTGGGCCGGGGCCTCCCGGCACACCCCCTATTCCTGGCGCCGGCGGGGGTTCTGCACGGGGCAGGTCGGTGGTGCCTCCCCACCCCCGCCTCTTTTGCTGCATACTGGAGCCATTCGGTGCAACCTGGACGACGGTCCGGCCGCAGGGGGATATGGTGGATACAGACGCGCTGAAGATTCCCAAGAAACGCAAGCCGGTGAAGGCGTGGGTGCATCCCGATGGCCTGGTGCTGGGTTCCCTCTTCGTCCATCTGCAGAGTGCCCACCGGGCGGGGGAGGAGGAGCCCGCCGAGGTCCTCAACGGCCCCGAGCCCTTCTTTGTGATGGAGTGTGGAACGGCCCGGGAGGCGAGGTTCTACAATAAGCATTCCGTGGTGCGCCTTGAGTACACCGTGGACGGGATACCGCTCGCCGATTATGCGGTTCACCTGCGGGCCCGGCTGCACCTGATGGACGGGTCCAATCTGGACGGGGTGATCCGTGAGATGCTGGACCCTCAGAAGGCCCGGCTCTTCGACTACATCAACATCCACGAGCATCGCTTCGTGCGCCTGTTCCTGTCGGAGACGGAGGTGGCACTGGTGAACAAGGCCTATATCGTCCGCGTCACGCCCGATGAGGCGGACCCCCGGGAGTGATCCCGGCGGTGTGTCCCGCCTGATTCGGCGTGCGGCCGCGCGAAGGGGTGGTTCCCGCTCATGAGCGTTTTCACCGACTTCCGTGCAGAGCGCCTCATCCGCCGGCTGTCCCGTGCCACGGACCTGGACGACCCCGAGGCCCGGGCGCTCACCCACCGGCTCACCGCCGTATCCGGGGCCGCCGTGCCCCGGTTGCTGGAGACCCTGGCATCCCCCGCCACCGATGCCGGGATGATGCGGGCCATGGGCCTGCTGGAGCGCCTGACGGATGATCACACCCTGCCCCTGTTCCTCGGGCAGTTGCGCGATGCCTCCCCCATCCAGCGTGAGCGCATCGTCCGGGTGCTGACCCGGGCCCGTGGGTTCGATCCCCACCGGGTGGCCCGCGCCCTGCGGGAGCCGGAGCTCCCCCGGGCGGCCCTGGTGGCGGTGCTGGAGGCCCACCGGGAACGACTGGATGCCGATACACTGCTGCGCCTGGTCCCCGAGCTGGAACCCGCGGCCCGAGGTGCCCTGTTCCGTCTGATCCGGGAGGTGGCCGATGAGCGGGTGTTGCCCGACCTGATCAACCGTGCCTCGGGCAAGGATCCCGCCATCCGCCGCCTGGTGATGGAGGTCCTGGGACGTTTCGCCGTGCCCCGGGCCCGGGCTGTCCTGCAGGGGGCGCTGCGGGACGCGGACCCGGGGGTGCGTCGTGCCGCCCTGCGGGCCCTGCTGGAACAGGGGGTGGGGGATCTGCCCCTGGGGGCCCTGTGCACCCTGCTGCGGGACGGGGATCTGCGGGTGCAGCAGCGGGCGGTGGATGCCGTGGTGCGACGCGACGATCCCGATACCCTGGCGCATCTGTTGCCGCTGCTGCGCGACGAGTCGGAGTATATCCGCCGGGCCGCGGTGGAGGTGCTCAACGGCATCGGCAACAGCACCAACATCAAGCAGCTCCTGGTCTCCATCCGGGATGAGGACTGGTGGGTGCGCGCCCGTTCGGCCGACGCCCTGGCCCGCATCGGCGGCCCGCGGGTGGTGCAGGCGGTGGTGCAGCTCCTGCGGGACGACGATGAGTTCGTGCGCCGATCGGCGGTGGAGATCCTCAATTCCACCCGGGACGAGACGGCCCTGACCCACCTGATCGATGCCCTGGAGGACGCCGACTGGTGGGTGCGGGAGCGGGCGGTGGATGCCCTGGCCGCCATCGGCAACCGCGCGGCGGTGCCCGCCCTGCTGGGGATGCTGGAGCGGGACCGGGAGGCTGCCCCGGTGGTGATCCGTGCCCTGGCGCGCCTGGGGGACGGGCGTGCCGTGCCCCCCCTGATGGTGCGCCTGGAGGATGCCGACACCGGCGTGCGTGCCGAGGCGGTGCACGCCCTCGCGGAACTGGCGGATGCCGGGAATGTGCAGGACATCCTGGGGGCCCTGCGTCGGCAGATGGAACGCGCCGACGGGGAAGGGGCGGACCGCGCCCGGGATGCGGCGGATCGACTCCAGGCCCGTTTTTCCGTCTCCGCCTCCGGGGTTGGCGAGGCCCGGGGGGACGCGGTGGTCCCCCTCCTCGCGGGGGACGATACGGAAGGCAGGACCCTGGCGGGACGCGTCGTGCAGGGATCGGGGCTGGACGTGGGCCGCCTGGCCCCCGGGGACATGCTGGGGGACCGCTACCGTTTCGTGCGCCGCGTGGGTCGGGGGGCCTTCGGCAGCGTCCTGCTCATGGAGGACGTGATGATCGCCGAGACCATCATCCTCAAGGTGATCAACCCCCAGCTGGCCACGGATGAGGAGATGATCCGGCGCTTCGTCCAGGAGTTGCGCCTCTCGCGCCGGATCACCCACGAGAACGTCATCCGCATCTACGACTTCCTCAGCGTGGGCGGGGCCCTGGCCATCTCCATGGAATACTTCCCGTCGGTGACCCTGGGGGCCCTGCTGCGGGAACAGGGGGGGGCGCTGCCCGTGGAGCGGGCCTTGGGTCTGGCTGCAGCCGTGGCCGCGGGCATGGCGGCGGCCCACGAGGTGGGGGTCATCCACCGGGACCTGAAACCCGGCAACGTCCTCATCAACCCCCGCGGCCTGGTGAAGATCGTGGACTTCGGCATCGCCGCGGTTACCGGCGGTGGGGATACCCGCCTCACCCGCACCGGCATCCTCGTGGGCACGCCCCGGTACATGGCCCCGGAACAGGCCACCGGCGGCCGGGTGACGATCAGCACCGACATCTATGCCCTGGGGATCGTCCTCTATGAGATGCTCACCGGACGGCCCCCCTTCGAGGGGGAGGACCAGATCGCCCTGGTCTACCAGCATGTCCGGGGCCGGGCCACGCCCCCCATGGAGCGCAATCCGGCCATCGACCCCCGGCTCAATGACCTGATCCTGCGCATGATGGCCGTGGACCCTGCCGAGCGCCCCGCCTCCATGGGGGCCGTGCGCGCGGCTCTGCTAGAGTTCCTCCAGGGGGGCGGCCCGCCCTTCGGCGAAGACGGGGGCTGAGGGCGCGTCCCGGGGAGATCAAGCGATGCCGAGAATCGATGCCTTTCTCAAACTGGCCCGGGAACAGGGCTGTTCGGACCTGCACCTGGCGGTGGGGGTGCCGCCCATGCTGCGCATGAACGGCGAACTCATGCCCATCCGCTTCCGGGACCTGGGGGATCGGGAACTGGAGGCCTACGTCCAGGAGATCCTGACCCCGGCCCAGCGGCAGCGCTTCCAGGCGGGGGAGGACCTGGATTTCGCCTATGTGGACGCCCACGAGGGGCGTTTTCGGGCCAATATCTTTCGCAAGTCCACCGGCGTGGGCGCCACCTTCCGGTACATCCCCGCCGCGATCCCCGCCCTGGAGGGCCTGGGACTGCCGCCGCTGCTGCAACGCCTGGTGGACCATAACCAGGGGATGGTGCTGGTGACCGGCTCCACGGGCACGGGCAAGTCCACCACCCTGGCGGCCCTCGTGGATCACATCAATGCCCATAGGGCCGTGAACATCATCAGCCTGGAGGATCCGGTGGAGTTCGTCCATCGCAGCCGCCGGGCACAGGTGATCCAGCGGGAGGTGGGCACCCACGTGCCCGATTACGCCGCCGGACTGCGGGCGGCCCTGCGGGAGGATCCGGACGTGATCCTGGTGGGTGAGCTGCGGGACACCGAGTCGGTGGTCATGTCCATGATCGCCGCAGAGACCGGGCACCTGGTCCTGGCCACGCTGCACACCACCTCGGCGGTGAAGACCATCGACCGCATCCTGGATGCCCTGCCCCAGGAGCAGCGGGAACAGGGCAAGACCTTCCTCGCCCAGAATCTGCACGGCGTGGTCACCCAGACCCTGGTGAAGACGCCGGACGGGCGGGGGCGCCGGGCCGTGGCGGAGTGCCTGCGGGTGAACCGGGCCATCGCGCGGATGATCATGACCGACAAGGTGCACCAGATCCCCTCGCAGATGCAGATGGGGCGCGACCAGGGCATGCAGCTGCTGGACCAGGCCCTGCTGGAGGCCATCCAGCGGGGCGAGGTGGATCCGGACGATGCCTACCTGTACGCCACCGACAAGCAGGCCTTCCAGCGTCATGTCACCAATGCGGACCTGCTGCCCCGCATCAACCTGGCGGGGGGATGACGTCGATGCGCCGTTCGGACAGCCTGTTGCGCACCCTGGTGGAACGGGGGGGATCGGATCTGCACCTGGTGGCGGGGGACCCGCCGCGCATGCGCCTCTACGGGGATCTGGTGCAGCTGGATCCGGCACCGCTGACCACCCCGGACCTGGACGCCATGGTGGCGGAGATCCTGCCCGCCGCCGCCCGGGAGGTCTTCGATCGGGAGGACGGCGCGGACTTTGCCTATGCCATCGAGGGGGTGGCGCGCTTTCGCGTCAACCTGCTGCGCCAGCTCCACGGACTGGCCATGGTCTTTCGGGCCATCCCCGACCGCAGCCTCTCCCTGGAATCGCTGGAGATGCCGCCCATCATCGGCCACCTGGCCATGCAGCGCCATGGCCTGATCCTGGTGGCGGGCAAGACCGGCTCGGGCAAGTCCACCACCCTGGCGGCCATGATCGACGCCATCAACCGCAGCCGCCGCGGCCACATCCTCACCATCGAGGACCCCATCGAGTTCCTGCACGAGCGCCAGCGCTGCCTCATCAGCCAGCGGCAGGTGGGGGTGCACACCCCCGGGTTCGCCCAGGCCCTGCACTCGGCCCTGCGGGAGGACCCGGACGTGATCCTGGTGGGGGAGATGCGTGACCTGGAGACCATCTCCCTGGCGGTGACCGCCGCCGAGACGGGGATCCTGGTCCTGGGCACGCTGCACACCAACGGGGCCGCCGCCGCCATGGACCGCGTCATCAACGCCTTTCCCGCCATGAAACAGCCCCAGATCCGGGCCATGCTCTCCACCTCCCTGCGGGGGGTCATCTCCCAGCAACTGGCCCGCCGCGCCGACGGCCAGGGGCGCGTGGCCGCGGTGGAGGTCCTGGTGAACACCCCGGCGGTGTCCAATCTCATCCGGGAGGGGCGCACCGATCAGCTCCTGGGCACCATGCAGGCCGGCGCCCTGGTGGGGATGCAGACCCGGGACAACGCCCTGCGCCGTCTCCTGGACGCCGGGATCATCACCGGTGCGGAGGCCTACCACCAGGCCCTGGACAAGGACGATTTCGAGTCCGTGCGCCGGCGCGGTGCGCCCGCCCCCTGATCCCGGGTCCGGGGCCCGCGCGGGGTATGGTCTTGGGCGCGGTGTTGCGGGTAAGCTGAGGGGATGACCTTGCCGTCACCCGAACAGCTGCCCCTGGAGGGGGTCCCCGAAACGGCCCGCGAGGGCCTGCGCCACCGGGCGGCGGATTTCCTCGAGGCCTGCGCTCGCCGGGGCCTGGAGCCCGTGTCCTGGCCGGAGGGGCTGGGCCGTATCTGGTACCACAGCGAGTTCGTGGCCCGCACCGCGGTGCGTCGGCCCGAACTCTTCCTGGAACTGGTCCGCTCGGGCGACCTGGAGCGCGCGGATGCCGGGGGGGACCTGCGGGCCCGGGTCGAACGGGCCCTGGGGACGGTTGTCGACGAGAAGGGGCTCCTGAGTAGCCTGCGCCAGCAACGCCATCGGGAGATGTGCCGCATCGCCTGGCGGGACCTGGCCGGGGCCGCCACCCTGGAGGAGACCCTGGGGGATCTCACCCGCCTGGCGGAGGCACTCATCGACGGGGCCCTGGGCTGGCTGCATGCGGACCTGGTCCGGCGTCACGGCGAGCCCCGGGACGCCGAGGGCAACCCCCAGCGCCTGGTGGTGCTGGGCATGGGCAAACTGGGCGGGGGGGAGCTGAATTTCTCCTCCGATATCGACCTGATCTTCGCCTATCCCCGCCCCGGGGAGACGGACGGCGCCCGCCCCCTGGAGAACCAGCAGTTCTTCATCCGCCTGGGGCAGCGCCTCATCAAGGCCCTGCACGAACAGACCGCCGATGGCTTCGTCTACCGTGTGGACATGCGCCTGCGTCCCTTCGGCGATGCCGGGCCCCTGGTGATGAGCTTCGACGCCCTGGAGGACTACTACGAGAGCCACGGCCGGGAGTGGGAACGCTACGCCCTCATCAAGGCCCGCGCCGTGGCCGGGGACCGGGACAGCGCCGAGCATCTGCATACCCTGCTGCGCCCCTTCGTGTACCGCCGTTATCTGGACTACGGGGCCTTTGCCTCCCTGCGGGAGATGAAGGCCCTGATCAACCGGGAGGCGTCACGCCGGGGCAAGGTGGCGGACATCAAGCTGGGGGCGGGGGGCATCCGCGAGGTGGAGTTCGTGGTCCAGGCCTTCCAGCTCATCCGCGCCGGGCGCGATCCCTCCCTGCAGCTGCGGGGGATCGTCCCCGTCCTGCGGCGCCTGGCGGAGCAGGACCTGATCCCGGGATATGCCGTGGAACAGCTGCTGGAGGCCTATGCCTTCCTGCGGCGCACGGAGAACCACCTGCAGATGGTGGCGGACCAGCAGACCCATTGTCTGCCCGGGGACGAGGGGGGGCGTCTGCGCCTGGCCCTGTCCATGGGCTTCGAGGAGTGGACGGCCTTCCACCGGGCCCTGGAACATCACATGCAGCGGGTCCATGGCCAGTTCGAACAGGTCTTCGCCGCCCCCCAGCGGGTGGACGAGGAGGACGAGGCCTCCCCGGAAACGGAAAGTCACCGGGAACTGTCCGCCCTCTGGGGGGGTGGTCTGGGCCGTGAACGGGCCCTGGGGGTGTTGCAGGAGCTGGGGCTGGAGGAACCCGCCCGCGCCCTGGAGCATCTGGAACAGTTGCGCGAGAGCAGCGCCTGCCGGGCCCTCACCGCCACCGGACGCAGCCGTCTGGACCGGCTCATGCCTCTGGTGCTGGGGCTCTTGTCCGGTCTGGAGACCCCGGACGTGGCCCTGGACCGGCTGCTGCGCCTGGTGCAGACCATCGCCCGGCGTTCGGTCTATCTCTCCCTGCTGGTGGAGAATCCCCTGGCCCTCTCCCAGCTGGCGCGGCTCTGCCAGGCCAGCCCCTGGATCGCCGAGCACCTGACCCGGCATCCCCTGTTGCTGGATGAACTGCTGGATCCCCGCAGCCTCTATGACCCCCCGGATCGAGGCGGCCTGATGGCGGCCATGGAGGAGGAACTGATCCAGGTGTCCCTGGACGACCTGGAGCAGGTGATGGACCGGCTGCGCCTGTTCAAGCAGGTGCAGGTGCTCAAGGTGGCGGCGGCGGACATCATGGATGTGCTGCCGGTGATGAAGGTGAGTGACCATCTCACCTGGATCGCCGAGGTGATCCTGGAGAAGGTCCTGAATCTGGTGATGGCACAGATGGTGGCCCGCTACGGCCGTCCCCGGTGCGTGGTGGATGGCGAGCCCCGCACCCCCGGGTTCGCCGTGGTGGGCTACGGCAAGCTGGGGGGGCTGGAGCTGGGCTATGGTTCGGATCTGGATCTGGTCTTCCTGCACGACAGCCGGGGGGAACAGGCCTGCACCGACGGTGAGCGCGGTCTGGACAACAGCGAGTTCTTCGCCCGGGTGGGGCAGCGGGTGCTGCATTTCCTGGGGGCCTTCACCGGGGCCGGACGTCTCTACGAGGTGGATACCCGCCTGCGACCCAGCGGTGCCGCCGGTCTGCTGGTGGTGAGCCTGGATGCCTTCGAGGACTATCAGCGTCATTCCGCCTGGACCTGGGAGCACCAGGCCCTGGTGCGGGCCCGGCCCGTGGCCGGGGACCCGGGGATCGCCGGGGCCTTCCAGGCCATGCGCGCCCGGGTGCTGGCCCGGGAACGGGATCCCCAGGCCCTGCAACGGGAGGTGCGGGAGATGCGCGAGAAGATGTGGAAGGAACACGCCAGCCGCGACCCGGGGCGTTTCGATCTCAAGAAAGACCCCGGCGGTATCGCGGATATCGAATTTATGGTGCAATATCTCGTTCTGGCCCACGCCGGTCGACACCCGGAACTGGCCAGGCACCCGGACAACATCCGCATCCTCGAGGCCCTCATGGAGACGGGTCTGATCCCACGGGAGGATGCCCTGTTCCTGATGGACACCTACCGCACCTTCCGCGACCGGATCCATGAACTGACCCTGCAGGACCAGCCCGCCCGGGTCGAGGGCGATCACTGGCGCCGCGAGCGGGACCGGGTCCGGGCGATCTGGAAGCAATTGATGCACTGAGGCGGGGGGTTTCCGCGCAGTGCGTGGGCCCGCCGTCCCATCCGTCCCCTTACGGGGCCCCGATGACCTGACGAGAAAGAGGAAACGAGTTCATGTCCACCATGGCCGACCGCGACGGTGTGATCTGGTACGACGGCAGGATGGTGCCCTGGCGCGATGCCCAGACCCACGTGCTCACCCACACCCTGCACTACGGCATGGGGGTGTTCGAGGGGGTCCGAGCCTATCCCACCGAGCGCGGCCCGGCCATCTTCCGGCTGGCGGATCATACCCGGCGGCTGTTCCGTTCGGCCCATATCCTGGGCATGAGCATCCCCTACACCCCGGACGAGCTCAACGCGGCCCAGCTGGCGGCGGTGCGCGAGAACGGCCTCACCGGCGCCTACCTGCGGCCCATGTGCTTCCTCGGCTCCGAGGGCATGGGGCTGCGGGCGGACAACCTCCAGGTGCACGTGATCGTGGCCGCCTGGGAGTGGGGCGCCTATCTGGGGGCGGAGAACCTGGAGCGGGGCATCCGGGTGAAGACCTCCTCCTACAGCCGCCATCATGTCAACGTGACCATGTGCAAGGCCAAGGCCAACGGCAACTACATGAACTCCATGATGGCCCTGCACGAGGCCCTGGGCTGTGGCTGCGACGAGGCCCTGCTGCTGGACACCGAGGGATACGTGGCCGAGGGCAGCGGCGAGAACTTCTTCATGGTGAGCGAGGGGGTGATCTACACACCGGAGCTCACCTCCGCCCTGGACGGTATCACGCGGCGCACCATCATGACCCTGGCCCAGGAATGCGGGATCCCCGTGCGGGAGAAACGCATCACCCGCGACGAGGTCTATGTGGCCGACGAGGCCTTCTTCACCGGCACCGCCGCCGAGGTGACCCCCATCCGGGAACTGGATGGGCGCAGCATCGGCAACGGGGGCCGTGGCCCCATCACCGAGCGCCTGCAGGGGCTCTACTTCGACGTGGTTCAGGGCCGCCATCCCAAGCACGAGGACTGGCTGGCCTATCTCTGACGCCGGGATCTCCCGCGCCGCGTTCACGGTTCATCATCAGGAGGGTGTGACCATGCCCGACCCGCAGACCGCCCTGGATCCGGGGCGTTATCCGCCGGCCAACCGGCACAAGCGCGTGCGCCTGACCGCCGCCGACCTGCCCCTGTGCTGCCCGAGGCCGGACGAGGCCCTGTGGAACGCCCATCCCCGGGTCTATCTCCCCATCGAGGATGCCCCGGACGGGCGCATCCTCTGCCCCTACTGCAGCACCGAGTTCCTCCTCGAGGAAGGGGCCGCCCGCGGCGAGTGAATCCACTGTGCAGGGCCGCGACGTGCGGGCCGTGTCGTTGGTTCCGGGGGGCGCATCCGCAGGCCCCGCCGACCCAGGGGATGGCGCGCCGGCGCAGCCAGGACCGAATCCATCTCCTTTCTTTAGCGGACACGATCCATGAACGTTCCGGGCAAGGCCCAGATCCGGCTGCTCTTTCGTGAACACCGGTTCGTCCTCTTCAGCGTGCTCTTCGTGGCCTTCACCCTGCTGGGCGGGGCGCTGGTGTATCACCAGTTCGACGAGGGGCCCCTGCGTTTCGATCCCCGGCTG
>JBKGXY010000044.1:0-16994 GCA_046546415.1 Ectothiorhodospira sp.
CGCTGTGTCCACCCTGCTGGCCATGATGTCCTTGGCTCAGGGGGATCAGAGCGGCATGGCCGTTGGGGCCTGGGGTGCGGTGCAGGCTACCGCCGCAGGGGCCGCCATGGCCCTTGGCGGCATCCTCCGTGACATCGTCGGGTTGATCACCGGCTGGGGGGTCTTCGGGGAAGGGCTGGCCGGTCCTGCAACGGGTTACCTGGCGGTCTACTACCTGGAGGTTGGCCTACTGTTGGCGGCCCTGGTGGTGATGGTGCCGCTACTGCGGGAGGGGGGGCCCCGTCACGGGGAATCGTCCCGTTTCGGGATCACCGACTTCCCGGGGGCCTGAAGGGGGTGCTACAGAAATCATGACCTGGATCAGAAAAACACCGGCGTCATCCGCGCCGGATGTGCGGGATCTTTCTGTGTGGCAAGATAACTAACTGATTGAATGGTTTTTTTTGGGGGGCGGCAGGCCCGCCTTCCCAGCTTGACAATTGAACCTGTCAACGTAGACTTACAACCCGACAACGAGGCCGGGCAATGATCCTCCCGGTCCACCGTACGAGGCAGAAAAAACCGCCAGGATCATACGCAATGCGGGTACGGATCAAACCGATCCCGGATCGCTGTCCTGGAGGATGTTCCAGCACCAACCCTGATAGCGGCCTTGCCAAGCGGGGTTGTACACCATCGGGTCGGAAGACCCGGCTTCAAACTCAAGAGGGTATGACTGATGAGCGAATACAGACCGAGCAAGCCGAGCAATCCGCGGGATGACTGGAAGCTGTGGCTGGTGGTGAACCCCGGCACCTGGCTGATGCCCATCCTGATGGCTGTGCTGGTGGTGGCTCTGGCCGTTCACGCCTTTGTGTACAGCAACGACAGCTACAACCCGCTGACCTACGATGCGTCCGCGGCCGCTGAAGAATCCGATTCCGAGTAAGGAGGATTAGATCATGAATGACAGCATCTCCGGTCTGACTGAAGAACAAGCCAAGGAATTCCACGAGCAGTTCAAGACCACCTTCACGGTGTTCATGGTCCTGGCCGCTGCCGCGCATTTCCTGGTGTTCCTGTGGAGACCCTTCTACTGAGTGAGGTCTTCTCCACCGCATCGTTGACGCGGTGACCACGGCAGGGATTCCGTACGGGCGGATCGAAACGGGTTTGACTTTTTCAGAGACTGACCCACCGATCTTCCGTACGGGGTTCCTGTCGTTTTTTCTACTGATTCCAATTTTATTATTGATCATTTTACTCGGCTTTGGCAAGTGCTCGAGTCCCCTGATCCGACGGCCCGCGCTCAGGCGGGTCTACGCCCATTCCGAACGATCCCCGCCCCCCATGAACCTCCTGGTCCCGTGCTGTGACGGTCCTGGCCGTACAGGATGGACGCCATCTCAGGCACCGCTCGCGGGTGAGGGGTCATCCCCTGTCCCTGCACCGGGGCGTGAGGGCGGGGAATGCCTTGTCCCGGAGCCCCCTTCCTGATGGTTATGTCCACGGATCAGCCCCCGCGGGCCCTGGTGAAGGCCATCACCTCGGCGGCTCGGGATGCCATCGTCATGATGGATGCCCGCGGCCGCATCGCCTTCTGGAACCCCGCTGCTGAATCTCTTCTGGGGTACGGGGCCGATGAGGTCCTGGGCCGGGATCTCCACGACTGTATCGCCCCGACCTCCTGTTCACAATCCATGCGCCAGGCACTGGAGGGGTTCTTCCGGGAAGGCCGTGGGGCCAGCGTCGGGCGTACGGTGGAGGTCCAGGTGGAGCACCGGGATGGTTCGACGCGGCTCATGGAGTTGTCCCTGTCCGCCTTTTCCCATGAAGAGGGCTGGCATGCCGTGGGCATCCTGCGGGATCTCGGGGAGCGTAAACGCACCGAGGCGCGCCTGCTGCGCCTGAACGAGTGCCTCGCCGGACTGGGGCCCGACTACCGCGAGAACGTCACATCCATCACCCGGATCTGCGGAGAGCTCCTGGAGAGCGATGCCGCGATCTATCACCGTCTGGAGGAGGGACGGCTCTGTGCCCTGGGCACCTGGCAGACCCCGGAGGACATGCCCTCCGAGGATGCCCCCGAGGGGCATGTCTGCTACGACATGATCCGTGGGGTACATGGAGACCTCTATGCCGTCCCCGATCTCACCTGCACCCGCTATGCCCATACGGACCCCTATGTGCAGCGGTATGACCTGAGGGCCTATCTCGGGCATGTGGTGCGGTGTGGCGAGACGCCCGTGGGTTCGCTCTGTGTGGTGTTCCGCAGTGAGTACCCCCCCTCGGAGGAGGATCTCCGGGTGGTGGGTATCCTGGCCTCCGCTCTGAGCGTGGAGGAGGGGCGCCATCAGGCGGTGCGCCAATGGATGCATGCCAAGGAGGAGGCGGAGCGGGCCAGCCGGGCCAAGTCGGAATTCCTCTCCCGCATGAGTCACGAGCTGCGCACCCCCATGAATGCCGTCCTGGGGTTTTCCCAGTTGCTGGAGGCGGATCCGGGCCTGGAGGGGGAACAGAGGGGGCATGTTCGGGAGATCCTGCGGGGCGGACGGCATCTGCTGGAATTGATCAACGAGGTGCTGGACCTGTCCGGGATAGAGGCCGGACGGGTCGAGCTCTCCATGGAGCCGGTTCCATTGGCCGACGTGTTGGAGGAGTGCGTCGGACTGCTGGGACCCCTGGCCGGTGAAGCGCGGGTGGAGATCCACGTCCACGAGGTGGATGCGGTGCTGGTGGCCGACCGGACACGACTGAAGCAGGTGCTGATCAACCTGATCTCCAATGCCATCAAGTACAATCATCCCGGGGGATGGGTGCAGGTATACCAGGGACCTGGAGAGGGTGACCGTGTCCGGGTGCAGGTGCGGGATACGGGCCCCGGCATCCCCGCCGCGCGGCGGGAGGAGCTCTTCAGGCCATTTTCCCGGTTGCACGAGAACACCCACCCCGGATTGGAGGGCACGGGGATCGGGTTGGCCATCTCTCAGCGACTGGTGGAACGGATGCAGGGGGCGATCGGCTACGAAGCGGTGGAGACCGGGGGGAGCTGCTTCTGGATCGAGTTGCCCCGGGGGGAGCTCTGCGCGGCGGCTCCGGAGGCCCCGAACCCCGGGGCGGGGCCAGCGTCCACGCCACGGAAGGGGGCGCGCGTCTTCACGATCCTGCACGTGGACGATAACCCCTCCAACCTGCGACTGGTGGAGCAGATCCTGACCCGTCGATCATCGGTGCGATTGTTGAACGCCCCTTCGCCGGGTCTGGGGTTGGAACTGGCCACTGTCCACTGCCCGGATCTCATCATCCTGGATATCAATATGCCGGGCCTGAATGGGTATCAGGTGCTGGAGCATCTGCGCGGGGAACCGTCCACGGCCCGCATCCCCGTGGTGGCCCTCACTGCCAATGCCACCCAGCAGGATCGGGAACGGGGACGGCGTGCCGGATTCGATGACTACCTGACCAAGCCGCTGGATCTGGAACGGTTCCTGGGGGTTGTGGATGCCCGGATGGCGACCGTGACCCTCTGATCCGTGGGGATTTCAGCTGTCGCCAAGGTGGTGGTGATCGCGTTCCAGGCGCAGGAGCTCCCGAAGGATGCGCTGGGCCTCCTGCTCTCCCAGATCGAAGAAACGACCTCCCACGATCAGGCCTCCCAGGGCCCGGTCCTCCCGGACGCAGCGCACCTGCAGGCCGCAGCGGATGGGGGGCTCGCCGGGTAGGGTCAGGTCCTCCACCTGCAGCAGATCGCCGCTGCCGATCGGGGTGCCGACCGGCAGGAGGGCACGGAGCCCTCCCAGGGAGAGGTCTTCCAGACGCCCGGGATAGCTCCCCCCATCCCGGTCCCGTATGACCAGTTCCACATGGGGTTTATCTGCCAACCGGGTGCGGAAGTGGGTACGCTTCTGTTCATCGTCCATGCTTTCGGGAAGCCCCACCACGTAGAAGGCCGTGTCGTCATGCTCCCCGGTGTGGAGCACCGGGGATTTGAAGTGGAGCGGCATCCCATCGAGCAGGGTATAGACCTGCATGGTTCGCCCAGGAGCGACCCGCAGGTGACCCTGATAGGGGGTGAGTTCCTCCAGGAACAGCCATCCATGTCCGGGGTCCAGGCGCATCAACTGGCTGGAGAAGAAATCCGGTTCGTTGTCCAGGCGGATGTTCAAATGGGTATGGCGCGCCTCCAGGTCACGGAGCCTGGCCAGGACCGTGTCAGGGTCCTCTACTGGCCTCTGCCCGCTGCTGCTTGGGCGGGTGCGCGGATCGGTCGTGGGGATCGGTAACATGGCGCCGGACCTCTCGCTGGATAGGGGGCGCGGACCGTTGCGCCTGGTGTGTATCCCTTCGCCTGAAGCCGGGAACATTCAGGCGAAGCGGCACGCCACAGGGCAAGGATCCAACCCATATGCTCCTTGCATAAGCTTAGCACACGGGGATAAGGGGGAGAGGTACGCCGGATCAGGCCTTGGTGATGCTCTGTGAGGAGGTAGTGGCGAAGGAGCGGCCGTGTGGGTCGTAGAGTTCGGTGCGGGTTTCACCGCCGCTGCGCAGGATGTGGATCGCCTGGTCCACGCGGCGTCGGGCGGTATCCACCACGCCTCCGTTCACCTGATTCAGGTGGCGGCAGTGGTTCATGATCTGCACCAGGCGATGCCACACGGGGGACAGGATGTCCTCCTCGTCCCAGTCCCTCAGGCAGCGTTCCATGCCCTGGGCATCGGACGCGTAGCCCTCGCGGGTGAGCAGTTGCGTCTGTTCCTGGGTCAGGGCCTCCAGTTGCCGGACCCGTTCCTGCTTTTCGGCCACGGCGGCATCCATCCCGGTGAGATCCCGGCTTGACAGGGCGGCGCTCTCCCGCTGCAGGGCCGATTCCAGGGCCCCAGCGTGGCGCACGGATTCGTTCAGGATCCTCTCCAGCCGCTGCGGGAGGCTCTCGGCGGTCATGGATCAGACCATCCGTTCGGTGTTGATGAGTTTTTCGGCCACCGACTGGGCGTCCACCTCGTAGCGGCCCTCGGCGATGGCCTGCCTCAGGGCCTCCACGCGCTGGCTGTCCACCTCCGGCTGGGCGGCGGCGTTCTGCTCCAGGTCGCTCAGGCGTCGGGCCGTCTCCGTCAGGGTCACCTGGTCTCCGGGACCCGTCGCGGTGGCACCGCCCTGCGGACCCCGTCCACCCCGCGCCGCCTCGGGGGTGCTGCGGGAATCCCCCGAGGCCCGAGGCTGGGCCTGGTTCAGGTTCTTGATTTCGATGGACATTTCCGTTCCTCGCACAAACAATTCAAGGCGTTCACTATGGCCTTTATCGGCACGGAGGGCGCTTCCTTTAGGAAATGCCGTGGGATGCTCGTCACATCGTAACACCCACGACGCCGCTGGACAGCACCCGCCCCTCCACCACGCGCCCGGAGGAGAGATTGCGGACCCGCACGGCCTCGCCGTAGGCCCCGTCCCCCAGGGCTTCGCCCCGGACGCGCACGTTGATGGTGGGGTTGCGGGCCAGGAGGGTGACCTTTTGACCCCGGTGCACCAATTGCTGGGCCTCCACCACCTGCGGGGTGAGCACCGTCCCCGCCTGCAAGGACCGCCTCAGCACCATGCCCCGGACCCGCTGCGGGTCCACCAGGTAACCGCCATGCAGGCTGCCCAGGGAACGGCGCTCCAACCGGATATCCTCACGGGACAGGACCGTGTCCCGGGGCAGGGGGCGGGCGGTCACCAGGACCTCTCCGGCGACCCGAACCTCCATGGGGACATATAGCCGCCAGGGGGCCGGTGCGCTGCAACTCACGCTCACCGTGGTGTTGCCCATGAGTTTAGCCGCTGGCGGCAGGGAGGCCTGCAGGGGTTCCGCGCAGGCCCGCAGTCGCAGCCTGGAATCCAGGTGTCCGGGGACGACCCGCACCTCCAGCTCCTCGCCGTGATGCGCCCGGGCCGCCTCCGTCAGGTGTTCCCGGGCCGCCGCCTGGATGGCCCCGTGGTCCTGGACCGGTTGCGCATCGGCTCGGGCCGTGGTGCCGTTCGTCGACAGGAGCAGGGCGATGCACAAGGTGAGGAGGGTCCCTGCTGGGGGACAGGTTTTGCGCTGTTGGTTCATAATGGGACCTCACAAGGGCAATTCGCGAATCCGTCGGGCATCGGATCCCCTTCGGTGACGGGAAACCGGCGCTCCTGGCATCATTCAGAAATGAATGCAATATGGATGCCGAGCACGGGGTCAAGGACCCGGGGCAGCCGCCGATACAGCCTGGGCAGCCGCCTGGAAACGGGAGGCGACAATCACCCGCGTTCTGCGGTCTGCGGGTATCCGCAGGAGAGGCCGATGAGTGATCTTCTGGAAGATGTCAATCGCCGCACCCAGATGGTGGGGCAGAATCGCCTGGAGCTTCTGCTGTTCTCCCTGGGGACGCGGCAGATGTTCGCCATCAATGTCTTCAAGGTGCGCGAGGTCATCACCTGTCCCTCCCTGAACCGCATGCCCAGGGCCCATCCCATCGTCCGGGGCGTGGCCACACTCCGGGGGCAGACGGTCTCGGTGGTGGACCTGGCCCAGGCCATCGGCATGAACGCCCCCGCACCCGACAAGGGGTTCGTCATCCTCACGGAGTTCAACCGCTCGGTGCAGGGGCTGCTGGTGGCCGGGGTCGACCGCATCATCAACCTGAACTGGGACCAGATCCGCCCGCCCCCCCGGGGGACCCATAAGGACAGTTTTTTGACGGCCGTCACCCAGGTGGATGACCGGCTGGTGGAGATCATCGATGTGGAGAAGGTCCTGGAGATGGTCACCGGTCCCTCCAAGGATGTGGACGCCTCCCTGAAGAACGACACCAGCGAAGGAGGGCGCGTGCGCCGTGCACTGGTGGCCGACGACTCGGCGGTGGCCCGCAGGCAGGTGGTCCGGGCCCTGGAGCAGATCGGAGTGGAATCCGTGGTGGTCAACGATGGGCGCCGGGCCCTGGACGCCCTCAAGGCCATGGCGGAGCAGGGCCCCATCGACGAGCAGCTCGGCATGGTCATCTCGGATATCGAGATGCCGGAGATGGACGGATACACCCTCTCCTCGGAGATCCGGCGCATCCCGGAGTTGTCGGGGGTGTATATCCTGTTGCATTCTTCCCTGAGCGGGACCTTCAACGAGACCCTGGTGAAGCGGGCCGGGGCCAACCGGTTTCTGCCCAAGTTCAGCCCGGATGAACTGGCCGAGGCCGTTCTGGAATGCCTGCGTTCCGGGGGTCCGGGCGACTGAAATCCACCGGGCGGCGGGGTGGCCCTTCCCGGGTCTGCAACCTTCAACCAGAGCAAACAGGATCACCTTGGCACCCAACCCCATCGAGCCCCAGGACTACGAGGATTTCCGGAAATTCCTGGAGAAATCCTGTGGTCTCGTTTTGGGGGACAACAAGCATTACCTGGTCACCAGCCGGCTCTCCCGGCTGATGAAGGAGTTCTCGGTGGATTCCGTGAGCGAACTGCTCCGGATGCTCCGTCGGGGCAGCAATGCGGCCCTGCGCGAACGGGTCATCGAGGCGATGACCACCAACGAGACCTACTGGTTCCGGGATGTCTTCCCCTTCGATATCCTCAAGAACCGCATCTATCCCGAGCTGGCCCGTCGGCCCGGCAATCCTTCGGTACGGATCTGGTGCGCCGCCTGCTCCTCCGGCCAGGAACCCTACTCGGTGAGCATGGCCACCAGTGAATACCTGCAGGCCCACCCCGGAGCCCTGCGGGACGTGCAGATCCTGGGCACCGACATCTCGGCCGCGGTGCTCAAGGAGGCCAAGGAGGCCACCTATGATGCCCTCTCCGTGGCCCGGGGCCTCTCCCTGGAACGGCGCAACCGCTTCTTCATCCAGAAGGGGGACCGCTGGCAGATCAAGCCGGAGGTGCGCGCCCGGGCGAGCTTCCGGGAGTTCAACCTCCTGGACAACTACACCGCCCTTGGCCGGTTCGACATCGTCTTCTGTCGCAATGTGCTGATCTATTTCTCCATCGAATCCAAGAAGGTGATCCTCCAGCGCATCGCCCAGGCCCTCAATCCCGGAGGGTATCTCTTTCTCGGGGCCTCGGAATCCATGACCAACTATTCCGACGCCTTCGAGATGGTGCGCTGCAACCCCGGCGTGGTCTACCGCCTCAAGGGCCGGTAACACCGCTGGAGCGGTCCGTCAAAAACACGTCTCTTCCGCCCCCCGGTTACGCCCCCAACGGTGAATTCTTGCCGCCTGTCCCGTCCCTCCCCCGTGGGCATGATCCATCAAATGATTGATCTGAAACGGATTCCGTTCTCTGGCATGTAGATTGCAATTCGATCAGCAAGAGGAATTCTTGAGGTCGAACGCCATGCCCCTTTCATTCAATGACGCCCTAGGCATCCATGAGCAGGCCCTGCAGGTCCGTGCACGGCGCATGGAACTGCTGTCCTCCAATATCGCCAACGCCGACACCCCTCACTACAAGGCCCGGGATCTGGACTTCCGCCAGGCCCTGGAAGAGGCGGATACCTCGGGGGCCGTGTCCCTGCACACCACCCACGCCACCCATATCCCCGCCTCAGGGAAGGGACAGGCCGGTGAGACCCTCTACCGGGTCCCCACCCAGCCCTCACTGGACGGCAACACGGTGGATCCCCAGCTGGAACAGGCGGCCTTTGCGGAGAATTCCGTGCAGTACCAGGCCAGCCTGGACTTTCTCGGTGACAAGTTCGTCGGTCTGAAGAACGCCCTCAAGGGCGGTCAGTAGGCCGGGGAGGAGTGAATCATGAGCAACCTGTTCAAGGCCTTCGATGTCTCCGGCTCGGCCATGGCGGCCCAGTCGGTGCGCCTCAACACGATCTCCAGCAACATGGCCAACGCCCAGGTGGGCAGTCCCACCGCCGAGGGGGCCTACCGTTCCAAGCAGCCGGTATTCCAGTCGGTGATGGAGCAGGCCCGGGCCGGGGCCGGAAACGGCACGGCCCATCCCTCCAGCGCCTCGGTGCGGGTGAAGGACATCGTGGAGAGCGATGCCGAGCCCCGCCTCAAGTACGAGCCCCATCACCCCCAGGCCAACGACGAGGGCTATGTCTACATGCCCAACGTCAACATGGTGGATGAGATGGCCAACATGATCTCCGCCTCCCGCAGCTACGAGAACAACGTGGAGGTGATGAATACCACCAAGCAGCTGCTCCTGCGCACCCTGCAGATAGGGCAGGGGCAGTGACGAGATAGGGAGTGATCCACCATGAGTGCCATTGATCCGAGCGTGTTGCAGAAGCTGGGCCTGACCGGCGCCAGCAGCGGTCAGGAAAAAGGTAAGAACGCCGGTAAGAACGGCCAGGAGGAGCTGGGCCAGGAAGACTTCCTGGAGATGATGCTCACCCAGATGAAGAACCAGGATCCGTTCAAGCCCATGGAAAGCGGGGATTTCCTGGGTCAGATCGCCCAGTTCAGCACGGTGAACGGCATCACCGAGATGCAGCAGTCCTTCGAGGAGATCGCCGGTTCCATGCAGTCCAATCAGACCCTGCAGGCGGCCAATCTGGTGGACCGGGAGGTCCTGGTGCCGGTGGATCTGGCCACCCTGGGCACGCAGGGGGGCGTGGAAGGGGCGGTGGACCTGGAGGGTTCCTCCCCGGAGGTGACCGTGAGCGTCTACGACCAGGCCGGCAGCCGGGTGAAGCGCATCCCAATGGGGTCCCAGCCCGAGGGCCTGGGTACCTTCCGCTGGGACGGGACCACCGATTCCGGTGAACGGGCCCCGCCGGGGATCTACGAATTCCGGGCCCAGGCCCAGGGGGAGGACGGCAACGTCCAGCCCCAGACCCTGCTCAACGCCCGGGTGAACAGCGTGCGCTCCGGTAAGGGAGAGGATGGGGTCACGCTTCAGGTGGACGGGTTCGGGGAGATCGGACTCTCCGAGGTCCGCCGCATCGGCTGAAACGGCCCAGACAGTACCAAGTGAGGAAAACATCATGCCTTTCAATATCGGATTGACCGGTCTCAACGCCGCCTCCCAGGACCTGGAGACGACGGGACACAATGTGTCCAACGCCTCCACGGCGGGCTTCAAGGGGTCCCGGGCGGAGTTCGCGGATGTCTTCGCCCTCTCCTACACCGGGGTGTCCAAGACCGCCACCGGCAGCGGGGTGCGCCTGGCGGACGTGGCCCAGCAGTTCAGCCAGGGGGACATGGAATACACCGACAACAACCTGGACCTGGCCATCAACGGGCAGGGCTTCTACATGGTGGAACGGGACGGGGTGGTGGAGTACACCCGCGCCGGCCAGTTCAAGGTGGACAAGGAGGGCTACATCGTCAATTCCGCCGGTCAGCGCCTGCAGGGCTACCCCACCGAAGGGGGGACCACCCCCGAGGACATCCAGCTGACCACCGGGGAATCGGAACCGAAGGCCACCACCGCCATCGATGCCCTGGCGAACCTGAATTCGGACGCTCAGCCTCCTACAAATGATGCGGGGACGGCCCTGGGTCCCGGAGACATCGATCCCGATGATCCGGATACCTATAACGACTCCACCTCCCTGACGGTCTACGACTCCCTGGGGGCGGAGCACGACCTGTCCCTGGTCTTCCAGCGGCAGGATCCCCCGGGGGACCGGGAATGGCATGTCAAGGCCTTCCTGAACGATGACGAGGTGGGGGATGCGGATCTGACATTCAATGCGGACGGAACCCTGGATGCCGGTGCCAGCACACCGCTTACCATATCCGATCCCGGCAACCTGCCCAACGGGGCCACCCTCGGTGACGACGGCAGCAACGAGATCTCCGTGGACTTCGGCGAAACCACCCAGTACGGCGACAAGTTCAGCGTCACCGACCTGGAGCAGGACGGCTACGCCTCGGGGCAGCTGGTGGACGTGAGCGTGGAGTCCGACGGCACCGTCTTCGCCCGTTTCACCAACGGGGCCAACCGCTCCCTGGGCCAGGTGGCCCTGGCCAACTTCGACAATCCCCAGGGGCTGCAGCCGGTGGGGGGCACCAACTGGGCGGAGACCGCCGAATCCGGGCAGCCCCTGCTGGGTCGGGCGGGCGACTCCAACTTCGGCCAGATCCAGGGCGGGGCCTACGAGGCCTCCAACGTGGACATCGCCGAGCAGCTGGTGAAGCTGATCACGGCGCAGCGCAACTATCAGGCCAACGCCCAGGTGATCAGCACCGCCGACACCATCACCCAGACCATCATCAACCTCCGGTAAGGGGTGAGACGCCATGGACCGCATGCTCTACATCGCCATGACCGGGGCCCGGGAGTCGGCGCATTCCCAGGAGGTGAACGCCCACAACCTGGCCAACGCCAACACCACCGGTTTCCGCCAGAGTCTGGAGGGCTTCGTCAACCACCCCATGCGGGGTCCGGTGTACGACAGCCGGGACTATGTGCAACTCCAGTCCACCGAGGCGGACTTTACCCACGGCCCGCAGATCTCCACGGGCCGCAGCCTGGACGTGGCGGTGCAGGGGGAGGGATGGATCGCGGTCCAGGGCCCCGACGGTAACGAGGCCTATACCCGCGCCGGCAATTTCAAGGTGGACAACCTGGGGCTGCTCACCACCGGCGACGGGCGGCCGGTCCTGGGGGATGACGGTCCCATCGCCATCCCCCCCTTCGAGACCATCGAGATCGGTGGCGACGGGACCATCAGCGTGCGCCCCCAGGGGCAGGAGCCCAACGTCCTGGCCGAGGTGGGCCGGGTGAAGCTGGTCAACCCGGACGAAGAGGCCATCTCGCGTGGCGAGGACGGCCTGTTCCGCCGCGACGACGGGGAGGTGGAGCCGGCGGATGCCGGCGTCCGTCTCAGCTCCGGTGTCCTGGAGGGCAGCAATGTCAGCACCGTGGAGGCCATGGTGAACATGATCGAACTGGCCCGCAATTTCGAGACCCAGGTCAAGCTCATGAAGACGTCGGACGACCTGGCCCGCACCGGCTCGCAGCTGTTGCGCCTGTCCTGAGGCAGCGGCGCAGAGGAGGAATGAAACCATGAATCAGGCAATGTGGATCTCCAAGACCGGGCTGGACGCGCAGCAGACGCGCATGTCCACCCTGTCCAACAACCTGGCCAACGTGAATACCACGGCCTTCAAGAAGGGGCGCGCCTCCTTCGAGGATCTGATCTACCAGAACATCCGCCAGCCCGGCGCCCAGGCGGCCCAGAACAACGAGCTCCCCACCGGCCTCATGGTGGGCGTGGGGGTGCGTACCGTGGCCACGGAGAAGAACTTCACCCAGGGCAACCACATCCAGACGGACAATTCCCTGGATGTGGCCATCCAGGGGCGGGGGTTCTTCGAGGTGCTCACCCCCGACGGCAACGTGGCCTACACCCGGGACGGCAGCTTCCAGCTCAACTCCGAGGGCCAGGTGGTCATGTCCAACGGCTACCCGCTGCAGCCGGGGATCTTCGTGCCCGAGGGCACCAAGAGCATCTCCATCAGCGAGGACGGCATCGTCAGCGCCACGGTGGCGGGGGAGGAGGATGCCCCGGTGGAGATCGGCAATATCCAGCTGGCGGACTTCGTCAACCCCGCCGGGCTGGAGCCCGTGGGGCAGAACCTCTATTCGGAGACCGCCGCCAGCGGTGCCCCCCAGCAGGGCAACCCGGGACAGGACGGCCTGGGCCGACTGATGCAGGGGTCCCTGGAGAGTTCCAACGTCAACATCGCCGAGGAACTGGTGAACATGATCGAGACCCAGCGGGCCTACGAGATCAACTCCAAGTCCATCTCCTCCTCGGACCAGATGATGCAGTACCTGAACAACAACCTGTAACGGCAACCGCCGCGCAGGGGGACCCAAGAGGCCGTACCATGAAGATCCAGGCGATCGCATCCACTCCGGACATCGGCGGGCTGAGCAAGGTCCGGCTGCCGCTCCTGCTGGCGCTGATCCTTGCCACCGGCGGCTGTGCCAGCCTGCAGCCGGTGGAGCGGGGGGACGACCCGGACTTCAGCAGCGTCATGCCCCCCGAGCCGCTCCCTCCCGAGGAGAACAACGGGGCCATCTTCCAGCCGGCAACGGCCGATGGAATGTTCGCCGACTACAAGGCCCACCGGGTGGGGGATGTCCTGCAGGTGATCCTCGCGGAGAGCACCCAGGCCAGCAAGTCCTCCAGCACCTCCAGCAGCAAGGACAGCCAGGTGGGGATGGAGGGCCCCACCCTCCTGGGGCGGGGGGTGACCCATGATGGTCGCCCTGTCCTGGATACCCAGATCAACGGAAGCCGCGGATTCGAAGGGGAGGCGGATTCCGCCCAGAGCAACCAGCTGGACGGGTCCATCAGTGTCATGGTCTCGGAGGTCCTGCCCAACGGCAACCTGATCATTCAGGGGGAGAAGTGGCTGCAGATCAACCAGGGGGAAGAATACATCCGCCTGCGCGGCATCGTCCGGCCGGTGGACATCCGGGCCGACAACACCGTCCTCTCCACCCAGGTGGCCTCCGCGCAGGTGGCCTATGGCGGTCGGGGCACCCTGGCGGACAGCAACAGCCCCGGCTGGCTGACCCGCTTCTTCAACAGTCCCGTCTGGCCCTTCTAGGAGCGCCGTCATGCATGCGATTCGAGGCTTTACCGTCTTCTTCCTCCTGGCGGCGCTCCTGCTGACGCCCCTGGGGCCGGCCTCCGCCGCCCAGCGCGTCAAGGATCTGGCGTCCGTGGACGGGGTGCGCAGCAACCAGCTGGTGGGCTACGGCCTGGTGGTGGGTCTGGACGGCTCCGGTGACCAGACCACCCAGGCCCCCTTCACCGTGCAGAGCCTGAAGAACATCCTCGGCCGCCTGGGGGTCACCGTGCCGCCGGACGTGAACCCGCAGCTGCGCAACGTGGCGGCGGTGATGATCCATGCCGATCTGCCCCCCTTCGCCAAGCCGGGACAGAACATCGATATCACCGTCTCCTCCATCGGCAATGCCGGCAGCCTGCGGGGCGGCAGCCTGCTCATGACCCCCCTCAAGGGGGCCGACGGCAAGACCTACGCCATCGCCCAGGGGGACCTGGTGGTGGGCGGCCTGGGGGTCGAAGGCGCTGACGGTTCCCAGGTGACGGTGAACGTCCCCAGCGTCGGGCGCATCCCCAACGGGGCCACGGTGGAGCGGGAGGTGCCTTCCGGGTTTGCCCAGGGCAATCATGTCACCCTGAACCTGCACCAGCACGACTTCACCACCGCCAACCGCCTGAGTCAGGCCATCAACGAGACCCTGGGCCCCGGCTCCGCCCAACCCCTGGACGGTTCCTCCGTGCAGGTGAGCGCCCCGAAGGACCCGGGGCAGCGGGTGGGCTTCATCTCCATGCTGGAGAATATGCGGGTGGAGCCCGGCGCCCCGCCGGCCCGGGTGATCGTGAATTCCCGCACCGGAACTGTGGTGATCGGCAGCAATGTCCAGGTGAGTCCCGCCGCCGTCTCCCATGGCAGCCTCACGGTGACCATCAGCGAGCGCCCGCAGGTGAGCCAGCCGGCCCCCCTTGGAGAAGGGGAGACGGTGGTCACGCCGGAGTCGGACATCGAGGTCACCCAGGAGGATGCCCCCATGTTCCTGTTCGACCCCGGCGTCAGCCTGAATGAGATCGTGCGCGCCGTGAACGAGGTGGGGGCCGCCCCGGGGGACCTGGTGTCCATCCTGGAGGCCCTGCGCGAGGCCGGGGCCCTGCACGCCGAACTGGTGGTCATCTGAGGGAGGATGTGCGCATGAACGGGTACATCGCCGACAGCACCAATTTCACGGATCTTGCGGGCCTCACGGAACTGCGGGCCCGGACCCAGCGGCACGAGGCCGGTGCGTCCGACCAGGTGGCGCGTCAGTTCGAGGCCCTGTTCATCCAGATGATGCTCAAGAGCATGCGCCAGGCGGCCCCGGCCGAGGGGATCTTCAACAACGAACAGACCCGCATGTATCAGGGCCTGTTCGACCAGCAGATCGCCCTGGAGATGTCCCAGGGGGAGGGCATCGGCCTGCGGGACCAGGTGATGCGGGAGCTCTCCCGGCAGCAGCCCGGGGCCGATGCCGGTGACGAGGGCCAGGCCGGGGTGACCGGCGAGCGGGAACTGAAGATGCCCGATCATCGCGTGCCCAGCCTGCGGGCCGCCATCGAGGCCGCGGTGCAGGGCCGTGAAGAGCCCCGGGCCCCGGCCGGCGATGGGAAGACCCCGGATCCCTCCGTGTTGGCCCCCGCCGGGGAGGCCGGCAAGGTCGGGGCCCGCTGGCGGCCCGAGACCCCCCAGTCCTTCATCCGCGATGTCTGGCCCCATGCCCAAGAGGCGGCCCAGGAACTGGGGGTGCCCCCGGAGGTCCTGGTGGCCCAGTCGGGCCTGGAGACCGGCTGGGGCCGGCATGTGATCCGCCATGGCGACGGCAGCAGCAGTTTCAATCTCTTCGGCATCAAGGCAGACGCCCGCTGGGATGGATCGCGGGTGAACGTCTCCACCCTGGAATACGTGGATGGCGTGCCGGAGCGCCAGCGCGCCGCCTTCCGTTCCTACGACGGTCTGGCGGAGGGCTTTGACGACTATGTGGCATTCATCAAGGGCAATCCACGCTACCGGCAGGCCCTGGAGTCCGCCGGCGACGCGGAGGCCTACATCCGGGGGTTGCAGGAGGCGGGTTACGCCACCGATCCCCGCTATGCCGACAAGATCCTGAACATCATGGAGCGGGGAACGCTCGGCGAGACCCTGGCGTCGCTCAAGTCCGGGCAGACGCCGCCGATATCCTGAGGGAGGTCAATACCATGTCCACATCCATCACCCATCGCGAGGGGCGGAGCACCGCCGGGAGAACCTCATGAGTTCCGGACTCTTCGGCATCGGCACCTCGGCACTCAATGCCAATCAGCGCGCCCTGGACACCACGGGGCACAACATCGCCAACGTCAACACCGAGGGCTACAGCCGCCAGCGGGCGGAACAGGTGTCCCGCGGCGGGCAGTTCAGCGGGGCCGGCTACATCGGCAAGGGGGTGGACACCTCCACGGTGCGGCGCATGTACGACGAGTTCCTGCAGACCCAGTTGCGCAACAACACCACCTCCGACGCCTATTACAGCACACGGCATGAGTACCTGGGCCAGGTGGACGATCTCCTGGCGGATCCGGAGGCCGGACTGGCCCCCGGGCTGCAGGACTTCTTCTCCGCCGTGCAGCAGGTGGCCGACGATCCCACCGCCAGTGCCGACCGCACGGTGCTCCTCTCCGAGGCCGAGTCCCTGGTGGACCGTTTCCGCTTCCTGGACCGGCGCCTGGGCGAACAGCAGGAGGTGGTCAACGGGCAGATCGGTACCGCCATCGAGGAGGTCAACGGACACGCCGAGAGCATCGCCCGATTCAACCAGCAGATTATTGCGGCTGAGGGCCGCGGTCAGCCCCCCAACGACCTGCTGGACCAGCGGGATCAGGCGGTGCAGGAGCTGTCCCGTTTCGTGGACGTGCAGACCGTGGAGCAGGACAACGGCGCCCTCAACGTCTTCATCGGCAACGGCCAGGGCATCGTCCTGGGCCAGAAGTCCAAGGCCCTGGCCGATGTCTCACCCCAGCCGGGCCTGCCCCGGGAGGTGCGTTTCGGCGGTAAGGAGGGCATGGACGTGACCCGGCTCATCACCGGCGGCCGCCTGGGCGGGCTGCTGGAGCTGCGCAGCTCCGTGCTGGACGAGGCCCGCGGCGAGCTGGGCCGGGCCGCCGTGGGCATGTCGGTGGCCTTCAACAACCAGCACCAGGCGGGTCTGGACCGCAACGGCGAACCCGGCGGGGAATTCTTCGACGTGCCCAGGCCGGAGGTGCTGACCACCAGCGGCACCACGGCAGACGAGCCCACGGTGGCGTTCGACCGGGAGAACCTGGCGGAACTCACCAGCGACGACTACCGGCTCAGCTGGGACGACGGCGCATCCGAATGGCAGCTGCGCAAGGAACCGGACGGTTCGGTGCTGGCCTCCGCCCCGGACGGTGGGACCATCAACGCGGCCGGGCTGGAGATCACCGATCTTCCCACCGGTTCGTCGGGGGACAGCTTCATCATCCGCCC
>JBKGXY010000045.1:0-16980 GCA_046546415.1 Ectothiorhodospira sp.
ACCGCACCCAGCGCGCCATGATCGGCGCCGGCATCGGGGCCCTGGCCGGAGGGGCCGTGGGCAACTACATGGACCGCCAGGAGATGGAGCTGCGCCAGCAGCTGGAGGGGACCGGGGTGAGCGTCACCCGCGTGGGGGACAACGTGGTGCTGAACATGCCCGGCAACATCACCTTCGACGTGGACCGCGCGGAGGTGAAGGCCCGATTCTACGACGTGCTCGACTCCGTGGCCGTGGTGGCCAAGAAGTACGAGAAGACCGCCATCCAGGTGGCGGGGCACACCGACAGCACCGGCAGCGTGGAACACAACATGGATCTTTCCCGCCGGCGGGCCGAGAGCGTGGCCCGCTATCTGCAGAGCCGGGAGGTGGCGCCGGTGCGGCTGGATACCGTGGGCTTCGGCCCCCACCGTCCGGTGGCCGGCAACGACACCGCCCGGGGGCGTACCCTCAACCGCCGTGTGGAGTTGACCTTCGTGCCACTGACCCGGTGAGTCCTTCACCCCGGGACCGTCCCAAGGCGTGGAGCGGATGGAGGCCCCGGGCCGCAATCCGGGGGTGAGCCGAGGGTTTGGGCATGGTCCCCTTCGCGCGGTGCGCTCTGATACACTCCATCCATCCCTGTGCGGATCCGGGAGACCGGATCCGCCGGGCCCGGACAGACCCTCACCCAGCGCTGGCCCCGACCCCCGTGAACACCGAGACCGCCGAGTACGCGAAGGGATTGCGAGACAGGCTGATCCAGTATGCCCTGCTGGCACGGCTGCACCGGCCCATTGGCACCCTGCTGCTGCTCTGGCCCACCCTCTGGGCCCTGTGGATCGCCGCCGAGGGGCCGCCGGACCCCCTGATCCTGTTCGTGTTCGTCGGCGGCGTCTTTCTCATGCGGGCGGCCGGATGCGCCATGAATGACTTCGCGGACCGGCACATCGACGCCCACGTGAGCCGAACCCGGGATCGCCCCCTGGCCTGCCGGCGGGTGAGACCCGCGGAGGCCGTGGGCGTGGCCATGGTGCTGGCCTTCCTGGCCTTCTGCCTGGTACTGCTCACCAATCCCCTCACCGTGGCCCTGTCGGTGGTGGGGGTGCTGCTGGCCGGCACCTACCCCTTCATGAAGCGCTACCATCACCTGCCCCAGGTGCATCTGGGGGTGGCCTTCGGTTGGGGGGTGCCCATGGCCTTCGCCGCCCAGACCGGGGCCCTGCCCCCGCCCGTGGCCTGGCTCATCTTCTTCATCACGGTCCTCTGGGCCACCGCCTACGACACCATGTACGCCATGGTGGACCGGCCGGATGATCTCAGGATCGGGGTCAAATCCAGCGCCATCCTCTTCGGAGACGCGGACCGGGGGGTCATCGGGGCGCTGCAGGGCCTGGTGCTGCTGGGCCTGATGCTGCTGGGTCAGCAGGCGGGTCTGGGGGGGTGGTATGCCCTGGGCCTGGTGGCCGCCGCCGGGCTGGCCCTCTATCAGCAATACCTCATCCACGATCGGGTGCCCGGCCCCTGTTTCAAGGCCTTCCTGAACAACAACTGGTTCGGCGCCGCGGTCTTCCTGGGGCTGCTCACGGACTACGCCTTCTGAATGGATTCCGCCCCCGATCCGGGGCGCGATGAGGGCGCTTCAGGGGGTATCCTCCGCAACCCGGGCCACCACCCAGACCTCCACCCGGGCCACCCCTGCGGACTTGAGCCGGCGGGCCAGTGCATCCAGGGTGGAACCGGTGGTCATGACATCATCCACCAGCAGCACGTGCCGCGCGGTGAATCCCTCCCGCACGGTGAACGCCCCCCGCAGATTACGCCGCCGCCGGGCCGCGCTGAGGGTCTGCTGCGGCGGGGTGGCCCGGATGCGGCGCACCGCATCCGGCACCAGGGGGACTTCCAGGGCCCGGGCCAGGGGGCGAGCCAGCTCCGCCGCCTGGTTGAATCCGCGCTGCGCCAGACGCCGGCGGTGAAGGGGCACCGGCAGGATGCAGTCGGGCGGCTCCGCGTCCGGTATCAGGTGCTGCGCCATGAGCCGGGAAAGCAGCCGGCCGTGGTTCAGACGGCCCCGGAACTTGAAGCGCGCGATCCACGCATCCACCGGCCACTGGTACAGCAAGGCGGCCCGGGCGGTGTCGAAGGCAGGGGGTCGGCGCAGGCAGGCCCCGCACACGGGCCCTGCGTTGGCGGGCAGGGGACGGGCGCAGCACCGACAGGCCGCCTGCGGAACCGGAAGTTCCCGCGCACAATCAGGGCACAGGTCCATTCCGGCCTGACCCGGTGCCCCGCACAGCAGGCATACCGGTGGGTAAAGGGTCTCCAGAAGGGCCTCTGCGGCGCAGGTCCACAAGGCGCGGTGCATGGTTCACCTCCCTGTCCCCATGGCGGTGATTACGGTATATTGCTGCCTTTCTGCGCACGGGGCCACCCGCAGGAGATGCACCGTGGCATCCCGGCGGTGTCCTCCGCCCAGGACCGAGTCCCATGCCCGAGGCCGCTCCCAACCGACGCATCCCGGCCCGTGCCTGTGCCCGGGCCGCCCGGATATTCCACTACGGGACCCTCGTGGCAGTGACCCTCGCGGGGGTCCCGCTGTTCCTGGTGAGCGGCGGCGTGGGCATCGCCACCATCGTGGCCGCCATCCTGGGGGTGGCGCCGCTGGTGCTCTGGTTCGGGGGATCCATGCTGGTCTACGCCCTGAACCGGCACCATCCCGATCCGCGGGTGGGGTACTACACGCAGCGGGCGGCCTATCGCTACTACGCCCTCATGGGCGCGCTGGTGGTGGCAGGGACCTTCTTCCCGCCGGAGATCCTCTACTTCCGGATCTACTGGCTCGTGGCCGCCGCGATCATCATCCCCTGGTCGGTCCGCGATATCCTGCGGATCAACCGGGAGCACTGGCAAGACCTGGATATCCCCAAGGAGCCCGAACATGGCTGAACTCCGTCACGACTGGACGGTGGACGAGGTCCTCCACCTCCTGGACCGTCCCTTCAACGATCTGCTGTTCGAGGCCCACACGGTGCACCGGGCCCACTTCGATCCCAACGAGATCCAGGTGAGCCGTCTGCTGTCCATCAAGACCGGGGCCTGCTCGGAGGACTGCGGTTACTGCTCCCAGAGCGCCCACCACGACGCCGAGGTGGAGCCCGAACGCCTGCTGCCCGTGGAGGAGGTCCTGGAGGAGGCCCGCAAGGCCAAGGCGGAGGGGGCCACCCGTTTCTGCATGGGGGCCGCCTGGCGCAACCCCACGGACAAGAACCTGGACAAGGTGATCGAGATGGTTCGCGGCGTGCGCGAGCTGGGGCTGGAGACCTGCATGACCCTGGGCATGCTCACCGGGATGCAGGCCCGCCGGCTCAAGGAATCCGGGCTGGACTACTACAACCACAACCTGGACACCTCGCCGGAATACTACGGCCAGGTGATCACCACCCGCACCTATCAGGACCGCCTGGAGACCCTGGCGCACGTGCGCGACGCCGGCATCAACGTCTGCTCCGGCGGGATCCTGGGCATGGGGGAATCTCGCCATGACCGGGCCAGCCTGCTGCAGCAACTGGCCAACCTGCCACGCCACCCGGAGTCCGTGCCCATCAACAACCTGGTACGGGTGGAGGGCACGCCCCTGGCCGAGAGCCAGCCCATCGACCCCCTGGAGTTCGTGCGCATCCTCGCCGCAGCCCGAATCCTCATGCCCCGCTCCCATGTGCGCCTCTCCGCCGGGCGCAGCGAGATGAGCGACGAGATGCAGGCCCTGTGTTTCTTTGCCGGGGCCAACTCCATCTTCTACGGCGAGAAGCTGCTCACCACCGACAACGCCACCGAGAACCACGACGACCAGCTCATGCGCCGTCTGGGGCTGCGTACACGCACCCTGCAGGATCAGGAAAGCGACGCCGCCTGAGGTCGCCCTCCGTGCGGGATCTGGCCGCCGAACTGGCCCGCCGCCGCGCCGGCGACCGCTACCGCACCCGGCGGGTGCTGGAAGGGCCCCAGCAGCCCCGGCAGACGGTGGACGGTCGCCCGGTGCTGGCCTTCTGCAGCAACGACTACCTGGGCCTGGCCGCCCATCCGCGGCTGGTGGCGGCCCTGAAGCACGGTGCCGACCGCTACGGCGTCGGGGCCGGGGCGGCCCACCTGGTCAACGGCCACACCCGGGCCCACCACGCCCTGGAGGAGGCCCTGGCCGACTTCACCGGACGGGAGCGGGCCCTGCTCTTCTCCACCGGCTACATGGCCAACCTGGGTGTGGCCCAGGCCCTGCTCGGTCGGGGCGATCCCCTGCTGGAGGACCGCCTCAACCACGCCTCCCTCATCGACGCCGCCCGGATATGCGGTGCCCGCCTGCACCGCTACCGCCACGGCGACGATCAGGACCTGGCACGCCGCCTGGCGGGCCTGGAGGGGAACGGCCGCGAGATCCTGGTGAGCACCGACGCCGTCTTCTCCATGGACGGCGACCTGGCACCGCTGGCCGCCCTGGCGGAAGGTGCAACCGCTTCCGGGGCCTGGCTCATGGCGGATGATGCCCACGGCCTGGGCGTCCTCGGCGCCACCGGTGCGGGCACCCTGGAACACCTGGGGCTGGGTCCGGACCGGGTGCCGATCCTCATGGGCACCCTGGGCAAGGCACTGGGCACCGCCGGGGCCTTCGTGGCCGGCTCCGAGGCCCTGATCGAGACCCTGATCCAGTCGGCCCGCACCTACATCTACACCACCGCCCTGCCCGCGGCGGTGGCCGAGGCCACCCGCGAGGCCCTATGCATCCTCACGGACGAGCCGGAACACCGGGCCCGCCTGCACGCCCACGTGCGCCGGTTCCGGGCCGGGGCGGCGCAGCTGGGGCTGGCCCTCATGCCCAGTGACACCCCCATCCAGCCGGTCCGGGTGGGGGAATCCGACCGGGCCGTGGCCCTGAGCCGCGCCCTGCTGGAGGCGGGTTTCCTGGTGCCCGCCATCCGCCCCCCTACGGTCCCCGAGGGCAGCGCCCGGTTGCGCGTGACCCTGAGCGCTGCCCATACCGAAGCGGAGGTGGACCGGCTCCTGGACGCCCTGGGGGGCCTGCACCTCCCGCCGGATGGGCCCCGGTCATCGGGCTTAACCCCGATCTGACGCAAAAAACCACACGAATCAGCTTGTCATAGGGTTGCGCTGACCCCCAAAATCGGTTGACTGTGCACTTGAGGCCCAGCCCCTGTTGCCGGGAAATGGTCCGAAGCCCGAGAACAACCGGTCCCGTTCCCGGATGACACCCAATCCGACGGAGGGATGTTCAGATGGTGGAAGCAATCCTTGTCCTGATTTTCGCCGGCGCCGCGGTGACCTTCTACACCCAGTACAACGCGCGCGTGGCGGTGCCGCCCCCCCAGTCCGGCTGCTACGAGCGGCAGGAGGCCGTGCTCTCCGGGAAGGAAGCGGAAGTGTTCAAGGCCCTGGAGGCCGAGTACGGCGGTGAGCACCGCGTCCTCGCCAAGGTGGGGGCCGACGACGTGGTGGCCGTGAAGCCCACTCCGGAACAGCCCCTGATGGAGGCCGCCCGGGAACGCGTCCGGGGCGAGAAGTTCGATTTCGTCCTCTGCGGTACGGAAGACTTCGACGTCACCTGTGCCATCCGCTGCCGCAGCAAGGAAAGCAAGGGCCTGGTGCACGACCCGGACCGTTTCCTGGAGGAGGTCTGCGAGCATATCGAGGTCCCCCTGGCCCTGATCCGCACCGATCAGGCCATCACCCAGGCCGGGGTCAAGGCCCGGGTGGATGAGGCCGTCAAGGGAGTGAAGGACCGGGCCAAGGCCCGCCGGTCGAAGAAGACGCCCGCCTCCGGCAAGGGTCAGGGCAGGGCCCAGTCCACAGCCCGGTCGGCCCCGGCCCCGGCGCCATCCGCCAAAGGCGCCAGTCCGTCCACCGGTGGCGATACGACCACCGCCCCCGCCGCCCGGACCCAGAGCCCGGGGGGGGATTCCGGACCTGCCCAGGGTGCTGCGGCGCAACCCGCGGAACGGCCCGACGCCCCAGCGACCCCGTCCGGCTCCGGCGAGACCCCCGGCGGCGGGACCTGAGTCCTCGCAATCCGGGGGCAATCCGGGGCGAGCCGCAGATCATGGTCCGCACGGTCGGGTTGCCCGCCTTCTCCGGATTCCAAGCCACGGAATCCGGAGAAGGCCGTATGAACCCTGCCTCGTGCAGGGCGACGGGCTCGGTCACCTGAAAGGGCTTGACGATTCGTGTATACTGTGACCTTCGTATAGGAGAGATGTCGGCCGTAGGGCCCCGGATGCCGCCCCCATCCCTTGGCGCGAAGGCATCCCCAACGGGCCCGAAGCCCGCAACCAGGGTCGCTGGCCCCGCATCCCATACCGAGGCTCCGTTCCTGCAAGCGCCCTACGGGATCCTCCCGGGACGGTCGACCCATCGCGGCCGGCTTCCCGATTCATTCCATAGAAGGCCCCGGTCCGTTGAATACATCAACCCGCCCCGGGCCCCAGAGAGGTATGTTCATGGCAAAGAAAGAAGATCTGATCGAGATGGAAGGCACCGTCACCGACGTGATGCCCGACCAGCGCTTCAAGGTGGAACTGGAAAACGGCGTGCATGTGCAGGCCTATGCCTCCGGCAAGATGCGCCGCTACCGCATCCGCGTCGTCAGCGGCGACAAGGTGAAGCTGGAGATGTCCCCCTACGACCTCACCAAGGGTCGCATCAGCTACCGCTACAAGCACTGAGCCCCCGCGCCGCTCACCGGCGGCGGTGAAGGGCCCCGCACGCAGCACGCAGGGGTCCGATTCACCGGCAGGGACACCGGGCTCCCTCCCGGGTACAACGTGGACAGGCTTCAGCCCTTTGTCCCCTCCTCCCCGTCGTCTGGTGCCCCCCGCAGCCCGGACTCGATCACCGCCCTGGACTGGAGCATGCGGTGCACCGGGCAGCGGTCGGCGATCTGCAGCAGCCGCTTGCGCTGCTCCGTGTCCAGATCCCCTTCCACCACGATCTCCCGCTCGAAGCGGTCCCGCTTCGCTGGCTTGCGGCCGGGTTCGGCCTCCGGGTCGTCCACCTGGCCGTGGTGCACCCGCACCGCCACGTGCTCCAGCGGCCACTGCTTGCGCTGGGCGTACATGCGCAGGGTGATGCTGGTGCAGGCCCCCAGGCCCGCCATGACCAGTTCGTAGGGGGAGGGGCCCAGGTCGTTCCCCCCCTTGGATTCCGGCTCGTCCGATGTGAGGCGGTGCGGCCCCACCTGCACCGTCTGGGTGTAGTCCCCTGCACCGTTCTCCGCCACCAGCACGTCCCCCTGCTTCACCGCCGGCTTCTGCGGGTCCAGGAAGCGGGAGGCCCAGGCCGTGAGCATGGAGGCCACGTAGTTGGCGTCCTCCGGGCGCGTGAGCATGTGGTCCACCTGATCCAGGGAGACGAAGCTCTTGGGGTGCTTGGCCGCCTTGTAGATCTGCGCCGCGTGCTCCACGGAGACCACCGGGTCCTGGGGGGAGTGGAAGATCATCAGGGGGCGGCGCAGCTGGGCCACCTTGTCCAGCACCTGGTGGTTGTCCAGGTCCTCGATGAACTGCTTCTGGATATGGAAGGTGCGCCCCGCCAGGGAGACCTCCGCCGTGCCCTGGGCCTGGATGGTCTCCAGGGTCTCACCGAAGAGATGGGTCACGTGGGCCACGTCGCTGGGGGCATTGATGGTGGCCACGGCCCGCACCTCGGGGATCTCCCCCGCCACGGAGAGCACCGCCGCGCCCCCCAGGCTGTGGCCGATGAGGATCTGCGGCGCCTCGTGCTCGCGTCGCAGGAAGTCCGCGGCCCGGCGCAGGTCCTCCAGGTTGGAGCTGAAGTTGGTGTTGGAGAAGTCCCCCTGGCTGTTGCCCAGACCGGTGAAGTCGAAGCGCAGCAGGGCGATGCCGTGGGAGCGCAGGGCGGCGCTGAGGCGCACCGCCGCCAGCACATCCTTGGAGCAGCTGAAGCAGTGGGCGAACAGGGCATAGGCCCGCGGCGGGCCCTCGGGCAGGTCCAGGCGGGCCGAGAGCTCCGTGCCGTGGGCGCCGGTGAAGCGAATGGGGTTCTGATGTGGGGACATGACACCTCCGGTGGATGACGGATGACGGATGACGGGAGTGGTGTATGGATTGGACACGGGATCAGGTGGCGGGGTCCGTGCGCGCCGTGCCGCGCCGTGGCAGACCCAGGAGCAGCCAGCCCCCGATGCCCATGATCCCGGCCAGCACGGCGAGATAGGCGTGCCAGCCCAGGCCGTGGTAGACATAGCCCGGCAGGAAGGAACCCAGGGCCCCGCCGGCGTAATAGAAGGCGATGTACAGCCCGTTGACCACCCCGCGGTGGGCATCGTCCTGGCCCCGGTTCAGCACCCCGGGGGCCAGGGAGTGGATCAGGAACATCCCGGCGCAGAGCACGAACATCCCCGTGAAGACCAGGATCACCCCGCCACCGGCAAAGAATGGCAGGGCTCCCAGGAAGATGGCGGCGCCCAGGCGCATGGTGTTCACCTCGCCCCCCAGGGGCACGGAGAGGCGCACCGACAGCAGCGAGGTGACCACCCCCATGAGGTAACCCGCGTACATCAGGGCGATGCCCGTCTCGTTCAATCCCGTGCCCAGTTCCACCAGGCGGAAGGGCAGGAAGTTCAGCAGCGAGGCGAAGGCCCCGAAGGCGCAGAAGGCCACGCCGTAGAGGCGCAGATGGTCCGGCCGGCGCAACACCTGGAGGATCACCCGCGGATGCGGCCGCTGGAAACGGACCGGCGGGTCCGCCTTCAGCCGCTGCAGCAGCAGGGCGCACAGGGCCGTGGCCCCGGCCAGACACAGGAAGGACCAGCGCCAGCCCAGGTGGGTGGAGATGAGCCCGGAGGCCATGCGCCCCAGGAACCCCCCCATCACGCTTCCGGCGATGTACAGGGCCATGGTGCGCTGCATCTCCCCGGGTCGCGCGCTGGCCCCGATGTAGGTCATCAGGGCCGTGAGCATGGCCGGGACGATGAGCCCCTGGGCCAGGCGCAGGGCCAGCATCACCTCGAAGCGGTCCACGTAAAAGGCCGCCCACTGGGTCAGGGCCAGCAGCCAGGTGGCCCCCATGAGCAGGCGCCGCGCGGACAGACGCTGCAGCAGGAAGCCATAGGCCACCGGTGCCACCGCCAGGGGCAGCAGGGCCACGGTGATGAGCAGCGAGGCGCGGGCCTCGCTCACCCCCAGGGCATCGGACAGGACCGGCAGCAGTGGCTGCGGCGCGTACAGCGCCGAAAAGACCAGTACCGCGCAATAGAGCACGATGGCCAGGTGCGATCTGGGCAACGGATTCTCCCGGAAAAGGCCCACCCCTTCCGGGCGGCGCGGCGGATGGGGTCACGGCCTGTCCGCGCCCCGCTTGAAACTCTCCCAAACTGTGCGACACTGGAAGTTGATCGATCCAACCAGTCCATTCGTGGCCCGCGTCCTGTACGGGGTTGCGGCGGAGACCGAAGACATGCCCCTGGAAAAGATCCTCCATGCCACCGACCTGTCCCCCGGCGCCGAGGCGGCGGGCCGACGTGCCCTGCAACTGGCCCGGGATCACGGCGCCCGCCTGCAGGTGCTCACGGTGGTCAACGCCCCGGACGTGAACGAGGCGGTCATGGCGCATCTGCGGGGCCGCTCGGGTGAGATGATGACCGACCTGACCGAGGCCACGGAGCAGGCCCTGGTGGAGCATATGCGCGGCCTCGGGGCCCCGGACGACGACCGCATCGAGTACCACTGCATCCAGGGTCAGGGCTACCGGCAGATCCTGAAGGAGGCCCGGGGCTGGGGCGCGGACCTCGTCGTGGTGGGTTCCCATGGCCACCAGGGGGTGCATGACGTGCTGCTGGGCAGCACCACACTCAACCTAGTGCATCATACCGACCTCCCCGTGCTGGTGGTCAAGCGCCCGGCGGAGGGCCCCTACGAGCGCGTACTGGTGCCGGCGGACTTCTCCGAACGCACCCGCTCGGCCCTGAATCTGGCCGCCGAGCTGGTCCCCGATCAGGTCCTGAGGGTGCTGCACGTGTACAACCTGGATGCCCTGGACAACGTCCTGCGCAACCGCGTGGAGCGCAGCGAGGTGGACCGCATCAAGGCGGACGTGCGCGCCGAACGCCAGCAGGAACTGGATGCCTTCCTGCTCAATGCCGACGTGCATCCGGACCGGGTGGAGGGCCAGCTGCGCATGGGCTACGCGCCCGACGAGTTGCAGGCGGCCGTGGATGAATGGGACGCGCAACTGGTGGTCATGGGCACCCATGGCCGCAACCGCCTGGCGGATGCCCTCCTGGGGGGCGTGGCCCGCCGTGTGGTGCATCAGGTCAAGGGGGCGGACGTCCTGCTCGTGCGCTCCTGAGTCCGGTCCTCCTCCCCGCCCGCGTCCCGGAACTGCAGGGCCGCCAGACGGGCGTACAGCCCACCCTGCGCCACCAGCTCATCATGGGTGCCGGAGGCGACGATGCCGCCCTGATCCATCACCACGATGCGGTCCGCCTTGCGCACCGTGGCCAGGCGGTGGGCGATGATCAGCGTGGTGCGCCCCTCCATGAGCCGTTCCATGGCTTTCTGCACCAGCCGCTCGCTCTCGGCGTCCAGGGCGCTGGTGGCCTCGTCCAGCAGCAGCAGGGCCGGGTCCCGCAGGATGGCCCGGGCGATGGCGATGCGCTGGCGCTGACCGCCGGAGAGGCGCACCCCCCGCTCCCCCAGGTGGCTGTCGAAGCCCTCCGGCAGCCGGTCCAGGAACTCGCTGGCATGGGCCGCGTCGGCGGCGCGGCGGATGTGCGCCCGGTCCACCCCCTCCATTCCGAAGGCGATGTTCTCCCAGGCATCGGCCCCGAAGATCACCGCGTCCTGGGGCACCAGGGCGATGCGCCGGCGCAGGGCGGCGGGGTCCGCGTCGCGCAGGTCCACCCCATCGAAGCGGATGCAGCCGGACTCCGGGTCATAGAAGCGCAGCAGCAGCTGCATCACCGTGGACTTGCCCGCCCCCGAGGGTCCCACCAGGGCCACCTTCTCCCCGGGGGCCAGGTCCAGGCTCACCCCCGACAGGGCCGGCGGCTCGGGCCGGGAGGGGTAGCGGAACACCACATCACAGAGGGATACCCGCCCCTCGGGGGGCTCCGGCAGGGGCACGGGCCGGGGCGGCGGGGCGATGGCCGGCCGGGTGTCCAGGAGTTCCATGAGGCGTTCCGCCGCGCCGGCCGCCCGCAGCAGCTCGCCGATGACCTCGCTCAGGGCCCCCACGGAACCCGCCACCAGCACGGCGTAGAAGACGAAGGCGGCCAGCTGGCCGTTGGTCATCTGCCCCTGGAGCACATCGTGCCCCCCGGTCCAGAGCACCAGGCTGATCCCGGTGAATACCAGCAGCATCACCACGGCGCTGAGCAGGGCGCTCACCCGCGTGCGCCGGATGGAGGCCTGGAAGGCCCGCTCCACCTGGCGCCCGTAGCGCACGGCATCCACCGCCTCGTGGCAGAAGGCCTGCACCGTGCGGATGCCGTAGAGGGCCTCGTCGATATAGGCGCCGATGTCCGCCACCCGGTCCTGGGTCTCCCGGGAGAGGCGGCGCACGTGCCGGCCCAGGATCCAGATGGGGATGAAGACCAGCGGCACCCCCAGCATCACCCAGAGGGTGAGCTTGGGGCTGGTGACGGCCATCATGGCCAGGCCGCCGGCGAAGAGCAGGGCGTTGCGCACGGCGATGGCCAGGGTGGAGCCCACCACCACCTGCACCAGGGAGGTGTCCGTGGTGAGCCGGGAGATCACCTCCCCCGTGCGGGTGATCTCGAAAAACCCCGGGTCCAGGCGCAGCACCTGCCCGAACACCGCCCGGCGCAGGTCCGCCACCACCCGTTCCCCGATCCAGGTGACCAGGTAGAGGCGCAGGGCCACCGCCACGGCCATCACCCCCACCACGGTGAGCAGCAGCCCAAGGCCCTGGTTCAATGCCCCGGGGTCCCCCGCGGTCAGGCCCCGGTCGATCACCACCCGCAGCACGGCGCCGAAGGCCAGCACCGCCCCCGAGCCCACCACCAGGGCGGCGATCGCGGCGATCATCCGCCCCAGGTGGGGGCGGGCAAAACCCGCCAGGCGCCAGAGCACCCGCAGGTTCAGGCTGGTGGGGCGGTCGCTGAGTTCGGTGGCATGCTCGGACACGGCGTCTCCGGCCGGGGGATGAATCGGGGCGATCATCTTAACAGCTCGGTGCTCCGGCGGGCCGTGCCCGGGGCCCTGTGCTTCAGGGGCCGACGGGAACCTGTTAAGGTCGAGGCCCACCCGGATGGAATCGAGGGGAAGCACCGTGTCCGACTGGCCGGCCCTGGTGGCCAGCGGCGCCGCCCTGGCCGTTCTCGGATTCGCCGTCTACAGCGCCGGGCATGCCGTGATCTACAAACGCGACACCCGCTCGGTGATCGCCTGGGTGGGCCTGATCCTGCTCCTGCCCCTGCTGGGGTCGGTGCTCTACTGGCTGCTGGGGGTGAACCGCATCGCCCGCTATGCCCGGGCCCTGCGACCGGAGACCGGCCCCCGGGAACCGGCCCCCATGGACGGGGCCCTGCTGGTGCCGGAGCGCTGGCAGCGCCTGGCCCGGGCGGGGGACGCCCTGAGTCCCTTCAATCTCACCCCCGGAAACCGCATCCAGCCGCTCTTTGGCGGCAACGAGGCCTATCCGGCCATGCTCCAGGCCATCGGCCAGGCCCGGCGGCAGATCAGCCTGTCCACCTATATCTTCGATTCCGATCCCACCGGCGAGACCTTCGTCCACGCCCTGGGGGAGGCGGCGGCCCGGGGCGTGGCCGTGCGCGTGCTCGTGGACGGCGTGGGGGTCCGCTACAGCCGGCGCAGCATCGTTCAGATCCTGCGTCAGATGGGGGTCGCGGCCCAGCTCTTTTTGCCCATGCACCTGCCGCGCAGTCTCGGGACCATCAACCTGCGCAACCACCGCAAGCTGCTGGTGGTGGATGGTCACAGGGGCTTCACCGGCGGCATGAACATCCGCGAGGGGCACCGCCGGACGGATGCGGACCGCCGGGCCATCCGCGACCTCCACTTCCAGGTGGAGGGACCGGTGGTGGCCCACATGCAGACCCTCTTCTGCGAGGACTGGCACTTCGTCTGTGGCGAGACCCTGGAGGGGGAGGCCTTCTTCCCGTCATTGCCCCACGTGGGCCCGTCCCTGGCCCGGGGCGTGGTGGACGGGCCCGACGAGCACCGCGACCCCCTGCGCCAGCTGATCCACAACGCCCTGGCGGAGGCCCGGGAGCGGGTGGTGGTGATGACCCCCTACTTCCTGCCGGACGAGGTGCTCATCTCCGCCCTCAACGCCGCCGCCCTGCGGGGGGTGCGGGTGGACATCCTGCTGCCGGGGCGCAACAACCAGATCCTGGTGCACTGGGCCTCCCAGGCCCTGCACTGGCAGCTCCTGGAGCGGGGCTGCCGCATCGCCTTCTCGCCGCCCCCCTTCGATCACACCAAGCTCCTGGTGGTGGATGCACAATGGGTCCTGCTGGGCTCCTCCAACTGGGACCCGCGCAGCCTGCGGCTCAACTTCGAGTTCGACATGGAGTGCTATGACCCGGACCTGGGCCGGACCCTCACCGAGTGGGCGGACCGGCGCCTGGCCGGGGCCCGGGCGGTCACCCTGGAGGAGATGGACCGGCGCAGCCTGCCGGTGCGCCTGCGGGACGGGGTGGCCCGGCTCATGACCCCCTATCTTTGACACCCTCCCCACGGCTGGGGCTTCTCGTGCACCCTGGGTGAGACGGGAGCCATGGGCAGGGGTCTGGACCAGGGCGGATCCTCGCCGCCCCGGTGATGGGGATTGCCCCTGGGATCAGGAGAAAAGGTTGCGCAGCAGGGCCTTCACCTCCTCACGCACGATCTCCCGGATGCGGTCCTCCGACACCGGCGGCTCCGGCTGGGGCAGGCGGGCGATCTCCTGCTGCAGTTCCGCCTGCACCAGGGCGCGGATGGCGCCTTCCACGCCGCCGTCCGGGCCCGCTGCAGCGGCGGATGGGGTGGCTTCGGCGGCGGGCTGGGACTGCGGGGGCATGGGGTTCTCCTGGGGGGTTGTCGTTTCCGGGATCTCTTCTTCGCCGGGCGGGACCTGCTCCACTTCCTGCTCCATCGCCACGGTGTCCTCTTCCGCCCCGGAATCGGGTTCGGTTTGCACCTCCATGTCCGCGGCCATGGCAGCCATGCCATCGTCCTCGTCGGCCTGGGCGGTGTCGCCTTCCGCTGTAGCGCCCTCGTCCTCCGTCATCAGGGCGGCCATCGGATCCTCCCCCTCCTGCGCAGGGGTGCCTTCTTCTGTCCGGGCATCGTCGATCCGGGGTTCGGCCGTGTTGCCTTCGGCCATCATGGCGGCCATGAGATCATCCTCATCGGCCCTGGCCTCCTGCGCACCGCCCTCGGCCTTTTCCGCCATGGCGGCCATCTCCTCGTCGGCCGCCGGGCCGTTGCCTTCCTCGCCTTGGGTCTCGGCGGTGTCGCCCGGGGCCTCTTCCTCCAGGGCCGTCTCCATCTCCCGGGCCTCCTCCATGGCCTCGGCGATGGCGGCCTCCTCGTGGGGTTGCGTCTCGTCCATCAACGCCTCGGCCCCCTCCATGTGGGAGCGGAACAGGGCCTCCTCCGCCTCGCCGGAGGTCTCCATGGGCGGCTCTTCGGTCGCATCGGCCGGATCTTCTTGCATCTCGTCGGAGGAGGGCACCGACCGCAGGGCGGGGCGTTCCGGGTCGGATCCCGTTTCCTCGATGGGCGGGTTGTCGATCATGAAGTTTTCCAGCTGGTCCTCCTCGATCCACTGCGCCCACTGCTCGTAGAGGGCATCCTTGTCCTCCACGCCCTCCACGGGCTGGGAGATGAAGGTGGAGATGTCCTTCACGTGGTACTTGCGCTGGATGTAGTCCGCCAGCAGGGGGGTGATCTCCTCGTTGCCCCGGGTGAGGGAGACCAGTTTCATCAGGCTCGGGGATCGCGTTGCCATCGTTGCCACCTTGGTTGGATTCGGACTTGCTGCATCGGGTTAGCGGCACGAAAGGCCGGGGATTGAGCCCCGCCGCCCTGGTCCCGGCCTCAGAGCACGCCGCGTTCGGCCAGGGAGACGAGCGTATCCCCCACGATGATATGGTCCAGCACGCGGATGTCCACCAGGGCCAGGGCCTCCTTCAGGCGCCGGGTGATGGCCTCGTCCGAGGCAGAGGGTTCGGCGACCCCGGAGGGGTGGTTGTGGGCCACGATGAGGGCGGCCGCGTTGTGATGCAGGGCCCGGCGCACCACCTCCCGGGGGTGCACGCTGGCCCCGTCGATGGTCCCCCGGAACAGCTCCTCGAAGGCCAGGACCCGGTGGCGGTTGTCCAGAAACAGGCAGGCAAAGACCTCGAAGGGATGATCCCGCAGGCGCGCGGCGAGATAGTGACGGGTGTGATCCGGGGAGGTGATGGCGTCCCCCCGCTGGAGTTGCTCCGAGAGATGCCGCCGCCCCATCTCCAGCACCGCCTGGAGCTGGGCGTACTTGGCCGTGCCCAGGCCGCGGGCATCGCAGAAGGCCTTCAGGTCGGCCTGCAGCAGCGGGCGCAGGCCGCCGAAACGGGAGAGCAGGTCCCGCGCCAGGTCCACGGCCGTGCGCCCGGCCACGCCGGTGCGCAGGAAGATGGCCAGGAGCTCGGCGTCGGACAGGGCCTGCGGGCCCCGGGCCAGCAGCTTCTCGCGGGGCCGTTCCTGTGCCGGCCAGTCGGTGATGGGCATGATGACCTCCTTGTCATGGATGTGCGGTGTGTCCTCAGCCGCCCAGGGCGGGGTAGTCGATGTAGCCCCTCGGGCCGGGGGTATAGAGGGTGTCCTTGTCCGTCTCCGCCAGCGGGGCGTTGCGGCGGAAGCGCTCCGGCAGGTCCGGGTTGGCGATGAAGGGCATGCCGTAGACCGCCGCGTCCGCCTGCCCCGAACGGATCATGGCCTCTCCGGACTCCCTGGTGAGCCCGCCCCCGGCCAGATAGGCATCCCCCCGGAAGCGCGGCCGCAGCAGGGCATGGTAGTCCGTGGACGGGTTGCCGATCCGGGCCACATGCAGGTAGGCCAGACGGAAATCCCCCAGCTGATCCACCAGATAGGCGTAGGTCTCCTGCGGGTTCTCATCGCGGATGTCGTTGAACCCCATCTCCGGCGCCAGCTTGATGCCGATGTAGTCGCCGCTGCGCACCGAGGTCATGGCCTCCAGCAGCTCCAGGATGAAGCGGGCCCGGTTCTCCACGCTGCCGCCGTAGGCATCCCCGCGGCGGTTGGTGGACGAGCACAGGAACTGCTCCGGCAGATAGCCCGAGGCGGCGTGCAGCTCCACCCCGTCAAAACCCGCCTGGAAGGCCATGGCCGTGGCGATACGGTAGTCCTCAATCACCTCATGGATCTCCTGCACCTCCAGGGCCCGGGGCGTGACATGGGGCCTGGGGCCCTCATCGGTATAGGACTGCCCCTCGGGACGCACCGCCGAGGCGGACACCGGCGTGGCCCCGTCCGGCAGGAAGGCCGGATCAGAGATGCGCCCGGCGTGCATCAACTGCAGGACGATGATTCCCCCCGCCTCGTGCACCGCATGGGTCACCCGCGCCCAGGCCTCCATCTGCGCCTCGGTGTAGATCCCCGGGGTGCGCACGTAGCCCTTGCCCATGAGGCAGGGATACGTCCCCTCGGTGAGGAGCATCCCCGCCTGCGCCCGCTGCGCGTAATAGGTGGCCGCGTGCTCGCCCGGCACGCCGTCCTCCCCGGCCCGGGAACGGGTCATGGGTGCCATCACGACGCGGTTCTTCAGATCCAGGGCACCGGCGTACAGTCGGGAGAACAGGTCGTGCTCTTTCGTGGACATGGGCCTACCTCATAAAAAGGGGACAGATTTATTTTCCTATTTTCTACCGATGCACGCAGCAATTCTGATGAGGTCACCTCGAAAAATCGCCCCATCCGCGGCATCATACCTCCAACCCCGATGAATGGA
>JBKGXY010000046.1:0-16833 GCA_046546415.1 Ectothiorhodospira sp.
GAGACGGGCGGCACTGTCGGGGTCCAGGGGATCCACCAGTGGGGGAACGGGGTCGGGGCGATGCACATAGCCCAGCTCCACGGAAAAGGGATCCACCAGTTCCCGCTCCCGCGTCTCCTCGTTCACCGTGGAGTAGGCCAGCAACAGGACGAAGAAGACCACGATGAGGGTGAGCAGGTCCAGGTAGGTGAGCAGCCAGGCGTTCTCATCCTCCTTTGGAGGGTCCTGGGCGAACTCGAAGGCCCGGGTGCGCCGGCGCAGGGGCTCCTCCGGCCGTTCCGGCGGGGCACCGCCGGCGCCGTGGCGGGGGGACACCGGACCGCCCCCGGTGGTCTCCTCCATGCGCCAGCCGGACCAGCGTTCAGGCATCGTGGCGGCTTTCGGGGTCCGTGGCGGTCGCCCCACCGGCTTCCTCGGGCAGGGGGGCAGTGGCCCGCAGGTCATCCTTGTGCTGGGCCATGAAGGCCCGCAGGGTCTCGCGGATGTGGGCCGGGGAACGGCCCTTGCGCATCAGGGTGATCCCCTGGCGCACCATGTTCATGAGGATCATGCGCTCCTCGGTGCGCCGTTCCAGCTTGATGGCGATGGGCCGGAAGACCAGGTTGGCCAGGATCAGCCCGTAGAAGGTGGTGATCAGGGCCACGCCCAGGTTGGCGGCGATGGTGACGAAATCGTCGGTCCGGGTGGCCAGGAGCATGTTGATCAGGCCCACCAGGGTCCCCAGCATGCCAAAGGCGGGGGCATAGAGGGCCATGGACCGGAACACCTGGGCCTCGGCATTCTCCCGGCGCCGTAGCTGGACCATGCGCCACTGCAGGAAGTCGTCGATGTCCTCCAGGGGGGTGCCATCGATCACCAATTGCACCCCGGCCCGCAGGAAGGGGTTGCGGATGGCCTCGATGCGGTCGTCCGCCGCCGCCAGCTCCCCGCTGAACCAGAGCCGGGAGACCTCCACGATCTCGTTGAGGTCGTCCCGGTAGAAATAGTGCTCGTTGCGCAGCACCAGCCAGAAGACCCGGAAGACCCGCAGGACCTCGTTGAGGGGATAGCTGAGCAGGGTGGCCGCCAGGGTGCCCCCCAGCACGATCCCAAGGCCCGGCAGGTTGAGGAAGGCCCCCATGTCCTGGGAGGTGAAGGCGATGATGCTCCCCAGGAGCACCAACCCGCCGATCATGCCCAATAGCGTCGAGGGATTCATGGGCGATGAGTGTACCCGCCCGGATGCCTCCGGGCCACCTCAGCCCTCGCCGATGAGCCCCAGGAAGGCCGGCTCGTCCAGCACCGGCACCCCCAGGGCCTCGGCCTTGTCCCGCTTGGACCCGGCCGCCTCCCCGGCGATGACCGCCGTGGTCTTCTTCGAGACGCTGCCCGACACCCGCGCCCCCAGGGCCCGCAGGCGCTCGGCCGCCGCCTCCCGGGTCATGGTCTCCAGGGTGCCGGTGAGCACGTAGGTGCACCCCTCCAGGGGACGCCCGGGACCCCTGCCGGCCTCCACCGGGGGGCGCTCCTCCCAGTGCACGCCTGCGGCCCGCAGGCCCTCGATCACCTCCCGGTTGTGGGGCTGGGCGAAGAAGGCCGCCACGTGGGCCGCCACCTTGGGCCCCACGTCCGGCACCTCCATCAGGGCCGTCTCGTCGGCCGCCATGAGGGCGTCCAGACCACCGAAATGGGCCGCCAGGGCCCGGGCCGTGGCCTCCCCCACCTCGCGGATCCCCAGGGCGAAGATGAAACGGGCCAGGGTGGTGTGCCGGCTCTTCTCCAGGGCGGCCACCAGGTTGGCGGCGGACTTCTCCCCCATGCGCTCCAGACCCGCCAGGGTGGGGGCATCCAGGCGATACAGGTCGTCCACGTGGTCCACCAGCCCCCGGTCCACCAGCTGCTCCACCAGCTTGTCCCCGAGGCCGTCGATGTCCAGGGCCCGGCGGGAGGCGAAGTGCTTGATGGCCTCCCGCCGCTGGGCCGGGCAGAAGAGCCCCCCGGAACAGCGGGCCACCGCCTCCCCTTCCGGACGCACGATGGCGGAGCCGCACACCGGGCACGCTTCAGGCAGGGTGATCTCCGGGGCATCGGCAGGGCGGCGGTCCCGCACCACCCCCATCACCTCGGGGATCACGTCCCCGGCACGGCGCACGATGACCGTGTCACCGATGCGCACGTCCTTGCGGCGGACCTCGTCCATGTTGTGCAGGGTGGCGCTGCTGACGGTGACCCCGCCCACGAACACCGGGTCCAGCCGGGCCACGGGGGTGACGGCCCCGGTGCGGCCCACCTGGAACTCCACGTCCCGCAGCACGGTGGTCTGCTCCTGGGCCGGGTACTTGTGGGCCACGGCCCAGCGGGGGGCCCGGGAGACCTGGCCCAGTTCCCGCTGCAGGCGCAGGTCGTTCACCTTGTAGACCACGCCATCGATCTCGTAGGGCAGTTCGCCGCGGGCCGCCTGCATGCGCCGGTAGTAGTCCAGACAGCCCGCCACACCGGTGACGGTGTCCCGCTCCGGGCAGACCCGCAGCCCCCATCCGGCCAGTCGCTCCAGGGTGCCGCTCTGGGTCTCCGCCAGGGGGTCGCCCTCCACATACCCCACACCGTAGGCGAAGAAGGACAGGGGCCGGCGGGCGGTGACCCGGGGGTCCAGCTGCCGCAGGCTGCCGGCGGCGGCGTTGCGCGGGTTCACGAAGACCTTCTCCCCCCGTGCCCGGGCCCGGGCGTTGAAGGCCTCGAAACGGGCCTTCTCCATGTAGACCTCACCGCGTACCTCCATGCGCGGTGGGTGCTCCGCCCCCTGAAGCCGCAGCGGGATGGACCGCAGGGTGCGCAGGTTGGCGGTGATGTCCTCGCCCGTGACGCCGTCTCCCCGGGTGGCGCCGCGCACGAGATGGCCCCGTTCATAGAGCAGGCTCACCGCCAGCCCGTCCAGCTTGGGCTCCACGGCATAGACGATCGGGCCGTCCGAATCCAGGCGCTGACGGATGCGCTGGTCGAAGGCCTGCACCTCCCCCCCGTCGAAGGCGTTGTCCAGGGAGAGCATGCGCTGCAGGTGGCGCGCCGGTTCGAACCCCTCCAGGGGCTGCCCGCCCACGCGCTGGGTGGGGGAATCGGGGGTCACCAGCTCCGGGTGCGCCGCCTCCAGGGTCTGGAGTTCACGCAGCAGGGCGTCGTATTCGGCGTCCGGGATCTCCGGATCATCCAGCACGTAGTAGCGATGATCGTGATGTTCCAGCTGCCGGCGCAGCCAGGCGGCCCTTTCACGGGCCGTCTCGGGGGCGGAGGGAGAGGTCATGGCGGACGGGGTCGGGTGGTGTTCAGATCAGGCCCGCCCGCAGGGCCCACTGGCGCACCTCCTCGCGGGTGTGCTGGCGGGCCTGGGGGGTCAGGGTGCTGCGGGAGGCATCCAGCACCTGCCCACCCAGGCGCTCTGCGAGGCGGTCGGCACAGGTGAGCATGGCCTCGAAGCTCTCCACGGGGTTGCAGGGCCCGGGCAGGCGCAGGAACAGGGAGACCCCCGGGGTGGTGAATGCCTGCATCTGTTCCGGATCGAAGGTGCCGGGCTTGACCATGTTGGCCAGGCTGAACAGGGTGTGCTCCTGCTGGCCATCGGAGAGCTTCAGGTGATAGATATCCATGTCCCCGAAGCGCATGCCCAGTTCCTCCAGGGCCGCCTCCAGTTCCACCCCCAGGAATACCTCCCCCTCCGGGGCCGTCACGTGGAGCACCAGGATCTTCTCGTCCTGCGCCGGACCGGCCCCTGCATCGGCAGTCTCACCGTCGGGCCCGCCGGCCATCTCTCCGGTCGTCCCGGCGGCGGCCGGACGGCCGGAAGGGGCCCCACCCCGCCGCCGGGCACGGTTCCCGAACAGGGGGGATAACCAGCGGCGCACGAGGGCCCCGGGCTGCAGACCACGGCCCCCCTTCGGGGACCCTGGGCCGGTCCGGGGGGAGTCCTCCTCGGGCCGCGGGGTGATGCGGCGCACCGTGGGGATCTCCTTGGCCTCCTCGTTCACCAGGGCCTGGAGCTGCTCCAGATCCCCCCCAAAGGCCCCGCCGGGCTCGGTCACCACCTCGTCACGATCGGGGTCGAGACGGGGGGCATCGGCGTAGGGGTCCTCGGCACGGATGTGCACCTGATCCAGATCCTCGTTCTCCAGGGCCTCTTCCTCCCGGCGGCGGCGGAGGTGGCGCGGGGCGCGCATCCGCCCGAACAGGTAGATGCCGGCCAGGATCATGACCCCCAATAGCAGCAGAATCCAACGCAGCGTATCCATAGCGATGCCCTTTGCGAATCCTTGACCTTAGCAAGGTCCCGGTGGTCGGGGCCAGTCCCGGCCCCTACTCCGTGGCCATCCGGGCGGCCTCCTCCACATCCACCGTGACCAGGCGTGACACCCCGGGTTCGCGCATGGTCACCCCCACCAGCTGCTCGGCCATCTCCATGGTGGCCTTGTTGTGGGTGATGAAGATGAACTGGACGCGCGCGGACATCTCCCGCACCAGGTCGCAGAAACGGCCCACATTGGCCTCGTCCAGCGGGGCGTCCACCTCGTCCAGCATGCAGAACGGGGCCGGGTTGAGTTCGAAGAGGGCGAACACCAGGGCCACCGCCGTCAGGGCCTTCTCCCCACCGGACATGAGATGGATGGTGGACAGGCGCTTGCCCGGCGGGCGCGCCAGGACCGCCACGCCGGTGGTGAGCAGGTCCTCCCCGGTCATGTCCAGATGGGCCTGCCCGCCACCGAAGAGCCGCGGGAAGGTCTCCTTGAGCCGCTGGTTGACCCGATCGAAGGTCTCCTGGAACCGGCTGCGGGTCTCGCGGTCGATGCGCTGGATGGCCCCCTCCAGGGTCCCCAGGGCCTCCTCCAGATCGGCGTGCTGCTGATCCAGGTACTGCTTGCGCTCGTTCTGCTGGCGGTATTCATCGATGGCCGCCAGGTTGATGGCCCCAAGGCGCTGGATGCGCTGGGCCAGGCGGTCCGCCCGTTCCTGCCAGGCCGTCGCCCCGGCGGCGGGGTCCAGGGAGGCCAGCAGGGTCTCGGGCTGGTGACCGGCCTCCAGGAGCTGCTCCAGGCTGGTCTGCCGCCGCACCTTGACCTCCTGCCAGGCCATGCGCAGTTCGTCCAGCCGTCCACGCAGGGATTCGCTGTCCCGCTCCGCGGCGAGTCGTTCCTGGTCGGCCTCGCGCATCCCCGCCTCCAGGGCCTGCACCCGGTCCCGGGCCCGGGAGAGCTCATCCTCCAGATCGGCCCGCTGGGCCACAAGGCGCTCCAGGGTCTTTTCCAGTTCCCCGATGGGGGTCTCGGCCTCCTCCAGGGCGGCGCGCAGGCCCTCCCGCTGCTGCTCCAGCTGGGCGGACTGGGCGCGCATGCGCTCCAGGCCCTGTCGGGTGGCATCCCTTGAGGCCTGGAGGGACTGCAGGCGCAGGGCCGTGCGGTGCACCGCGTCGCGCTGGGCGCGGGCCTCGGCACGCACGGTGTCCAGCTCCCGCCGCAGGGTCTCGCGGGCCTCCTCCAGTTCCCCGCGCTCCTGCTCCAGGGCCTCCATGGATTCCATGGCCTCGTTGCGCCGCCGGGAGGCCTGCTGCAGGGCCTCGGCATCCCGCGCACGCTGGGTGCGGATCTCCGCCAGCTCCTCGTCCACCCGCTGGCGGCGCTGGCCCATCTGCTCCAGGCGATCACGGCGATTCCCCAGACGGGAACGCACCTCGGCGGTGGCCCGCTGGGCCCGTTCCAGGTCCTCCTGCAGGGCGTCCCGGTCATTCTCCAGGGCCTGCAGGGCCTCGCGCCCCGCCTCCAGGGCCTGCTCGTGGGTCTCCACCTCCGCCTGCAGGCCCTCCAGTTCCTCCCGCAGGGCGCGGATCTCCCGGTCCCGTTCCAGCAGCCCGGCATGGGGGTCTTCTTCCCGGGCGACCCGAAGCCAGCCCCGCCCCATCCAGAGGCCATCCGGGGTGATCACCGATTCCCCCGGCCCCAGGCGGGGGCGCAGGGCCAGGGCCGCCTCCAGGTCGGGGGCGGCGTGCACACCCTCCAGCATCCCCCCCAGGGAGGGATCCCCGTGGATATGGTCCACCAGACGCCGATCGCCCGCCTTCGGGGAGGGCTCCGCCGCCCCCTGCGTCTCCACGGCGGTGAGGGTGGCCGCCTCCAGGTGCAGGGCGGCACGGGCGATGGGGCTCAGATCCTCCACGCACAGGGCCTGAAGATGGGGGCCGAGCACGGTCTCGACGGCCTTCTCCCAGCCCGCCTCCACCTGCAACTCCTCCCCCAGCCGGGGGAGCTCCCCCAGCCCATGGCGCTCCAGCCAGCCGGCCAGGGCCTGGCCGTCCTTGCCCAGGGCGGCCTGCTGCAGGGCCTCCAGGGAGGCCAGACGCCCCCCGCGGACCTGCAGATCCCGGCGCTGCCGTTCCAGTTGTGCGGCCTGGCCGCGGGACTCCTCCCGCCGGGCGCGGATCCCGTCGGTGGTCTCCTGCAGGCGCCGGCGCAGATCCTCCTCCGCCGCCCGGGCGCCCTCCAGTTCCTCCTCCAGACCCTCCAGTTCGCCCTCCAGGGCCTCACCGGAGAGCCCGGCCCGCTCGTCCTCGAGGCGCCCGGCCCGGCCGTCCAGCCGGGTGATCTGTCCCTCCAGCTGCTCCATGCGGGAACGTTCCACCTGGGCCTGCTGAGCGGGTTCCGAGGCCCGGCGGTTGAAATCATCCCAGCGGGCCTGCCAATCCCCCATGGACTGCTCCGCCGCCTCCAGGCGTTCGTTGAGGGTCTCCAGGGCCTCGCTCCCGGCCTCATGCTCCGGTTCCAGGGCCTCCAGCTCCTCCAGCAGGGCCACCAGCCGCTCCTCATCGGACTGGATGTGGGCTACGGTCTCCGCCAGGGCGGTCTCCGCCTGGGCCAGCTCCCGGCCCTGGCGCTGGCGCATCTCCCGGTGATGGCGGATGGATTGTTCGGTGCCGGAGATGTCGGCCCCCAGCTGGTAGTAGCGGCCCTGGACGGCATTGAGGTCCTCATTGGCCCGGTGCAGGGCCTCCCGGTCCCGTTCCAGGTCCGCCTCCAGGCGCCGCTGGCGCGCGACGGCCTCCTCCAGGCGCGTCTCCTGTGCCCTGAGCTCCTCCTCGCGGCGCGCCATCTCGGCGTCCAGATCCCGCAGGTGCAGGGCGGCCAGTTCGGCCCGGACCTGCCGTTCCTCCGCCTTGAGGGCCTTGTAGCGCTCGGCGGTCTCCGCCTGGCGTTGCAGGTGTCCCAGCTGGCGTTCCACCTCGTCCCGCAGGTCCTGCAGGCGCTCCAGGTTCTCCCGGGTGTGGCGGATGCGGTTCTCCGTCTCCCGGCGGCGCTCCTTGTAGCGGGAGATGCCGGCCGCCTCCTCCAGGTAGACCCGCAGCTCCTCGGGCTTGGCCTCGATGAGGCGGGAGATCATGCCCTGTTCGATGATGGCGTAGCTGCGCGGGCCCAGGCCGGTGCCCAGGAAGATGTCGGTGATGTCCCGGCGGCGGCAGCGGGTGCCGTTGAGGAAGTACTGGGACTGGCCGTCCCGGGTGACACGGCGACGCACGGCGATCTCGGAATAGCCGGCGTACTGTCCCCCCAGACCGCCGTCACTGTTGTCGAACACCAGTTCGATGGAGGCCTGGCCCACGGGTTTGCGCGAGGAGGAGCCGTTGAAGATCACGTCCTCCATGGAGTCGCCCCGCAGGTACTTGGCGGAGGACTCCCCCATGACCCAGCGCACGGCGTCGATGGTATTGGACTTGCCGCAACCATTGGGTCCCACGATCCCCACGAGATTGCTCGGGAATGGGATCGTGGTAGGATCCACGAAGGATTTGAAGCCGGCGAGTTTGATCTTGCTCAGGCGCATCGGATCCCTTCTGACAACGCACGGGTCCGTGACGCGCTCACGGACCCGTGGTTCACACGTGAAAAACCCCTGTCCGGAAAATCATGTCCACTCAGCCCAGCAAGCACCTCGACACCTTCGAAAACCCCAACAGGGCGCGGGATTATACCATCCGCATCCGCATCCCGGAGTTCACCTGTCTCTGCCCCAAGACCGGCCAGCCGGACTTCGCCGAACTGCTGCTGGAATATGTACCCGAGGCCTGCTGCGTGGAACTGAAGGCCCTCAAGACCTACATCTGGTCCTTCCGCGAGGAGGGCGCCTTCCACGAGGCGGTGACCAACCGCATCCTGGGGGACCTGGTGGCGGCCACGGCCCCCCGGTTCATGCGCCTGACGGCGGAATTCAACGTCCGTGGGGGCATCTACACCACCGTGGTGGCGGAGCACCGGGACCCCGACTGGGAAGCCCCCCGGCCGGTGACCCTGCCCTGAGGGCATGGAAGGCCCGGCCACCACCCCGCACCACCACCGGTGACGATCCCCCCCGGCCGTCATGCCCCGGATCCGGGGAAGGGCAGCGGGGCCTCCTCCGCCCCGGCCTGCTGACGCTGCCACAGGCGGGCATAGACCCCGCCCGCCGCCAGCAGGTCCTCGTGCCTTCCCTGTTCCACGACACGCCCCTCCTCCAGCACCAGGATGTTGTCCGCGTCCCGGAGGGTGGAGAGGCGGTGGGCGATGGCCAGGGTGGTGCGCTGCGCGGCCACCTCCGAGAGCGCCTCCAGGATGGACCGTTCCGCCTGGGAGTCCAGGGAGGAGGTGGCCTCGTCCAGCACCAGCAGGGGCGGGTCCTTGAGCAGCACCCGGGCGATGGCGATGCGCTGCTTCTCGCCGCCGGAGAGCTTCAGGCCCCGTTCCCCCACCCGGGTGTCATACCCCTCCGGCAGCGACCGGATGAACCCCTCCAGGTGGGCCAGGCGGGCGGCGCACTGGACCGCCTCGGGGGTGGCGTCCGGGCGGCCGTAGGCGATGTTGTAGTGGATGGTGTCGTTGAACAGCACCGTGTCCTGGGGGACGACGCCGATGGCGGCCCGCAGGCTGTCCTGGGTGAGATCCCGGATGTCCTCGCCATCCACCCGGATGCAACCGGCGTCCACCTCGTAGAAACGGAACAATAGGCGGGCGATGGTGGACTTGCCCGCGCCGCTGGGACCGACGATGGCCAGCTTGCCCCCGGCGGGCACGGTGAAGCTCACGTCCCGCAGGATGGGACGCTGGGGCCCGTAGGCAAACGACACCCCCTCGAAGCGCACCTCGCCCCCCCGGGGCCGCAACACCTTCGCCCCCGGCCGGTCCACCACCCGGGGGGGCACCTCGGTGAGCCGGAACAGGCGCTCAATGTTGATCAGGGCCTCGCGGATCTCCCGGTAGACGAAGCCGAGGAAGTTCAGGGGGATGAAGAGCTGGATCATGTAGGCGTTGACCATCACCAGATCCCCCACGCTCATGCTGCCCCCAGCCACCCGGTCCGAGGCCATGAACATCATGACGGTGATGGCCCCGGCGATGATGAACGCCTGCCCCGAGTTCAGGGCCGCCAGGGAGAGGCGGTTGTTCATGCGCGCCGCCTCCCAGTCCTCCAGGTCCCGGTCATAGCGGCGGGCCTCGAAGTCCTCGTTGCCGAAGTACTTCACCGTCTCGTAGTTGAGCAGGCTGTCCACCGCGCGGGTGTTGGAACGGTTGTCCATGCGGTTGGCCTGGCGCACGAAGCGGTTGCGCCATTCCGTCACCAGCACGGAGAACAGGGCGTAGACCGCCACGGCCACCACCACCGCCACCCCGAAGGCGGGGCTCAGGGTGACGAACAGGATCACCGCCACCATCACGATCTCCAGCATCGTGGGCAGGATGTTGAACAGGGTGAAGCGCAGCAGGAAGCGGATCCCCGTGGTGCCGCGCTCGATGTCCCGGGCCAGGCCGCCGGTGCGCCGCTCCAGATGGAAGCCCAGGTCCATGCGGTGCAGGTGTTCGAAGACCCGCAGCGAGACCCGGCGCATGGCCCGCTCCGCCACCCGGGCGAAGACCGCGTCCCGCAGCTCGGAGAAGAAGACGGTGGTGAAGCGCAGCAGGCCATAGCCCATCAGCAGGGCCACGGGCACCACCATGGCGGCCTGCTCCGGGGTGGCCTCGAAGTGGTCGACGATGTACTTCAGGGCCACCGGCACCAGCACGTTGGCCCCCTTGGCCAGGGCCAGCAGCACCAGGGCCGCGATCACCCGGCCGCGGAACTCCATCAGGTAGGGCCAGAGGCTCAGGAGGATCCGCCAGTTCACCGGCTGATCCGAATAGGCATAGTCGGAACGATGTTTCACGATGCGGGCCTGAAAACGAAAGGAAAATCCGACGGACCCCGAAGATCCGCAAGGAACGCAGGGAGGGACTCCCAAAAAGGCTTATAAGAAAAAAGTTAAAACAAATAACAAAACACGACCTCCTCACGCAACGAAATCCGCCGGGGAGGCATCCGGGGTTTCATTTCTCGAGACATCGCCCATGGAATACGGATAGAACCGGAATCCCGGTTGTCTGATCGATCGCAACCTCATAACCTTTAGCATTCTGTTCTCGTACACGGGAAAAACGAATGACCTTCAGCCTGCATCAACACGGCATCCAGGTAACCCGGGTGCTGCGCAATCCGGCCCCCGCCGTCCTCTACGAGGAGGCCCTGGCCCACCACGAGCACGGCACGGCCCTGTCCTCCACCGGCGCCCTCATCGCCCGTTCCGGGGACAAGACCGGCCGCAGTCCCAAGGACAAGCGGGTGGTGGAACACGAACGCATCTATGGGGACATCTGGTGGGGCCCGGTGAACACCGGCCTCTCCCCCGACAGCTTCCAGGCCCTGCGCCAGCGGGCCGTCGACCACCTCAACACCTGCGCCCGGCTCTACGTGGTGGACGGCTTCGCCGGCTGGGACCCGCGCTACCGGGTGCGCATCCGGGTGATCTGCGAGCGGGCCTATCACGCCCTGTTCATGCACAACATGCTCATCCGCCCCAGCGCCGGGGAACTGGAACAGTTCGGCGAGCCGGACTACGTCCTCTACAACGCCGGCCGCGCATCGGCCAGCACCGATATCCCCGGGGTCAACAACCCCACCAGCGTGAGCCTGTGCTTCCTCAAGGGCGAGATGGTGATCCTGGGCACGGAATACGCCGGTGAGATGAAAAAGGGCGTGTTCACCCTCATGAACTACCTCATGCCCCGCCAGGACGTGCTCTCCATGCACTGTTCCGCCAACGAGGGGGACGACGGGGATGTCTCCATCTTCTTCGGCCTCTCCGGTACGGGCAAGACCACCCTCTCCGCGGACCCGCACCGGCACCTGATCGGCGACGACGAGCACTGCTGGAGCGACCGGGGGATCTTCAATATCGAGGGCGGCTGCTACGCCAAGGCGGTGAACCTGGACCCGGAGGCGGAACCGGAGATCTACAACGCCATCCGCTTCGGATCGGTGCTGGAGAACGTGGTCTATGACCCCCAGACCCGGGAGGTGGACTACACCGACACCTCCATCACCGAGAACACCCGCTGCTCCTACCCCGTGGAATACATCCCCAACGCCAAGATCCCCTGCACGGGCGGACAACCGCGGAACGTGATCTTTCTCACCTGCGACGCCTTCAGCGTGCTGCCGCCGGTGAGCCGCCTCACCCCCGCCCAGGCCATGTACCACTTCATCAGCGGCTACACCGCCAAGGTGGCGGGTACCGAGGTGGGCGTGACCGAGCCCCAGGCCACCTTCTCCGCCTGTTTCGGGGCCCCGTTCCTGGTGTGGCATCCCACCCGGTACGCCCAGTTGCTGGCGGAACGCATCCGCCGGCACGACGTGCGGGTCTGGCTGGTGAACACGGGCTGGACCGGCGGCCCCTACGGCGTGGGCCGGCGCATGAGCATCGCCCACACCCGGGCCATCATCGACGCCATCCACAGCGGGGCCCTGGAATCGGCCCCCACGGTGGAGGATCCGGTCTTCGGCGTGCAGGTGCCCACCTCCTGCCCGGGTGTGCCGGAGGAGGCCCTCATCCCGGCCAACACCTGGTCCGACGCGGCGGACTACCGGGAGACGGCCGCGCGCCTGGCCCGCCTGTTCCACGAGAACTTCGAGGCCTACGCCGACCAGGCCAGCCCCGAGGTGCTGGCCGCGGCCCCGCGGATCCCCGGGGACTGACCACCCCGCGCACCGCCCCGGTCTCCCGAGGGAGACCGGACGGGTCTCACTCGGCCTGCGGGCGCATGTGGGGAAAGAGCAGCACGTCCCGGATGGAGGGGGAATCGGTGAACAGCATCACCAGACGGTCGATGCCGATCCCCTCCCCCGCCGTGGGCGGCATGCCATGTTCCAGGGCCCGCAGGTAGTCGGCGTCGAAATGCATGGCCTCGTCGTCGCCGGCCTCCTTCTCCTGCACCTGAAGCCGGAAGCGCTCCGCCTGATCCTCGTAGTCGTTCAGCTCCGAGAAGCCGTTGGCGATCTCCCGCCCCCCCACGAAGAACTCGAAGCGGTCGGTGACGAAGGGATCGGCATCGTTGCGCCGGGCCAGGGGGGAGACCTCCGTGGGATAGGCGGTGATGAAGGTGGGATCCGTCAGGCGCGTCTCCACCGTCTTCTCGAAGATCTCGATCCACACCTTGCCCAGACCGTAGCTGTCCTTCAGGGGGATGCCGAGGCGTTCGGCCACGGTACGGGCCTTCTGCTCGTCTTCCAGGTCGGCGGCCTCCAGATCGGGGTTGTACCGGAGGATGGCCTCCTTGACGGTGAGGCGTTCGAAGGGCCGGCCGAAGTCGTAGGTCTCCCCCTGATAGCGCACCGTGGTGGAGCCCAGCACGTCCCGGGTGAGGGTGCGCAGCAGATCCTCGGTGAGGTCCATGAGCTCGTGGTGGGTCGCATAGGCCTCGTAGAACTCCAGCATGGTGAACTCGGGGTTGTGCCGCGTGGACAGCCCCTCGTTGCGGAAGTTGCGGTTGATCTCGTAGACCTTCTCGAAGCCCCCCACCACCAGGCGCTTGAGATACAGCTCCGGGGCGATGCGCAGGAAGAGCTGCATGTCCAGGGCGTTGTGGTGGGTGGCGAAGGGCCGGGCCGTGGCGCCACCGGGGATGGCCTGCATCATGGGGGTCTCCACCTCCAGAAAGCCCCGGCCATCGAGATAGTCGCGGATCCCCCGGATGATGCGGGTGCGGACGCGGAAGATCTCCCGCACCGGCTCGTTCATGATCAGGTCCACGTAGCGCTGACGGTAACGGGTCTCGGTGTCGGAGAGCCCGTGGAACTTCTCGGGCAGGGGGCGCAGGGACTTGGTGAGCAGACGCAGGGTGTCCACCTGCACCGACAACTCCCCGGTCTTCGTCCGGAACAGGGTCCCCTCGGCGCCGAGGATGTCCCCCACGTCCCAGCCCTTGAATGCCTGATAGCCCCCCTCCGGCAGGGCGTCCCGCTGCACGAAGAGCTGGATGCGCCCGGACATGTCCTGAAGCTGCACGAAGCTGGCCTTGCCCATGACCCGCTTGGCCATCATGCGCCCGGCCACGGCCACGCGCACGGGCTCGTTCTCGAAGAAGGCCGCGTCCCGCTCGCCGTATTCGGCGTGGAGTTCGCCGGCCATGACATTGCGGCGGAAATCGTTGGGGAAGGCGGGCCCGGTCTCCCGCAGCCGCTGGAGCTTCTCGCGGCGCTGGGCGATGAGCTTGTTCTCGTCCTGGGTGGGATCGGTCATGGATTGAGGTGCCAAGTCGTATCGGGGAAACGGGGTGATGTCGTCCCGGGGCCCGGGAAGTGGCCCCGGCGGGGCATTACAGGCCGCTTTTCAGGCTGGCCTCGATGAAGGCATCCAGATCGCCGTCCAGCACCGCCTGGGTGTTGCCCACCTCCACACCGGTGCGCAGGTCCTTGATGCGGGACTGGTCCAGCACGTAGGAGCGGATCTGGCTGCCCCAGCCGATGTCCGCCTTGCTGTCCTCCATGGCCTGCTTCTCGGCATTGCGCTTCTGCAGCTCCAGCTCGTAGAGCTTGGCCCGGAGCTGGTTCATGGCGAAGTCCTTGTTCTTGTGCTGCGAGCGCCCGTTCTGACAGGCGGTGACCACCCCCGTGGGCAGGTGGGTGATGCGCACGGCGGACTCGGTGCGGTTCACGTGCTGGCCGCCGGCACCGCTGGCCCGGTAGACGTCGATGCGCAGGTCCGCCGGGTTGATCTCGATGTCGATATCGTCGCTCACCTCGGGGGAGATGAAGACGGAGCTGAAGGAGGTGTGGCGGCGGTTGCCGGAGTCGAAGGGGGACTTGCGCACCAGGCGGTGCACCCCGGTCTCGGTGCGCAGCCAGCCGAAGGCGTAGGGGCCGTCGAAACGCACCGTGGCGCTCTTGATCCCCGCCACCTCCCCTTCGGAGACCTCCATGAGCTCGGTGGTGAAACCGTGGCGCTCGCCCCAGCGCAGGTACATGCGCAGCAGCATCTCCGCCCAGTCCTGGGCCTCGGTGCCTCCGGACCCGGCCTGGATCTCCAGAAAGGCGGGGCGCTCGTCCATCTCGCCCGAGAACATGCGCCGGAACTCCAGATCGGCCACGGTGGCCTCGTAGCGCTCCAGGTCCGCGCGCACGGATGCGGCGGTGTCCTCGTCCTCTTCCGCCTGGGCCATCTCCAGCAGCTCCCCGGCATCCTCCAGGCCGCCGCCGATGCGCTCCAGGTTGTGGACGATCCCCTCCAGGTGGACCCGTTCCTTGCCCAGGGCCTGGGCCTTGTCCGGATCGTTCCAGATGGCCGGATCCTCTAGCTCGCGGTTGACCTCTTCCAGGCGCTCACGCTTGGCATCGAAGTCAAAGATACCCCCTCAGGGCGTCCACACGCCCTTGCAGGTCCTTGATCTGGGCAAACAACGGGTTCAGTTCCTGCATGGATGGTCTTCCCACGATGGTTTTCTGGAAAACCCGCAATTCTATCACGAACGAGGCAGGGGGACCGCCCCCGGCGGCGTGGCCATATCGGGGGCGCGGGCGGAGGGACCGCCCCCGGGGCGGTCCGTAGGCAGGATCAGCGCATGAAGTCGAACAGCGACAGCCGGGCCACCTGGGTATAGGACTGCTGGGCGGCCTGCAGGCTCACCTGTTGCTGGTTGAAGCGGCTGATGGCCTCGGCGTAATCCAGGTCGCGGATCTCGGAGAGGGTGGTCTCCATCTGCAGGGTATGTTCCTCATGCATCCCGTCCTGGGACTCCAGGGCATTGAGCCGCGCACCGACGGTGGCGCGCACGTCCAGGACGTGCTCCAGGGCGCCGTCCAGCTCCGTCAGGCCCCGGTTGATGGCGTTGTTCACCGGCGCGGTGGTGTCGCCGCTGCCCGTCTCCAGGGCGGTGATCATCCGGTCCAGCCCCTGGAACAGGGTCTGCTCCTCGGAGGCCCGGATCTCGAAGGAGTCCCCCGCATCCGGACGACCCTGGACCTGCAACTGGACGCCGTTGAACTCGATGTCCTGATCCGGGGTGAAGTCGATTTCAGTACCCGCAGTGACGGTGTTTCCATCCCCATCAGTCACATCTACCGGGGTCCCGGCATCATCCAGGAACCGGAACTGTTCCCCATCGTTCACGAACTCGATGGTCACGGGGAAATCCCCCTGACTTCCCTCCCAGAGGTCCCGGTCCACCACCTCGCCGGCACCGGCCACCCCCGAACCGGTGTTATCGGGATCCGGGGTCACGGTGAATTCCCCGTTACCGTCCTTGAGGCCACCGTCGGCACCACCGAAGACGGCATCACCCGCGTCCCCCACGGCGATGCGGCGCACTGGGCTGATGTCCACCTCGCGCGACCCCTGGTCCCCCTGGTAGACGATCTCCCCGCCGGCATCGGCCGCAAAGGGCCTGGTCTCGGAACGGTATCCCGCGAACAGGTATTCCCCGTTGGCGTCCCGGGTGTTGGCCAGGTCCACGAGGCCGTCCAGGACCTGGCGCATCTCCTTGGCCAGATGGCCCCGGGTCTCGTCGGTCTGGGAGGCGTTGTTGGCCTGCACCGCCAGGGACCGGATGCGCTGCAGCCCGTCCCCCACATCGGCCAGGGTGCTTTCGGTGAGGCGCAGGCGGCGCTCGGCCAGTTCGCCGTTCCTCTGGTACTGCTCGGTCTGTTTGACACGGCTCTCGAACTGCAGGGTCTGCACGCTGCCGCTGGGGTCATCGGAGGGGGTGAGGATGCGGCGGCCCGTGGACAGCTGGTTCTGGGTGCGGGCCATCTCCGCCTGCTGGCGCTGCATCACATCGACGCCGTTCTGGAAGATCTGGCTGGTGGATATACGCATGGCCTATCGCCTCACTGCACCGATCAGGGTGTCGAAAAGGGTATTGGTGATGCTGATGACCTGGGCGGAGGCCTGGTAGGCCTGCTGGTGGCGCATCAGATTGGCGGCCTCCTCGTCCAGGTTCACCCCCGAGACACTGTCCCGCTGGGCCTGGGCGTCCTCCAGGAGCCGGGCCTGGGCGTCCGCGGCCACCTCGGCCTGGCGGGTCTGGGTGCCCACCTTGCCCACGAGGCTGTTGTAGGCCCCTTCCAGGGAGGTGCTGCCCTCGTCCAGGTACTGGGTGCTCTGCACGTTGGACAGACCCAGGGCGTTGCGGTTGTCCCCCACACCAAAGTCCTCGTTGCGGGCGATGCGCACGTCACCATCCGCCGGCTGGCTGCCACGCACGATGATCTCCACCCCGTTTTTTTCAGCGCGCCAGACCCCCTCGGACCTCTCGGTGAAGTCCGCCTCGTCGAAGTCGATCTCCCCGGGGGCCGCGCCACCCCAGTCGGCCCAGGACTGGTAGTCATCGGGGTCCACCACCGACAGGGACTCCACCTCCGTGCCCTCGGGCACCGTGGGGACCATGGCCGCCGCGGCGGCCACCTTCTCCGGATCGCTGATCTCCATGTCGATGCGGCTGGCGGCCTCCCGGGTGGGCCGGATGACAAAGCTGTCCCCCGGCGAAC
>JBKGXY010000047.1:0-16748 GCA_046546415.1 Ectothiorhodospira sp.
GGGAGGGCCAGGTGGGCCCGTCTCCAGACATAGTCTTCGCTCCAGCGCGCCAATCGGGGTAGCGCGATCCCGTTGAATCGTTGGCGCTCCTCGAATAAGGGCGCATTGACTTCCAGAAGTAGTGTAATCCTCAGCAAACGGCTGGCCCAAGTGCCCGAGGGCAGGTAGAGGTTATAACGCTCGTAGATGAAATCGGGGCGGTTGCGAAGGGCTTGGATCAGGATCTGCACGAAGGCCACCAGGGCATACGCCAGTTCCAGTGATTCGTAGATGCCTGCCGGAATATGTCTTTTCAATCGTGCGACCAGTGGACTGCCTCGCCCGAATTCATGGTCTTCCATCAGGCGCGGCGCCACCATGATGATCTCATGGCCTTGGCGCTTGAGGGCTTGGGTCAATTCTTCCACGTGGACGTACTGCCCATCCTTGGAGGCAATCCTGTGGTGATAGAGGATGCGCATCAACCTGTGGCCTCAACGGAGAGTTTGTGCGTCTCCATCCACAGATCCAGCATCATCAGGATCCATACCATCTCCCCGTAGTAGACCGCGTGCTGCTGGCGGTGCATCTGGATGAGCCGGTCGATGAAGTCCGGTTTCATGATCCCCCGGCCCTTGAACCGCAGCAGCCCGTCGTAGGCCATCTCCCGCAGGGGCGGGTGTTCCTGCATCCATACGCCAAAGGGCAGGCCGAAGCCGTGCTTCTTCTTGTGGATGATCTCATCGGGCAGGAAGCCGCCCATGGCTTCCTTATAAAAGTGTCGCAAACGTCCCCTGGAGGCCTTCAGGCGGGAAGGCACCCGGCAGGAGAATTCCACCAGGTCCTCGTCCAGCATGGGGTATACCACATCCACCCCGGCCAACTGGCCCATGCGGCTCACCTTGCGCAGGTCGTTGTCCGCCAGGGTCTGCTGCCAGTCCAGGTACATCATGCGGTTCAGGGGCGATGCCCCGGTGGGGCGGTGGTAGATCTCCCGCATCAGGGACCAGGGGGCGTCTTCATCCACCTGTTCCAGAAAGTCCGGCTCGAATAGATCGGTCAGATTCAGGCGAAACAGGTGGTTGTAGGTCTGCAGGCGGTCGGGCAGGGGGATGCGGGCCTGCTCCACATAGCTGCGGGCCTTGCCCAGCAGGGGCACGCCCCGGGGCAAGCGGGTGATCCAGGGCTCCAGCAGGGTCCGGCGCAGGGGGGCGGGCAGGCGTCCCCAGTGTTCGAAGACTTCCTGTTTCATGTAGCGGGCGTTGCCGGCGAAGAGTTCATCGCCGCCGTCCCCGGCCAGCAGGCGCCGGATGCCGGCATCGGCGGCCAACCGCGCACAGAAGTAGGCGGGCAGGGCCGAGGAGTTGCCGAAGGGCTCATCATAGGCCGCCGCGATCAGCGGCACCGCCTCCACCACGTCCCCGGGGGTGACGTAGTATTCGTGGGTGCGGGTGTTGAAATGGCGCGAGGCCGTGCGGGCATATTCCATTTCGTCATAGCCCGGGGCGTCGAAACCGATGCTGAAGGTGTCGGCCTCGCCTGGGCGCAGGGCGGCCAGGTAACCACTCACGGTGGAGCTGTCCAGGCCGCCGCTGAGGAAGGCCCCGGTCTGTGGCTCATCGTTCAGGCGCCGTACGGCCGTCTCCAGGTGCTGGTGGAGTTCCCGCCCCAGGGCGGCGCCGTCGGCACCCGCAGGCTCCTGGAATCGCGGCTGCCAGTAGGCCTCCACCCGCAGCGGGCCATCGCCCTCCAGGATCAGGCACTGGCCCCCCTGGAGCTTTTCCAGCCCGTCATACAGGCTCATGGGTGCCGGCAGCATGTGGAAGAAGAGGTAATGAAAGAGGCCGTCGGGGGTGACGCGCCGCTCCATGCCCGGGTGGGACAGGACGCTGGCGGCCGAGGTGCCGAAGGCCACACCGCCCGGGAGGCGGGCGAAATAGAGGGGGAACTGGCCGATGCGGTCGATGGCCGCCAGCAGGCGCCGGTGGTCCGGGTCCAGCACGCACAGGGCAAAATCCCCCCCCAGCCGTTCCAGCACCCCCCGGCCGTGGCGCCGGTAGCCCTCCCACAGGGCCCGGGCCGGGTCGCCGTCGCGGGCCAGGGCGGCCAGTTCCGCGTCCCGCCAGCGGGGATGTCCGGCCAGGGCGACCACCACGCCCCCGGGCTCTCCTCCCACCCAGCCATCCCGGGTCCGGCAGCCCCCGCCCCGGGTTTCGCGGTGCTGCGTCGTGGCCCCCGGCCGGGCGGGGAGTTCCCCGGTACAGGATGGATCGGTGTGGAGAGACCCGCCACCGTCCGTGGTAAAGCAACCGCAGAGTCCTGACATATGCCTGTTCGCCCCTGGGGGTGGGGTTATATACTGCATGCCCGATAAGGCATCCACTCAGTGAGTCATCATAATCCCAGCGGTCATCCTCGGGCCAGCCTCGCGCGGTCGTCGCGGGGGCCCTGGCCGCGACAAGATACGGGGAACGGCATGTCGAGCATGGAACAGATCAAGGGGGTTCTGGATTCCGTCCTGGGCCTGAACGGGCGTTCGGCCTCGTTTGAGGCCTCCACCCCGTTGCTGGGGCATCTCCCGGAGCTGGATTCCATGGCGGTGGTGGGCATCCTCACCGCCCTGGAGGAGCAGTTCGGCATCGTGGTGGACGATGACGAGATCAGCGCGGAGACGTTCGAGACGCTGGGTTCGCTGACGGAGTTTGTGGATGGAAAACTGGCGGGGGCGTGATTGAACCAGGATTCGTGCAAGACGCGCATGGATGTGGGCTTCATCCAGGGCCGGCAAGGTGCGCTCTTTCAGGTGGTGCATCGGCCACCTGAAGGTGTCCCCGTACGCGGCACCGTTTTATACGTGCATCCCTTCCTGGAAGAGCACAACAAGTCCCGGCGCATGGCCGCCCTGCAGGCGCGTCAACTGGCCGCCCAAGGCTGGATGGTGATCCAGCCGGATCTGTATGGTTGCGGTGATAGCGACGGGGATTTCGGGGAGGCCCGCTGGGCCGTATGGCTGGATGACCTGCACACCTGTGTACAGGATCTGCCCCAGGACGAGCACCAACCCCTGATCCTGTGGGGCCTGAGGGCAGGATGCCTGCTCATCAGTGATCTGCTTTCCTCCCATCCATGCATGCCTGCCCTGACGATCCTCTGGCAACCGGTCACCCAGGGGGACGTCCATCTGAATCAGATCCTTCGCCTGCGCGTGGCCTCGGGGATGATGTCGGGGAGCCAGGGGGAGACCACCAAGGCCCTGCGTGAACGACTGCGGAATGGTGAGACCCTGGAGGTGGCGGGCTACGCCTTGCACCCGGAATGGGTGGCAGGTCTTTCGGCGGCAACATTGCGGTCCCCTCCCTCGGGTGAGGTGGCCTGGTTCGAAGTATCGGGTACCGCCGATGCGCCGCTTTCACCGGCTGCCCAGCGTCAGGTTCAGACCTGGACGGCGTCCGGTATGGCCGTGCACGCTGAAGTGCTGACGGGCGAGCCCTTCTGGGCGACGCAGGAGATCCGCGAGGTGCCGGAGCTGATCGAGGCCACCACCCGGCGCGCCCAAGAGGTCATCCCCCCATGAGCCCCGATGCCTTCCTCTTCCACGTGGACGAGATGCCCCTGGTGGGTATGATCCACCCGGGTGCGCAGGAAGCCCGTACCGGGGTCTTGATCCTCGTGGGCGGCCCCCAGTACCGGGTAGGGAGTCACCGGCAATTTCTGCTGCTGGCCCGGGATCTTTCCGCCCGGGGTATCCCGGTGATGCGTTTTGATTACCGGGGTATGGGCGACGCCGGCGGTGATCAGCGAGACTTCGAACACATCGACGAGGACATCGAGGCAGCCATCGATGCCTTTCAATCCCGGATGCCTCATCTGGATCGCATCGTGATCTGGGGTCTGTGTGATGCCGCATCGGCTAGCCTCATGTACGCCTGGCGGGATCCCCGGGTGGCCGGGCTTGTGCTCCTCAACCCCTGGGTGCGCACCGAACAAGGCCTGGCCAAGGCCTATCTCAAGCACTACTACGTGAAGCGTGTGTTCAGTCGCGATTTCTGGTCCGGTGTGTTCAGTGGGCGATTCAATCCGCTTCATTCCCTGCGTTCGCTCGCGGATCTGATGCATCGCACCGTGGCGCGTCCGTCCGAACGCTCGGGTACGAGCGACGAGCCATCGTCGCGAACCGCGGCGCTTCAAGGTCATCTGCCTGAGCGCATGGCGGGTGGCTGGCAGCGTTTTGAGGGGCGCATCCTGCTGATTCTCAGCGGGGAGGACCTGACGGCGGCGGAATTTCGTGATGTGGCGGCCCAAAGCCCGTCCTGGGCCGGGCTTTGGGAAGAGCAGCGGGTCACTGTGCGCGAATTGAAAGAGGCCAACCATACCTTCTCAAGGCGTGAATGGCGGGATCAGGTGTGCTGGTGGACTCTGCATTGGCTAGGTCGGTAGCGCATTGGTTCGCAACCTGAACCCCGTTGGGGGGATGACGCATTGAGATATGGTTGGACTTCCCACGTGTTTCCCGTCCTGCGTCAACTGGGCAGGCGCGATGGGGTCTGGTTCTTGCTATCACAACTTCTGTCACGGCTGACCGGGGGATGGCTGCGGATCATCAAGTATTATCTGGTGGTACAACCATTGGACGAAATGCCGTCTGTACCCGCTCACCGAGGTCGACAACTCCAGTTCCGGGAGATCAGGGAAGGGGATCCGTTACTCAATGGCATGGCCCGCGAGCCGTACTTCATCCATCATCGATTTCGGCAAGGCGCTTATTGTCTGGGTGTGCTCAGTGATCGGGAACTGGTCGGGTTCCTGTGGTGGTTGGAGGGGCCTTACGAGGAAGACGAAGTGCGTTGTGTGTTCCTGCCTCAGCCTAAGGGGCTGGCTGTGTGGGATTTTGATGTGTATCTATCGCCATCTCATCGGCTGGGCATCAGCTTTTCCAGGCTCTGGCAGGAGGCAAGCCGGCGGCTGGTGGCGCGAGGTTTCCTTTACACATGCAGCCGCATATCGGCTTTCAATCCCGCTTCCCTGCGTGCCCATCAGCGGCTGGGCGCCAAGGTGGTGGGTTCGCGGGTGTTTATCGGGCTGGGATCCTTGGAATTCAGTGTGGGCTCCCAATCGCCGCGGTGGTCTCTCTCATTCAGGGGGGGGACGGGTCCACGCATCAAGGTCGGGCCTTGAGCGCGCGCGACCGTTGAGTCACGCGCCCGAGCCAATTCAGTGCCCTGGAAGCAAACCTGCTCAGTAGTTGCCACTGCGCCCAAACAAAGGGCATGGGGTCGTGCCGATCCCAGTAGGCGAAGCGGGCGCGCCAATGCCTTGTTGCCGTCTCCCCCCCCTGCCACCGCAAATGCAGGTAACAGCCCGGGCTGCTCTCGGTGTCGAACCAGATCCGGCCGTTCGCTTGCCCTGGGGCCGATACCTCCTGGCCGCACTGCCGCTGGTATTCCACAAGGGGCAGATTGACCCCGTTGGCCGTGCAGCAGTCCAGCCAATAGTCGGTGCGACCCAGTGTGGGTTCGATGATCCAGGGATTTCCGTGTTCATCCAGTTTGGCTTCTAGCGAAACCGGTCCCGAAAGCCCCAAGGGTTTGAAAAAAGCTTCGGCCAGGGCCTCCATGCGGTCATGAGGGTAGGACTCGGCTACGGTGGTCTGTCCCATGGCGGGTGGACGCGAGGCCAGTTTGCGACCAGAAAAACGGGCCAGTATCCGGCCCTGATCCAGATAAAAGGCCGTAAAGAGAATCCGTCGATCCCCCCCCTGCACCCAGTGCTGCAGCAAGAAAGGCAAGGCCTTGGAATGGCGCGTGGCCAGCGCGATCAAAGCGGCCCGATCATGAACCAGACGCACCTTGAAGCCTGAAAGGGGGCGGGTGGGTTTTACGATCAGCGGGAAGGTCAGCCCCTGAGCCTCTAGGGTCTCCAGGGCCGCCTGAGCAGGTGCTTCTTCCCCGGAAAAGGTCCAGGTCCTGGGGTAGGGCAGGTCATGCGCCTGGCAGTGGGCCTCTAGGCTGGTCTTGTCCAGCAGGGAAAGGACCTGCTCCCTGCAGTGGGACCAGCTGAGTTCATAGAGACCATCCAGCTCATTCCAGTGGCGTGCGACCACTCGCACCATGTTGTCGTTGGTGAGAAACAGGATCGGATTCGGGGTGTTGGGGAGGGATGCACGGAGTTGCTTCAGGGCCTGGATCAGCCCGATATCATTGATATCAGGGGTGTGGATTACCCGGGCCATGCGGGTGTGACAGGCCGGTAATTCCCGCCGTGCCTCCAGTGCGATCACCGGTACGCTGCTCCGGGCGAGACCCCGGACCACAGCCAGGCCGTGTGCGCACAGGCCAACGACAACGGCAGTGGCTAAGGTGGAAGGGGCGAAGTGAGTGGACATGGTGTCGTTCCTGTAACAAGATGTTCCTTGGCCCGAAACCGAGAAGCATAGTGTAGCCGTAGCCACACTGGAAGAGGGGTCTGGTGCTTAGGTGCATTCCTGGCATGTCCGGGAATGCGGTAACGGCGCTCTGGGGCCCCGAAAAGGGAGGTCAAGTTTCTTTCAGCCTGCATGTTCCGGGTGGAAGGCAGGAGGTCTTTGATGAGGGGGTGCAATGCAATGATGAACCAGTCGGGTCGGGTCCTTGTTGTTTTTTCTACGCTTTTTTTGGCCTTGATGTTATTTCCCATTGTCTCTGTCGCACAGGGCATGTGTGGCCCTCTGCAGGGACATGGAAAGGATTACCTGGATCCCGGAGACAGGCGTTCGCTGGGTATTGTTGAAAAGGTGCATTTCACCCAGGATGTAAGGATGCTTCGCAGAGGTGCAACTGGGTATCTCATCAATGAGCTTGAGTATGTCCTCAATCATTTCGCGAACCACCATGCCGCCCTGGACGCCCTGAGCCGCCTGGTGGTCCGGGAAGGGCGATCGAAGCCCCGGCGCGCGGAATGGCCCATCGAATGCCGTTTCCAGTGGGCCCGCCAGGTGAATCCGGAGGATGCCATGGTGCCCTTCATCCAGGGTCTGCACGCGTTCCGCCTGGAACGGATGGAGGAAGCACGAAAATACCTCGGGGAGTCCGCCGAAATGGCCCCGGAGAACCCCGAAGTCCACTACAACCTGGGACTGGTGCTGTTCGATCTGGAGGAATACGAGGCGGCCCGGGATCATGCACGGAAGGCCTATGCCCAGGGCTATCCCCTGTCGGGTCTGAGGGACATGCTGCAGCGGAAGGGGTACTCCGTGGATGGCCCCGAAGGAGAGGATGAGTGACGCGAAAGCCAGTCCTTCGTGACCTTTCCGTCGGCCGTGGACCGGTGAACCATGCCGCTGCGTGATCTCGCCCTCTTCGGCATCGTCATGGGCCTGGTGCCCGTCATCCTCATGCGCCCCTGGGTGGGCATCCTGGGCTGGTACTGGGTGGGGCTCATGTCCCCCCAGGGGCTGACCTGGGGCTTCATGCGCACCTTTCCCCTGGCCGTGGTCATCGGTGGCACCACCCTGGTGGCCGTGTTCCTGGCGAAGGACCGGCGGCCCCTGCCCATGACCCGGGAGATGCTCCTGCTCGGCCTCTTCCTGGCCTGGGCCACCATGACCAGTGTCTTTGCGGTGAACCCGGACGGCGCCTGGGATCAGTGGATCAAGCTGGTGAAGATCCTGGCCATCACCTTTGTGGCCCCCATGCTCATCTTCGGCGAGCGGCGGGTGGTCCCGCTACTGCTGGTGATGACGGGTTCCATCGCCTTCTACGGCCTAAAGGGCGGGATCTTCGCCATCCTCACCGGCGGACAACACCAGGTATTGGGACCTGCGCGTTCCTACATCGAGGGCAACACCTATGTCGGCATGGCCATGGTGATGATCCTGCCCCTGATCCTGGCCACCGCCCGCATGTTGCATCATCGCTGGCTGGATTGGGATATCCCACGACTGCAGCGCTGGATGCGACCCCTGGGCTGGGGGGCCTATGCCACCTTCTGGCTCACCGCCATCGCCATCCTGGCCACCTATTCCCGCGGGGCCTTCCTGGGGATCCTGGTGGTGGCCCCCTTCCTCTTCCTGCGCATGCGCCGCAAGGGGGTGCTGGTGGCCGTGGCCTTCGTCCTGGTCTCCGTGGTGGGGGTCACGGTGCCGGACAAGCTGATGGACCGCTGGGAGTCCATCCGCAATTACCATGAAGACACCTCGGCCATGCAGCGCATCCAGTCCTGGGGGGTGAACTGGAACATGGCCCTGGAGCGCCCCCTGACCGGGATGGGATTTGCCAACAGGAATATGGGTTACGACTGGTGGATCCAGTACGCCGAGTTCGAGGGGACGTGGCGTTTCGCGCTCTCCCCCCACAGCACCTATTTCCAGCTCATGGGCCATCACGGCTTCGCCGGGCTGGGGGTCTATCTGCTCCTGATGGGGGCCATGCTGGCCACCCTGCACCGCATCCAGAAGACCGCGCGACGACGCACCGGGCAGAAGTGGCTGGAGGAATACGCCTGGGCCGTCAAGGTGGGCCTCATCGGTTTCCTGGTGGCCGGGGCCTTCCTGGACATGGCCTATTTCGAGCTGGTCTACGCCCTCGTCGCCCTCACCGTGATCCTGCGGCGTGAGCTGGATGAGGGGGTGAGTCCGGAGCGGGCCGGCACGGCCGTGTCGAGGGTGGAAGCGGAACAGGATTCCGGTGTGCCCAGGCCCCGCTTTCCGGATTTTGTCCCCCGTCCCCAGGCGAACCCGGGCATGGACCGGGGCGCTTGAGCCATGCCGGTGTCCGGATCGGGATCCCCCTTGCGGGAAGTGGGAAGGGCACCGTCCGCGGGCTGCCCTGCCGATGTGGAGACCCTCCTCTCGGATACCCTGGACACCCTATGCGATGCGCTGCGCCATCATCTCCAGGCGGGTTCCGGCCTCTGGGACCCCCAGGACCGGGCCCCGACCCCCGCGGATCACTATGGTCTGCTCGCCTCGACCCTGGCGCTGCGCCTGCTGGAGGCCGGGGGCTCGCGCTGGCAGGAGCCCTTCGCCGCCTGGATGGCATTGCCCCGGGGGGCCCTGGGACATCATCCCTTCAACCGCCTGCTGTTGAATCTGCTGGGCGGGGTGTTGCAGGAGGCCGGTGCGCCGGCGGCGGAACAGCGTCTCGTGGCCCAGGCACGCCGGCGATGCCCCCTGGAGGGGGGATATCCCTCCAATAACTGGACCCTGCTGGCCCGGGCCTGCCGGATCCTGGAGGCCGGGGAGGGTGGATTGCACGGCCGATGGGCACGGGATCGGTATGCGCGGACGCTGCGACGCTGGATGACCCCCGCCGGGGGTTTCATCGATTATCCCGCTCATCCCCGGAGTCGAACGGGAGGAGCCACACCCATCGCCTATCACCACAAGGCCCTGTTCCTCACCCGTCTGGTGGCCGTTCACACCAATGACGAATCCCTCCATGGCCTTGCACATCGCCTGGAGGCGTGGGCCTTTGGGCTCTGGGATGGCGGGGGCCATGTGGGTGGTTTCGGGCGGACCAACCATGGCCTGTTCGGGGATGCCTGCCTGGCCGCCGCTCTCGTCCTTGGAGGGGCGGGAGGACAGGCGGATGAAGGTCGCTTGCGGCTCCTGGAGGGATTGCTGCAACGATGGCAGCGGCAGCGCCGGGGGGATGGTTTCCTGGAACTGACCCCTTCGGGGTCGGGGTGGGACAACTACATGCACCTGTCCGTCTACAATGCCTGGACGGTGGCCATCCTGGCATGGGCCCGGTGGAGGGCCCAGCGGGGCCCGGCAGCCCCGTTGAAGGGGTTCCCTTCGCCCGGGATGGCGGACACGAAAACGGATGAGGTCGCCGGCCTCCTGCGTCTGGGGGATCCCGAGGGCATGCTGGCCCTGTGGTCCTCCCGCGGCCAGCCGCCGCAATCGTTCAGTTCGTCATGGGCCGAGATGCGTTATGGCGGGGGCCTGCCCTTCCACATGACCTGGCATGGCATCCCCCTGTGTCCCCCACCGGTTCGGGTGCCCCTGAATGCCCTGGAGCAGCAACCGGCCCTGGCCGGATGGACGCCGGTCCTGCGCGTGGGCCGGGCCCTGTACGCCCTGAATCAGTGGGTGTGTCGCGGGCAGCAGGGGCGTGAGGGGGCGGTGGAACTGGTGCTTCGGGGGCATCCGGTACCGCTGGTCAGGGCCCCGCCGAAGGGGTTGGGGGGGCGGATCCTCTCAGCCCTGGATTGGCGCCTGCTCCAGGGCAGGCTGGGACGGCGGGCGGCCCTGCAACGCCGTGCACTCGTTGGCATCGAGGCCGGGTTGCGTGTCCGGATGCGCACCGACCGTCCCGTGATCCGGATGGAGATGACCCTGCGGAATCGGCTCGACCGGCCGGTCACGTTGCTCAACCCCTGTGGTCACGCCACGTTGCGGGATCCCCGCCCCAGCCATCGCCGGGGGACGTGGTGTCTGGAGAACGGGGCGTCCCGGAAGGTGGAGGCCTGCGAGGGTTGGCAGGTCGCCGCCCAAGAGGCCACCCTGCCCGGAGCCGAAGGCCATTGCCTGGCCTCCCGGGAGATCCCGGCCGGTTCCGCCTTCACTCAGGAGATCGGCCTTGAGTGGCTGCCCGCTCCAGTTCGAGGCTGAACAGGCTGGGTTGCAGGTACCAGGTGTTTTCGCAGCGGGGTTTGAGCAGGTCCCGCATGACCATGAGCAACACCCGCTCGGAACGGATCAGCCCGGAGCGGAGGGTCTCCGGATGGCGCAGGAAATGGCCCAGGAATTCGCGTACGGATCGCCGGTAATAGGCGCTGTAGTCCTGCCCCTTGTCACGGGGGGCATCCTTGTTTTCGTACGGGAGATGGGCGTATTCGGGGTAGGATCGGCGGATGGTCTCGTCATGCAGGGCATTGCCCAGGGAATAGGAGGCATCCAGATTCATCAGGAAGTTGAAGACATCGTGATCCAGGTAGGGGCAAAAAACGCGCTCCACGTCTCCCATGATGGAGTAGGGGATCAGGCTGATCCCGCGCCGGGTGCGGTTCCAGAAGATGTACGAGACCAGGGGGTGGCGGGCCTCCATGTGTCCCTCCAGTTCCTCGGTGAGCCGCTCGATCGCCAGGTCTTCATTCATGCGCCTGGCCATCGGGGGGCGCAGGGTGGAATTCAGGAACGGCTCGATGGCGTTCTCCCTCAGCAGGTGGGTGGCCAGATCCCGGGTGTGGCCCGCCTCGACCAGCGCCAGTTTTCTCTCATTGACCTGGAACCCTCCGGAGATGACGCTGCCCGCCAGCCCGTCATACAGGGTATGGGTCTTTCCCTTCAGATAGGCGGCCACGGGCAGCAGCCAGGTGTGGCCGCTGCCACAAAAGTGGGTGAGCTCGATGTCCTTGAGATTGGCCTGGAAATAGGAAGCGGGCCGATCGATCTCCACGTGTCTCAGTTCCAGCGTATCCGCCAGGATACGGGCGATACGGATGTCTTCATTGGGGGAGGGGGGTCTGGACCGGACGGTCACGGTCCGGTCCGGCTTGTGGCCCTGTTGCAACAGTTCAAAGAGGATATGGCGTGAATCCCGCCCCCCGCTGATGGGGACTGTGAACCCGGAGCCATCGGGTGCGCGGCGTTTCATGGCCTGGCGGAATAATGCCGCGTATTCCTCCACCGCTTCGTCGAAGGAACCCACCGGATGGGCCGGCATGGGGGCGTCCCGCGGGCCGCGTCGTAGCTGCAGATCTCCCTTTTGCCAGCGGAGTTCGCTGCCGGGGGGCAGCACATGCACGTGTTCGAAGGGGGTGTCCTCCCGGATGAAGAAGCCGAGGCGGAAGAAGACCGCCAGTCCGGGCTCGTTGAGGGTCTTGGGGAAAGGGCCGTCCAGGACATGCAGGATGCTGGGGGAGATGCGGATCTCGCCGCCGTGACAGGCATAGAACAGGGGGTGGATCCCATACCGGTCGTTGCGCACGGTCAGCGTGGTGCCATCCCAGTGCCATTCCACGAAGATCCCGTCCGGGGTCGGTCCGGTACGGTTGTCCAGTTGGTGGCCGAGCTGGCAGGAAGGGGTGCCTTCCGTGCTGACCTCCCCTCCACGGTAACGGGCGGTGAACCAGGGGCGTTCACGAGCGGAGAGGATATCCAGCGGGGCACCGTGCATGGGTGGATCTCCTGTAATCAGGCGGGCTTCGTTCGGTATGGGCTATGAAAGGCGGCGATTGCGCAGGATGCGCCAGAGCTGCACCGGGACGAGGGCGGCGGAGGTGGGGTCCTCTCGCAACGCCGATAGCACCCAGGTCCAATTCACCGACCTGCGCCGCTTGAGCAGGTGCAGGACATTGGCCACCAGGCTGTGTCGCGCATCCGCCAGTTGCCCCTGAACGAAGGCGCGCTGCTCCGGATTCAGACGGATGGTGGTCAGCACGGTCCGGGCCAGGCGGATATAGCTGGCGGAGAGCCGGATCGAACCCTCGGAACCCCACTGGGAACGGTCAAAGATGTTCACCCCCTCGCCCTCCCGTGCGTAGATCCGGGGCGAGAAGGCGACCCCCTCCAGATGCTGCCCCAGGGTGAGCTTGAACAGCCGGTCCTGGCCGTTGTAGATGTCGGGGTCGAAACGCACCTGAGGGAATTTCTCGAAGCGGTAGGCGAAGGTGGTGGGGCCGATCAGGCTGGTGCGCCTTACCAGCAGGTCGAAGAAGTCCCCGTGATATTCATGGATCCCCCGTTCGGGGTCGAGGATGGGATGCCGCGCGGCCTGCAGGTCCAGCCCCTGGTCCGCCCCCCATTCGAATCGGGTTTTTCCTTGGCCGGTGCGGGTGCTGTTGCCGATGAACAGGTCATGGCCATGGCCCAGGGCCGCGACGGCATCCTCCAGGAAGGGCCCGGTCCACTGGTCGTCGGAATCCAGGAAGGTGACCAGCGGCGTGCCGGCGGGCACGTGGTCCAGGCCGGTGTTGCGCGCCGCGCCGGGCCCCGCGTTGGGCTGGAGCACCACCTGGATCCGGTCCCCGGCCCGGGGCAACAGGGGGGCCACCTCGGCGGCGGCGGGGACCGGAGAACCATCATCCACGACGATGATCCGGAAGCGGATATCCCCGGGCTGCTCCAGGACGGAATGCACGCACTGGCGCAGCAGACCGGCCCGGCGTTGGTAGTAGGGGATGACGATGGCGATCTGCGGGGGGGTCTGAGTCATGGTCCGTGCCGTCCGGAGAGAATCCCGTCCGCCGCGCGGCGGCCCTCGGGGCATAGGCCCCTGCAGGGGATGCTAGCGGAAAAACGGCGGGGTGTCCCCGCATCCCACACGATCCGCTCGTGGTATGCCCATCCCCGGGGATGGGCTACACTCGAATCAATCAAGTAAACCGCCAGCGAGGCGGGCCTTCCAGGGGGATCCCATGGCGGTCAGGAATCGGATCGCGAGATGCTGAAAATCATCGGGAAACTGAACGCCCTGCTGGACCCGAGGGACCGCCCCAAGGTCATCCTCCTGGCGCTGCTCATGGTGGTGACCGCCTTCATGCAGACCGGCGGCGTGGCCTCCATCATGCCGTTTCTCTCGGTCCTGTCCGATCCCGAGGTCATCCAGCGCAATGCCTGGCTTCAGGCCATCTACCAGATCCTGGGCTTCGAGGACCAGCGGACGTTCCTCTATTTCCTCGGGGTGGTCTCCTTCGTGGTCTTCGTGACCGGGACCGCCCTGCAGGCCCTCACCTTCTGGGCCATCACCCGCTTCTCCCACATGCAGCAGTACGAGCTCTCCCGGCGGCTCATGGCGGACTATATGCGCCGTCCCTTCAGCTTCTACCTCACGCGCAACTCCGGGGACCTCTCCAAGACCATCCTGAACGAGACCGCGCAGGTGGTCAGCGGGGCCCTGATGCCGGCGCTTCGGCTGCTGAGTCACGTGCTGCTGGCCCTGGCCCTGGTGACCCTGCTGGTGACAGTGAAGCCCTGGCTGGCCCTGACGGTGTCGTTGGTGCTGGGGGGCATCTACGGCACCATCTACGCCTTCTCCCGGGCCTGGCTCGGGCGCATCGGGCGGGAACGGGTGGCGGCCAACCGGGCCCGCTTCACCGCCGCGGCCGAGGCCTTCGCCGGGGCCAAGGAGATCCGCCTGCTGGGGCGTGAACGGGCCTATCTGGAGCGTTACCGCGAGCCCTCCAAACTCTTCGCCCGGCATCAGGCCAACGCCGCCCTGCTGAACAGCCTGCCCAAGTACGCCATCGAGGCGGTGGCCTTCGGCGGGGTGCTGCTGCTGGTGCTGATCCTCATGGCAGGCGAGGGAGGGCTCAGCGCGGCCCTGCCGCTCATCGGGCTCTACGGTCTGGCGGGGCGGCAACTCATCCCGGCCTTCCAGAAGATCTTCGCGGCAGTGGCGGCCATTCGATTCAACCTGGCCGCAGTGGATGACGTGCTGGCGGATCTGGGGGACCGGGAGGGCTCCCAGCCCTTTACCCGTGTGGTCCCCCGCAACGCCCGCCTCGTGCCCCGCGAAGCCATCGTGCTGGAAGGGGTCTCTTACACCTATCCGGGTACGGAAGAACCCGCCCTCCGGGAACTCTCCCTGGAGATCCCGGCCCGTACCACCGTGGGTCTGGTGGGGTCCTCCGGGGCCGGCAAGAGCACCCTGGTGGATCTGCTTCTGGGGCTGCTGCAACCGGACGAAGGACAAATCCTGATCGACGAGACGCCCCTGACGGGATCGGATGTGCGTCGCTGGCAGGCTGCATTGGGATATGTGCCTCAGCACATCTTCCTGGCGGACCAGACCCTTGCCGCCAATATCGCCCTTGGCGTTCCTACCGAGAAGATCGATCAGGCGGCAGTGTACCGCGCGGCCAAACTGGCCAATCTCCACGAATTCGTCCTCAACGATCTTCCCCAGGGGTATGAGACCGTGATCGGGGAGCGAGGCGTGCGTCTCTCGGGGGGGCAAAGACAACGCGTCGGGATCGCTCGTGCGCTCTATCGAGACCCGGACATCATCTTCTTTGATGAAGCCACCAGCGCCCTGGATAACGCCACTGAACAGGTGGTGATGGAGGCCATCCACAACCTGGCGGGGCAGAAGACCATCATCCTCGTGGCACATCGACTGACTACCGTGAGACCCTGTGACGAGATCCTGGTGATGCACAAGGGAGCCCTGGTGGAACGGGGAAGCTGGGCGACCCTGAGCCAGGTCGGGCATGAGTTCAAGCGGCTTGCAGGGGGGGCGTTGTAACGCATGGGAAGCCCTCAAGTCAGCATCATCGTCCCTGTCTACAATGCGGTTGACACACTTGAACACTCGATTTCTTCGCTGCTCGGCCAGGATCTTTCCGATCTTGAGATCATCCTGGTGGATGATGCCTCGTCCGATTCCAGCGCCTCCGTGATGCGGGCGCTTGCAGACGGCGATGCGCGTATCCGGACGGTTTACAAGCCCGTCAATGCTGGCGTTCACGAAGCACGCCGCTCGGGCCTGGAAGCCGCTTCCGGACAATGGATCGGCTTCATGGATGCGGATGATTATGTAGAGCCTGATATGTATCAGCGTATGCTCAGCGCCTCACAGGCCAATGAAGCAGACATCGTGATCTGTAGCGTGGATCGGGTCGCCCCATCAGGAGAGTATCTGGGGATGAAGTTCCGTTTCAGGGAAGAACGAAACCTGACCGATCATCTGTTTGAACGCTTCTGCCGACACGAATTTGGCACCGGGGCCCTTTGGAACAAGCTCTATCGTCGTGAGCTCATCATGGAGCATGGGTTGCGTGGGTTTCGTTGGCGGCAGGACATCAATGAAGATACCCTGGTGAACATCGGATGCTTTATGGGTGCGCGGGTGGTCACCACGCTTCCACCTATTCTTTATCATTATGTCGCACGACAAAATAGTGCATCCATGGCTGATGACAGGCCCAAAGCCCTCACCGATATGCTGCGGGCCTATGGGCTTGCAGTAGCACTCTATAGCCACCATGGTCCACAGGTTCTTAAAGGAATCGATATCCTTTATCGGACCCAGTTATCGTATCCCTGCTATTCTATTGAAGATCCATCCGCACTCTATGACCAACAGCAACGCTTGTCAGAGGTCGTGGAGATTCTATCAACCCATCATCCTGCCGGTCTCGGGGCCCTGGTAAGTCATCTGGGGCGACCAAGGCACGCATGCCCCGCTTCCCTCGCAGAGCAGTGGTCCGAATGGCGCAATAGTACGACCATGCTCGTCTCCTTATTCAGGTCAGCATTGTCGAGGCGATTGAGCCATGCCTATCAGCCTGCCCGGCATTGATATGCTCTGGTCTGGAATGCGTGCCAAGGCCTCCTTTCCATCCTTTCATTGCCCGGTATGACTATGCTTACCGTGATCTTTTCCTCTCATAACGGAGCGGGTACGCTTCCAAGAATGCTGGAAGCATTGTGTGAACTCCAGGTCCCAGAGGGGGGCTGGCAGATCATTGCCATCGACAACGCCAGCACCGACGGCACATCGGACATACTGAGAAAATACCAGCAGCATCTCCCGCTTGTCTTGCTGCTTCAACCCAAACTTGGAAAGAACGCCGCACTGAACCTGGCGCTGCCTCATGTGCAGGGTGATCTCGTGGTATTCACGGACGACGATGTGCTGCCCGAGACGGGGTGGCTTACGACCTTGGCGGGCGCTGCGCAGCAAGAGCCAGAATATGACATTTTTGCGGGGGCCATTATCCCCGAATGGCCCAGAACCCCACCGCAGTGGATTTTGGATTACGTGCCACTTGGGCCCGCCTACGTGGCTACGCCCCCAACGAGGAAGGCCGGCCCGGTCAGGCCATCGGCCGTGTGGGGACCCAAT